>NZ_JBZFLI010000002.1:0-469520 GCF_058315175.1 Metabacillus sp. RB-C-LZQ-3-1 | reverse complement strand
AATCATGGCGTTTTTTTATTTAGTCATTTTTAAATGTTAGCCCTTTGTCTTGTAATGATGAACGAAGCTTCGGAATGGAGGATGGTCCAATTCCATGCAGGGACAAAATTTCCTTTTCACTATATTTTGCAAGTTCTTCTACTGTAAATACACCAATGTTTTCTAGAGCTCGTCGTGCAGGGGCAGAAAGCTTGGATAGAAAACCAGACGCAGGTTTCCGTTCTTTTTCACATATTGGACAAGTAGGACAATCACTACTCTTATAAAAATGATGTCCGTTTTCACAAGTCCTACGTGTTTGTTGAGAGGCTGTCATTGAAATTCCTCCTTTTATGAATCATTTGTTGATTAGTATTATATTACATATTTCTATGCTTTTGTTTAATCAAGAGAAAGTAATAGAAGTTGGCTGCTATTTAACAGAAAATGAAACTTATTTTCCACTAGGACTATGATGCTCTCTTTTTTATAATACGGCAATAATATTTAAAGACAAAAGCCATCATTCAATTTTTAAATTATCTATGAAATTTGTAAATTTAACTTGTTTTAAAGATAAATTAGTATAATAATTATTCAAATAAGAAGAAATATATTGATTATTTAGTCAATTAGAAGTACCCTAATAATATCATTCTTGAATGATGTTTAGTGAAAGGAGATTGGGGAAGATGAATTTACGTAGTAATATGATTAAAAAAGGGTTTGACCGTGCACCTCATCGTAGCTTACTTCGCGCTGCGGGAGTAAAAGAAGAGGATTTTGATAAACCGTTTATTGCGGTTTGTAATTCATATATTGATATTGTACCCGGTCATGTACATTTACAAGAGTTTGGAAAAATTGTAAAGGAAGCGATTCGTGAAGCTGGTGGAGTTCCTTTTGAATTTAATACGATCGGTGTAGACGATGGAATTGCAATGGGACATATCGGAATGCGCTATTCATTACCAAGCCGTGAAATCATTGCAGACTCTGTTGAAACAGTAGTTTCTGCACACTGGTTCGATGGAATGGTATGTATCCCTAACTGTGACAAAATCACTCCAGGTATGATGATGGCGGCATTACGTATCAATATTCCTACAGTATTCGTTAGCGGTGGCCCAATGAAGGCCGGCGTAACTAGCGATGGGAAGAAAATCTCACTTTCTTCTGTTTTTGAAGGTGTAGGTGCCTATCAATCTGGTAAAATCGATGAAAAAGGCTTAACAGAGCTAGAGCAATTTGGATGCCCAACCTGTGGATCTTGTTCAGGTATGTTTACAGCTAACTCAATGAACTGTTTAGCTGAAGCACTTGGATTAGCAATGCCTGGTAATGGTACAATTTTAGCTGTTGACCCAAAACGTAAAGAATTCGTGAAAAAATCTGCTAAACAGTTAATGAATCTTATCAAAGATGACATTAAACCAAGAGATATTGTGACGGAAAAAGCAATTGATAATGCATTCGCTCTTGATATGGCGCTAGGTGGATCTACTAACACAGTATTACACACATTAGCATTAGCAAATGAGGCAGAAATCGAATATCCAATTCAACGTATCAATGAAGTAGCAGCACGTGTTCCGCATTTATCTAAGCTTGCTCCTGCATCAGACCATCATATTGAAGACTTACATGCAGCAGGTGGAGTATCTGCAGCTTTATATGAGCTATCGAAAAAAGAAGGAGCTCTTCACCTTGATACATTAACAGTTACAGGTAAAACACTTGGTGAAAATATCGCCGGCTGTGAGGTCCAAGATCATGAGGTTATCAGACCAATTGATAATCCTCATACAGAAAAAGGCGGCCTTGCTGTTTTATTCGGTAATCTTGCTCCAGATGGTGCGATTATTAAAACAGGTGGAGTTCAAAACGGGATTACAAGCCATGAAGGTCCTGCGATTGTATTTGAATCACAAGAAGAAGCGATCAATGGTATTGCAAATGGTAAAGTTAAAGAAGGTCATGTAGTCATCATCCGTTATGAAGGACCAAAAGGCGGACCAGGAATGCCGGAAATGCTTTCTCCAACTTCTATGATCGTTGGAATGGGATTAGGACCAAAAGTAGCGCTAGTCACAGACGGTCGTTTCTCAGGTGCATCTCGTGGTCTTTCTATCGGTCATGCTTCACCAGAAGCTGCCGAAGGCGGTCCACTTGCATTCGTTGAAAATGGTGACCATGTCGTGATCGATATTGAAAACCGTACAATGGATGTTCAAGTTCCAGAAGAAGAGTGGGAAAAACGTAAAGCCAACTGGAAAGGCTTTGAGCCAAAGGTGAAAAAAGGGTACTTAGCTCGTTATTCCAAGCTTGTTACATCTGCAAGCACTGGCGGAATTATGAAAATCTAAGATCAAATAATAGAGAAACCATCCAAGTTGGATGGTTTTTTTCTTATCATAAAAAAAACGGGGATTTACTATCTTTCATCAAGCGAATAAAGAACGATTTAGAAGAAACACAGGTGGCTTTCATAGAATGAATGAAGAATAAATTTACAGAAAATCTTGGCCATATGTTACTCACTTGTACTTTCAAAGAAATCTTATTACAAGAAAGGTCTCAACTTTTGTTAACTAGAATAATATGTTGTGATGTCATTCTAGTTTTAATAGAAAAAAGCAATATCTAAGGAGGTATTTTTATTAAAGCGGTCGTTTCAAACAAGTATGGTCCACCTGATGTCCTTGAATTAAAGGAAGTAACAAAACCAAGTATTACAGAACATCAAGTGCTTGTTAAAATCCATGCTGCCTCAATTAACTATGGTAATTTAGTTTTAATAAAAGGGGAACCATGGCTGGCTCGTCTTATTTATGGTTTTATTAAGCCAAAGTATCCAATACCTGGCGGAGATGTTGCCGGACAAATTGAAGCTGTTGGTACTCTTGTAAAGAGTTTTAAACCTGGTGATGAAGTGTTTGGAGATTTATCTGGCGTTGGATGGGGCGGCTTTGCCGAATATGTATCCGTCCCCGAAAACGTATTAGTGAAAAAGCCTGCTAATTTGAGCTATGAGGAAGCAGCAGCAGTTCCAATGGCGGCAGTCACAGCCCTCCAAAGTTTGCGAGATAAAGGAAAAATCAAGCATGGTCAAAAAGTGTTAATTTACGGTGCATCTGGTGGTGTTGGAACGTTCGCTATTCAAATTGCAAAATCATTCGGAGCAGAAGTTACAGCAGTCTGCAGTACGAGAAATATCAATATAGCAAAATCACTTGGAGCAGACAATGTGGTAGACTATACGAATACAGATGTTGGGAAACATTTTGGTCACTATAATGTCATATTAGGTGTTAATGGCTGTCAGCCCTTATCAGTCTATAAAAGAGCATTAGCTCAAAATGGGACTTTTATACATGTAGGCGGATCTGAGTCACAAATGTTTCAAACGATGATCCAAGGACCATTAATCTCATTGACTGGAAACAAAAAAGTCGTACTGTTTTTACAAAAACAAAACACATCTGACTTGTATTTCATGAAAGAACTCATTGAGGCGGGTAATGTGAAACCTGTAATTGACCGATGTTATAAATTAAGTGAAGTACCAGAAGCAATAAGCTATTTTGCTGAAGGTCATGCTCAAGGAAAAGTAATTATAACAGTGTAAAGAAAACACTGTTATAATTACTAAAACCAGTACAGATGAGTCTAACTTTTTCGTTTTTTTAAACAAAAACTAAAATTTCTCTTAAGAAGACCAATTATATATTAAAACAGGAATCAATATTCCTGGCATTTTGGAATTAATATTTAAACACATGTTGTCCAATTACAACAGCTGTTTCTCGCGAATCAAGCCAACGATTTGAGGCAACGTCAGGATTATAGAAAAATAACGAGTCTTTTGCAATTTTTCTCATATCTGATAAAGCTGCATATACTGCTCTTCTAGATTCCTTATCAGCTGGTTTATTTATTTCACCATTTGATACAGGTTGGAATTGTCCACGTTGATAGATAACATCTCTAATTGTGTTAGGAAATTTCGGACTATCTACTCGATTTAACACAACACTAGCTACCGCAACTTTTCCTTCAAATGGTTCGGATTGGGCCTCTGCACGGACAATTCTTGCTAATAAATCTATTTCAGCTTCTGAGATGTTTACTTTGCTAGAAGTAGAAGTAGAAATCCTTTCACCCCGACTAGCAACAGCAGGGCGACTTTTTTTGTCTATATCAATATGTATCTCTTGTCCAACATAAATAAGGTCAAGATTTTTAACCTGGGGGTTTACTGACGCTAATTCAGATAATGTTAACCCATTTTCTCTTGCGATTTTTGACATTGTGTCACCTTTTTGTACAGTGTAAGCAAAAATTGGTTCTGCCGATAAAAGAGTGAACAGTAATGTTAGTAAAAAAATTAGTTTTTTCAAAATATGTCCTCCTAGTTGGTATCTTTTTTTGAACTCTTGTCTCATTCCATTCCTATGTGACCAAAAAACTGAATAGTGTTACAATTTGTTTACATAGACATTACAAGTATCTTTAAATATATTAAAATAGGAAGAAATAGGAAGTTTTCATTTTAGTAGAATCTGATATTTTTAGAGCAATTGGATATTTAAGCAAAAGGAAGAGATACTATGGAGCCGAAAAATCTAGAATTAACGAAAAATCTTCGTCATGAACTTCATCAACATCCTGAGCTTTCTAATCATGAGATCTGGACAAAGCATCATTTAATCCAATTCTTTCAAACACATACATCTCTTGAAATTGTAGATAAAGGGCAGTGGTTTTATGCGATCTATAGGGCTGGTGAAAAGAAGAAGAATATAGCATTTCGTGCAGATTTTGATGCGCTGCCGATTGATGAAACGATCCTCATACGACATGCTTCTCAAATACCAGGCGTTTCACATAAATGTGGACATGATGGTCATGCTGCATGTCTTGCTGGATTCGCCCTTGAGATTGACCAGAACGGAGCTGATAAAAATATTTTTTTTCTTTTTCAGCATGCAGAAGAAACTGGTGATGGTGCGATCCAATGTGCTTCTTTAATTAAGGAACATGACATCGAAGAAATTTATGCTTTTCATAATATGAGTGGAATGGCTTTCAAGTCTGTGAATGTTATTGATGGAACTGCTCACTGTGCATCAAAGGGAATGACGATCCAATTGGAAGGTACTCCAGCGCATGCCAGTCAACCTGAAGATGGAGTAAATCCTGTTTATGCGTTTGCAAAGATCATTGATTCGATTGAAAAGCTTACTTCCTCAAATGAATTTCGAGGAATTGTATTATGTACTGTCGTTCATGTGAATATCGGGGAAAGAGCATTTGGTGTTGCGGCTAGTAATGGGGAGCTTTTGCTTACAATTCGTGCTTTTTATGAAAAAGAATTAGAGCAGCTTCAAAATAATTTAGAAGCTTTAACTACCTCTTTAGCAAACAAATATGGACTAAAAGCAAGCTTTTCATATCATGATATATTTCCAGAAACAGTGAATCACAAGGAGAGTTCAGATAAAATTAGAGAAGCTTGTCAAAAGAAAGGTTTGCAGTTAGTTGAAATGAAAGAGGCATTTCGTGCTTCAGAGGACTTTGGTCATTACTTAAAAGAAACAAAAGGTGCAATTTGCTATATTGGCAATGGTGAGGACTACCCTCATATTCATACCGTTCAATACGATTTTCACGATGGAATAATCGAAACCGCTGTAGAGCTATTTAAAGGTTTAGTTTATATGTAAAGGATATTTTTTAAGCCATAATTAGGGAGTGAAAGCTTTGTCCAAAAAAGACATTATATTATATGGATTAATTGGGATTTTGCTAATCGTGAATGTTGTTAGTTTAAATAGAATGAATTCCTTGCAAGAACAAATGCAAATAAACGAAAATTTACAAAATCAAATTCAAAATGTTGAATATTCCGTTCAAGATATAACTGCACAGCTTGATCAAAAGTTAACCGAATTTAATCAAAAGCAACAATGGATTCAAGGTGAAAAATACAATGTTCTACAAAGTAATAGAAAACAACATACGATTGATGTTAGATTGAAATGGAGATTAAAAGATTTGCAGAAGGGTGAAGAGGTTCTGCTTTTATTTCGTGAATATGATGAAAATCAGTGGACTGAGCTTGAAGTTACTAATGAAAATGGCTTAAATTATTATGTAAATCACACGTTTTCTTTAGATGAAAATTATGAAACACAAGTTGTAGCTGTGTCTAAAGAAGGCAAACGAAGTGAAGACCTTCTTCAGTTAAACTTTTATGAACAGATGAATCAACGCATGCCAACAAATGCATTTGTCCATCAAGCAGGTAATGGTATGTTTGATATCAATGTTGATATTGAAAACCATTTAGTAACAGAATTTCCTTTAACAGCTAATCCAGAAGAATTGAAGATTACATCAGCTAAAGCAAAGCTGTTATTTAATGGGCAAGTTTTACGTGAAATCAATTTATTAAAGGATAGTGAATTTTTACGACATGACAATTACCTCGAGACTCTTCGTTACAACAATATGCTCAAGTTGAGGGAAGAAATCGGAGATGAGTTTGGAAAGGTAGAATTGCATGTGACCGTAGAGGATGGATTAGGATTTACATATAAAACAATCGGACACTCTGAAAAGTAATATGACTCAAAAGTAATAGAATGATTTAATATAAAAAAAGAGAACATATTCTAAGAGTGAATATAAAAATCTGGGAGATGAAAAAATTGGCGAATATAAAATATCAAATACACCAAAACTTAGGGATCATATCAGAGGGTGCAAAAGGATGGAAAAAAGAACTGAATGTAATAAGCTGGAATGATCGTGAGCCAAAATATGATCTAAGAGATTGGGATGAACAACACGAAAAAATGGAAAAGGGGTAACTCTTTCAAAGGATGAGGTAATCAAGTTATGAGATATATTAAATGAGATGGAACTATAGGAAGGAGCCTGAACCAAAAAAGGTTCCTTTTCTTTTTGTTTTAAATGTTTTTTGTATATTCAAATAAGTTTATCTAGTTCCTATAGACTTATAATACGTTCACTGCTAAACTTAATAGGAATATTTTCATAGGTATTTATTTTTATGTTTTCACGTTGGAGGGTTTGAAGTACATATGATCAAGACACTTAAAGCTAAATTATTTCTTTCACTACTAGTAGTATCCATTGTCCCATTGTTGGTTGTTAGTATGGTTCTTTATCTAAAAACAAACCAGGGGTATGATACGGTATTAAAAAATGAACAAGATACAAATGTGGAATCGATTACAGAGAGATTGAATAATGTGTCAGCAGAACTTCTTGAATTAACAAAATTTTATGCTAAACAACCTGAAATGATAGAGGCATTTAAAAAAGGAAATCGTGAATCGGTTGCAATGATCGTTGAGCCCTTATTTGACCGGTTACAAAGAGAACATCAACTGGATGTATTTGAACTGGGAAATGCAGATGGAACAGTGTATTTTAGAGGTCATAATCCTCAAAAGTACGGAGATGATAAAAGTGATAAACCTGCAGTACAAGCTGCATTAGAAAATCAGGAATTAGCTGGATTTGAATTTGGAAATAGCGGGTTAGCCGTTCGGGCCTTTGTGCCTATAATAGATAACAACGAAGTCATCGGGACATTGCAAACTGGTTTAGATGGCAAAGTGATTGAGACAATCACGCAATCGATGAAAGGCGTCAAGTTAACGGTTTCAAATGTAGAAGGTGAGATTTTAGTAGCCTCTGAGGAAGAAGAAGTAGGTGAAAATCTAGTTAATCCTTCTATCTTAAAAAAAGTTTTGAATGGTGAAGATGTTTCAAATGAAAATGAAGAAAGCTTAGAATACTACATGCCTCTTTTTGACCCAACAAAAACAGAAGTTATTGGGATCATAAACATTGCTCAGGATACTGGATTCATTCATCAGATGAATAATCAAGTATTGTTATACATCATTATTACAGCAATCACTACACTAGTCATCGTCATCATCGTTGCAATGGTTTTAAGTAGAAGTTTCTCAACACCAATCAAGGAAATTACATTGTTTATGGGGGAACTTGCGAAAGGTAATTTGAAAAGTAACTTAAATCATCCAAAAAGAAATGATGAAATTGGACAGCTGTCACAATCTGTTGTTAAGACACAGACAAGTATGAGAGAAATGTTAAAAAAGATATCGGGGTTATCAACAACAGTATTGCAGGAATCAAAAGCAATGAAAGACGCATGCATAGAAATGAACGAAGCAAGTCATCAAGTTGCGTCAACAATGCAAGAAATTTCATTAGGATCAGAGGAGCAAGCGAGTACTTCTTCTAATTTAGCACAACAGATGGACAATTTCACAAGAGGAATTACCCAGGCAAATAAAAATGGAAGCATTGTACAAACAGCCTCAATAGAAGTATTACATATTACAAATAAAGGCGATCGTTTAATGAATGATTCCATTCATCAGATGGATAAACTTTATGAAATAATGAAACAGGCTATTGATAAAGTAGACAGACTAGAACAGCAATCACTGGAAATATCTAAGCTAGTCAATGTCATTCAAGGAATATCAGATCAAACAAACTTACTTGCATTAAATGCTGCTATTGAGGCAGCAAGAGCTGGGGAACATGGCAGGGGATTTGCTGTTGTTGCAAATGAAGTACGTAATTTAGCGGATCAAGTATCAAATTCAATTTCTGATATTACAGCCATTGTTGTGAATATTCAATCTGAATCAAATAATGTAATTGAAGCATTAACGAATGGCTATAATCAGGTAGAGGAAGGCTCAAATCAGATTAAAAAAACGGGTAAAGCTTTTCATCAGATCAATGAGTCTGTTTCAGATATGGCTAGTAAAGTTGAAAACATTACTAGCCAACTTTCAGAAATTGCGGAAAGCAGTCAACAAATCAATCAATCAATTGACAATATTGCATCAATTTCACAAGAATCAGCGGCAAGTATTGAAGAAACAACCGCAACTGTTCAACAAACAAGCAGTTCCATTGAACTTCTTTCTAAAAACGCTGGTTCTCTAGAAAAGCTTTCAGAAGAATTACAAGAGATGGTAAAAAGGTTTCAATTATAGTATGGAATAAGGCACAACAAAATGAGTTTGTGCCTTATTTTTGTGATTAAATTGAGGGAATGTCTAAATGATGACCTATTATTTAGACATGAATCCAATAAATATTCCGAAAAAATAAAATTTTACATACATTTATAGAAAAAAAGGAATATAATGATAGAAAAAGCTTCTTGGAAAATAAAAGGGAGAGGAATAAAATGGGTTTTCTACATACCTTATCGAAGTTAGTAATGGAAGAAAGAACGATTACTCCTCAACAAAAAGAAAAGCAGGAGAATCACTATCGATTAGAAGTAAACGAATACAGTAATATTGAGGATATCGAAGGTTTAGTAAAAGTAAAAGCCATTGAAATGGATCAATTACACAGTATCGGAAGCCATATCATTAGAAAAATGACGATTCATGTTAAGCATTATAAGCTAGGAAATATTTCGGGTACTGAAATGAATGATGCATTTACAGAAGCAAATTATACCCTTAAAGAACAATTGGAGAACAGTACTAACACATATAAAGTCTTAAAAAAAGAAGAAAGAATTTCAATCGTACAAATTTATTATAAAAAACTAGATATGTTAAAAATAGAAATGATTTTGACTTAAAAAAGAATCAGTAAAAAGCTGATTCTTTTTTTGATGAGATAAAGTTTTCTTTTTTGCACAAACTGTAAGAAAGAAGTATCCAATTTTCGGGTACAGAGTTTAAAAATTGGAAAGTATAAAAGAAAGAAGAGTCAAAACATTTCAACTTATTCTTTTTCAGTTGTTTTTAGTTGATTTGTGAATCATGCTGAGGCATTATAAGGGAATCACTCTGCTAAAAAACAAGATAATAAGTGTCATTCTCAATGAATACACGAAACCAGGAGGGACACATCATGAAAAAATTAATTATGAGTCTTTTAACCACTACTCTCATTTTCCTATTAGTCGCTTGTGGAGCAAATCAGGATCATACAGCAGAAAATACTGATTCACAAGATACAAAAGAGAAGGAAGTTCTTAGAGTTGGAACAGAAGGAACGTACGCACCCTTTACTTTCCACAATGAGGAAGGGGAATTAACTGGATATGATGTTGAAGTCATCAAAGAGGTTGCTAAACGTATGGGTGTTGAAGTGGAATTTATGGAAACACAATGGGATTCAATGTTTGCCGGGTTAAACTCAGAACGTTTTGATTTAATTGCAAACCAAGTTGGAATTAATGAGGATCGTTTGGCGAACTATGACTTTTCAACGCCTTATACATATTCTTCTTCTGTTATTGTAACACCAGCCGATAACAATGATATTAATTCATTTGAAGATTTAAAAGGAAAAAAATCGGCACAGTCTTTAACAAGTAATTATGGGGCAATGGCTGAAGAAAATGGTGCAGAGCTAATTGGTGTTGAAGGACTTGCACAATCGATTGAATTAATTAAGCAAGGCCGGGCTGATGTCACAGTAAATGATAAATTAGCTGTTTTAGATTACATGAAAGCACAAAATGATGAAAGTGTTAAAATTGTAGCAGATTCTGATGATGTTTCTGAAATGGCTTTTACATTTAATAAAGGAAATGAAGAGCTGGTAGAAGCAGTTGACGAACAACTAGCAGCAATGAAAGAGGATGGAACTTTAGCAAAAATTTCAGAAGAATGGTTTGGCGAAGATGTATCTACAAAGTAATACGATAACAGCCAATATGGGAGGATGGGAGTTATTTGTTAACTCTCTTCTCCCTATGATAATGGGTGCGATCCAATATACGATCCCACTTACGTTAATATCTTTTACAGGCGGAATCATTTTAGCTCTAATTACAGCAATGATGCGGATTTCGAAATCACGCGTCTTACAATTTCCAGCAGCTGTGTATGTATCAGCAATCCGAGGAACACCATTACTTGTGCAATTATTCATTATTTTTTACGGCTTACCGAATATAGGTGTAAATCTTGACCCTTTTATCAGTGCCGTCATTGCATTTGTTCTTAATGTTGGTGCATATGGATCTGAGATTATTCGAGCTTCTATCTTATCTATACCAAAAGGACAGTGGGAGGCCGCTTATACGATTGGAATGACGAGATGGCAGGCACTTTATCGAATCATCCTCCCTCAGGCAGCAAGAGTTTCAGTGCCGCCACTCTCAAACTCATTTATTAGCTTAGTAAAAGATACGTCACTTGCATCTCTGGTGTTAGTGGCAGAATTATTTCGAAAAGCTCAAGAAATTGCAGCAAGAACCTATGACTTTTTGCTTTTATATGTTGAAGCAGCCCTTATCTATTGGGTAATTTGCTTTTTATTATCTCTTGTTCAAATGATGATAGAAAAACGTTTAGATCGTTATGTAGCAAGATAAGGGAGGTGAGGAGAATGTATTTATCAATCAAAGGATTAGCTAAATCATTCGGAAATAATGAAGTGCTAAAAGATGTGAATGTTGACATTCAAAAAGGTGAAGTGCTATCCATTATTGGTCCTTCTGGCTCAGGAAAAACGACTCTACTTCGTTGTTTTAACGGGTTAGAGCATCCTGATCGAGGTATTTTTACGTTTGATGATGGACTTACATTAAATTTTGCAAAGAATATCAATAAACGAGATTTAATTCAATTTAGTAGAAGATCAGGTATGGTGTTTCAAGCCTATCACCTTTTCCCACATAAAACTGCGTTAGAAAATGTGATGGAAGGTCCTGTTTACGTACAAAAAAGAAAGAAGAATGAAGCAAGAAAAGAAGCTGAAATTCTCCTCGAAAAAGTAGGGCTAAAGGATAAATTGAATTTTTATCCCCATCAATTATCAGGAGGACAACAGCAACGAGTAGGGATTGCAAGGGCACTGGCATTAAAGCCTGAATTAATGCTTTTTGATGAACCAACATCAGCATTAGATCCTGAATTAATTGGAGAAGTTTTGACTGTAATGAAAGACTTAGCCAAGGAAAATTGGACAATGATTATCGTAACTCACGAAATTCAATTTGCCAGTGACGTATCAGATAAGGTGTTGTTTATGGATGGCGGGTATATCGTTGAGCAAGGTACACCTGAAGATGTCCTTAAGTCACCTAAAGAAGAAAGAACAAAAAGATTTTTACAAAGGATTTTAAACCCTTCCATTGGATTGTAATGATGTGATAAGGATTGTTTTCATCATCCTTATCATCAATTCTAGGTCTTATTATCATATAGTGACATTTGACTATTAAAATAGTTACTTGATAGTATTAAAAGAAAAACTATGAATAAACATGGCCTAGGATAAAGGTGGTTGCAAATGAAATCAAATGAAACCAATCAATTAATCTCGAATTGGTTGTCACTCACAAATATACAAATGCGAGTAGAAAATAAATTAGAAAGTATTCTTCAAGAAACTCATCAATTAACATTAAAGGAATTTTATGTATTGTTATTTCTTTCTCAAGCTCCAAATAAAAAATTGAAATTGCAACAGCTGCAAAACATGGTCGGACTAAGCCAAAGTGCGATGTCACGATTAGTGAGTCGATTTGAAGCAAAAGGCTGTGGAACACTAAGAAGACATGTTTGTGTTGATGATCGCCGGGCAATCTTCACAGCCCTTACTGAAGCTGGAGAAGAAAAATTAGAAAAAGCTGTAAAAACAGTGAATCAAACGTTAGGAAATTCCTTTGCAGATGAAGATATACAAGGAGAATTAAAAACACTGCTCTCCCAATTTATTCAGTAATGGAATGAATGTTACCTTAGAACATGATCAGATAACATTCTTCCTTCATTTTCGTTAAGTTCATTTCGCTTGACGGAATATTTTCTCATGTGCTAATTTTGTATGCATGCACATACATTTTTTCTAGAAAAGGAGTTTTCGTGTTGAAACATTTATTCAGTCCATACGAAATGAAAGATTTATCATTAAAAAATCGTGTTGTCATGCCGCCAATGTGTCAATATTCGGTCACAAACAAAGACGGGATTGCAACTGATTGGCATTATCTGCACTATGTCAGTCGTGCTATTGGTGGAGCAGGCCTAATTATTATTGAAATGACGGATGTTGAACCGGACGGCCGTATTACTGACTTTGACTTAGGCTTGTGGTCAGATGAACAAATCCCAGCACTTAAGCGTATTGTAGATGCTTGTCATCAGTACGGTGCTAAGGTTGGGATTCAGATTGCACATGCTGGTCGAAAAGCTGAAGATGCGCAAGTACCGGTTGCTCCATCTGCCATCGCTTTCGATGAGCAATCAAAAACACCTAGAGAGCTGACAACAGAAGAAGTGAAGGGAATGGTTGAAAAATTCCGCCTCGCTGTTCGCCGTGCTGTTCAAGCAGGAGTTGATACGATTGAGCTTCATGGAGCACACGGATATTTAATCCATCAGTTCCATTCAGCTTATACGAATAAACGAACAGATGAATACGGCCAAGATTTAACAAAGTTTGGCAGAGAGGTCATTGAAGCAGCAAAAGGTGAAATGCCAGAAGGAATGCCGCTAATCATGAGAATCTCTGCTAGAGAATATGTTGAAGGTGGATATGGTTTAAACGAGAGCATCGAATTTTCACGTGTATACCAAAAAGCAGGAGTTGATATGTTCCATGTCAGTGCTGGCGGGGAAGGTCCAATTGCTGCAGCAGGAAGACCAGGTACACATGTTGCATACCAAGTACCAATGGCTAGAACGATAAAAGAGGCATTAAATGTTCCTGTCATTGCCGTTGGAAGATTAGATGAACCTTCATTAGCAAACTCTGTTATTGGTAATGAAGAAGCTGATCTTGTCGCTGTTGGCCGCGGAATGCTAAGAAATCCTTACTGGACATTAGAAGCTTCAACAACATTACAAAAAGAAATCGAGTTGCCAAAACAATATATTCCTGGCTTTCCAAGAATATAGAAGGAAAAGTTAACCGGTTAGAAGAATATGTTAGGTAGGGGTATTAAAAGTTGATTTTCTGATACTTCAACTTTTAATGCTCCAATCGATATCTTTTTCATAACCATTACTTTTATTTATAGAAAGGCGAGAAAATCTTGAATCAATTATCCGGAAAAAAACGAATTCAGCTTGCATTGCTTTTAGGATCACTTGGACTTTTAGGACCTTTTACAATTGATATGTACTTACCATCTTTTCCTACTATTGTAGAAGATTATCAAACTCAAGCATCATTAGTACAAATCAGTTTAACTACCTGTCTTTTAGGTCTCGGGTTAGGTCAATTGATCATTGGTCCAATGAGTGATGTTCAAGGACGACGTAAGCCATTGCTTATTTTTCTTATTTTATATTTATTAGCTTCTTTAACTTGTTCGTATGCTCCAAATATTTATACCTTTATTGCAGCACGCTTTATCCAAGGTTTTGCAGCAGCTGGCGGACTTGTTATTTCAAGAGCAGTTGTTCGAGATGTATATAGTGGTAAAGAGTTAACGAAGTTTTTCTCATTACTTATGCTGGTCGGGAATTTAGGTCCGATCGTAGCGCCGATTGTTGGTGGTGGAATCCTCGCGTTTACAAATTGGTCAGGGGTTTTTGTTGTGTTAGCTTGTGTGGGGTTAATCTTATTTCTAACAGCCTCATTTAAGTTAGAAGAAACCTTGCCGGAAGAAAACCGTGTGCCTAGCAATTTTAAACAAGTAGTCCGGAACTTTGGTTCTCTATTAAAAGACCGGCAATTTACAGGATATGCACTTACACAAGGATTTATTATTGCAGGGATTTTTGCCTATGTATCTGGTATCCCGTTTGTCTATCAAAATATCTATGGCGTGTCACCACAAGTTTTTAGTTTGTTATTTGGAGTAAATGGTGTTGCATTAATTATTGGTACTCAGTTAGTAGGTAGGTTAACCGATTTTATTTCTGAGAAATCATTTCTGAAGTTTGGATTGATTCTTTCAAATTCAGCAGGTGCACTTTTACTTATTGCTCTGCTTTTTAAAGCACCGCTTATTTTAGTTGCAATTCCGATCTTCTTTTTAGTCGCTTCCATCGGAATTATTTCGACTACTTCCTTCGCTTTAGCGATGGAAACTCAAGGTCATATTGCTGGGAGTGCCTCGGCTTTATTAGGGTTACTGCCGTTTGTGTTAGGGTCTTTAACTGCACCTCTAGTAGGGATTGCAGGAGAATATAATGCCATTCCAATGGGTGTTGTTATCTTTGCAGCAAGCTTTCTGGCATTTCTATCATATTATGGCTTGGTCCGAAAAACATCGATTACCGTTCAAACTGCTAAATAATAAGTTAACCATTCAGACTGATAGCTGGCGCTTTAGCAGGACTTCAGAAGAAAATGAGCGTTTCTTGCCAGTCTGAATGCGTATTCTTTTTCTTTTAATTGGAATTCTAGTATAGTAAAAAATGAAACATGGACTTTTAAAAAGGAGAGTGTGTAGAATGAATTTTGTTACATTAAACAACGGGTTAAAAATGCCACAGCTTGGTTTTGGTGTATGGCAAGTTGAGGATGATCAAGCAACTGCAGCAGTTGCAAAAGCCATTGAAGTTGGTTACACTTCTATCGATACTGCAATGATCTACCAAAATGAAGTCGGTGTTGGAAAAGCAATCAAGGAAGCATCTGTTCCACGTGAAGAGCTATTTATTACTACCAAGGTTTGGAATACAGATCAAGGTTATGAAAATACATTAAAAGCATTTGATGCAAGTTTAGAAAGATTAGGTCTTGATTATGTTGATCTTTACCTTATTCACTGGCCAACTCCAGAGTATGATCAATATGTTGATACATATAAAGCATTAGAAAAACTATACAAAGATGGAAAAGTAAAAGCAATTGGTGTATGTAATTTTGAAATTGAACATCTTGAGCGTTTATTAAATGAGTGTGAAGTTGTACCTGTTCTAAACCAAATTGAGTGTCATCCATACCTAGCACAAAATGAATTAAAAGAGTTCTGTGCGAAACATAATATTTTCGTAGAAGCATGGAGCCCGCTGGATCAAGGTGGAGAGGCATTACAAGATGAAGTCATTAAGAGCATCGCAGCAAAACATAACAAAACGACAGCTCAAGTGATTTTACGTTGGCATTTACAAAACAACACTATCGTTATCCCAAAATCTGTAACTCCTTCAAGAATTGAAGAGAACTTCAAAGTATTTGACTTTGAACTTACTGCAGATGATATGAGCGCAATTAATAAGCTTAACCGTGACCGTCGTAAAGGTCCACATCCAAATGAGATGAATGTAAGATAAATAGAAATTTTAAAGACTGCCTTTACAATAAAGGGCAGTCTTTTTATGTACCTATTTTTTAGATAATTTCCATGCAGGGATTAAAGAGTGAAAATAGAAAAAATAGCTCATCACGATATGAATCACTGTGTAGATCGTAAGTGTCGTCAAATAGGTAAGAAACCATTGTCCAACTGAAGCATCTAAAAATAAATAGAATAAAATCATACCAACCGGAAAGGGAACGAAAACAATTAACCATATTGGTGCTCCAACAGTTTCTGTGATAGCGCCAAGGGAAACAACTGAAAATCCAATCAAAAGTGCCTGCCAAATGGCAATCCCATTACCAATGATTAAACTGCCTAAGTCATATGAGATAGCTGTAAGGACAATAGCTAAAATAAAATCTAATGCATATTTCACTTTGTTTCAACACCTCCATAGTCTCATCTAATTTTACCATTATCATCCAACAATCGTCATTATTTTATAGAATAATAGGGTATCAGCAGTAAACCCAAGTGAAGGGGGAACGGACGTTCAAGATAAACAATAACAATATTATGTAAACCAAAATGATTTTTTATTGCCTTTACCAATCCTCTTCATTCAATATTAATGGATGATATTGAAATCTACTTAAATCTATTCGACCATGTTCTATCCATTTTATCCCTTCATCCTCTAGACATTTCTTTTGTAATAAAAAGGAGGGGGCGTCTTTAAAACCAATTTCACCTTTAGAATTAACGACTCTGTGCCAAGGGAGCTGATATTTTGAACTCATAGAGTGAAGAATCCGAACAACTTGTCTGGCTCCTCTTGGGCTTCCAGCTAAACGGGCAATTTGTCCATATGTCATAACATGGCCTTTTGGTATTTGCTGAATAATATCAATAGCTCTTTCTGTAAATGGACGCATGCTTACATTACACCTCTATTTAGTAGTAAACTTTAAAAGATTTTCATCAATCATTTTTTCTATTGTATATTTTTCATAGTGTAGTATCAAATTATAACATATATTACCATAGTAATTTTCCAAAAATAAATTTCAACAAAAAAATTACATAAATTTTTTCATAATTCCTAATACTTTTACAAAATCTGTTGACACTTCCAATTCGTTATGGCAAATTTAAAAGATATATTTACATAATTCAGGAGGAAATGATGACTATGGAAAATCGCACGAACATAATTGACTGTACCATTCGTGATGGCGGGTTAGTGAATAACTGGGATTTTAGCGTGGAATTTGTTCAAGACTTATATCACGGCCTAAATGAGGCTGGTGTTGAATATATGGAAATTGGCTACAAAAATTCACCTAAGCTTTTAAAGGCTACTGAACCAAATCCTTGGAGATTTCTAGATGACCAGTTCTTAAAAGAAGTCATTCCAGAGAAAAAGACCACCAAGCTATCTGCTCTTGTTGATATTGGTCGTGTTGATCCAGACGATGTGTTACCACGTGAACAAAGTGTGTTAGATATGATCCGTGTAGCATGTTATATCCGTGAGGTGGACAAGGGACTAGAGCTTGTTAAAATGTTCCATGACCTTGGTTATGAAACAGCACTTAACATCATGGCCTTATCTAGTGTCCCAGAAAATCAATTAATTGAGGCATTTGATATGGTTAAGGAAAGTCCTGTAGATGTTGTGTATATTGTTGATTCGTTTGGAAGTTTAGATCCTTCTGATATCGAGCACCAGGTTAAGAAATTTAAAGCAATGCTTCCTAATAAGAAATTTGGCATTCACACACATAATAATATGCAGCTTGCTTTTGCCAATACATTAACTGCGATGCGTAATGGTGTTAGCTTCCTTGATTCATCGGTTTATGGAATGGGTCGAGCTGCAGGAAATTGCCATACAGAGCTCCTTGTTACACATATTCAAAAAGCAAGCTATGAGCTTAAGCCAGTGCTTGGTGTGATCGAAAAGCATATGCTGGACATGAGACAAAAATGGGAGTGGGGGTATATAATCCCTTACATGATCTCTGGTACATTAAATGAACATCCTCGTGTTGCAATGGCATACCGCGATAGTGAGGATCGAGATAAGTTTGTTGACTTCTATGACAAGGTTACTTCTCCTGAAGCGTCCGTTGCTCCAGCGACAAAATAATTTTTTAAAAAATCAGCTCCTCACTGGAGCTGATTTTCAATTTCTTAATCTATAATTGCATCATAAGAAGGTTTTACATTATAATCTGGGTCAAACACAAACGGCGCGTCTTTCCCAATTCCATCATTATATTGTTCTGCTCGATCATTTAACCACGTATGATTATCAGCAATTCCCCAAAAAGTAACATTGCTAATTTTGTTATCTAATTTTTCATAAAGTTCGAAAAGAGCATTGTAACGGACAGCTTGTCTTTCAAATTCTGAATCTGGTATTTCTTCATAAGTTGGGTAAGCAGGTCTTGGAGGCCAGCCATATAAACTAACATCTAGCTCAGTAATTTGGTTATCTAACCCTAGACTAGCAAATAGATTAATAGAATCTTCAATTTGTTGGATGGAAGGCCAACCGATTTGGATATGTGCTTGATGACCAACACCGTCAATAGGTACACCTTGGTCTAATAATTCCTTCACTAAACCGTATAATAAATCTCTTTTTCCTTCTACTTCTGTGTTATAGTCATTGATGTATAATTTAGCATCTTCACCGCCATATTTTCTCGCTGTTTCAAAAGCGACCTTAATATAGTCTGTTCCTGTGATTTGATACCACGGTGATTCACGTAAGCCTTTTTCATTTGGAGCATAATCATCAATTACTTCATTGACAACATCCCACGCATCAACATCATCTTTATAACGTTGTACAATTGTCTTTACATGGTTCTCAACTCGTTTTAAGAGGAGCTTCTTATTTTTCTCTCTTTGTTTTGGATCTGTTTCTTCAACCATTGGATTTCCTTTTTTATCCAGGAAAAACCAATCTGGAACTTGACTATGCCAGATCAATGTATGAAAGCGTAGATCCATATTATTTTCTCTTGCGAATTGTACAATTTTATCAGCTTCCGTAAAATTAAATTTACCTTCTTCAGGCTGAATATTTACTGGCTTCATTACATTCTCTGCAACAATACTAGTATAATGGCGTTTTAAAACCTCTGCATTAATTCCTTCCAGTTGATATGGCTCGACAGCTGCCCCAATTTTAAAGGAATTTTCGTATCTTTCACTAATAGAAGGAACCTCTAAAGCACTCCTAGTTTCAGTAGCAGCAGATGCTGCATTTCCTCCAACAGGTAATAAAAGAGCCAAAGCTAAACCTGAAATAATGGGTTTTCTTAAAACTTTTAACATCGTATCGTCTCCTTTAATAAAGAATGGTAAGAAAGTGCTTACAAAATACTATTCAGCTTAACCTCCTTTACAAATTTGTAAGGAAGAGGAGAGAAGTAAGGGTTTACATTTCGGTGTTATGTACAACTCCTCTTAACTCGAAATTGATTATATCAACAAACACATAGTTTGTATATTAAATAAACTAAGTATTTTTTTGAAAATACAAAAAATGAATCATTATTCACAAAAACAGTCTCTACCTTAAAAGAGTTTTTAAAAGGAAATAGTTCTTTTGATCTATTTATTAGGAAGTAATCTTTATGGTTGAAAGGAAAGAACACTTGTTCTAAAATGGAAAAAGGAGGTATTTTTATGAGACCTAAATTGATGAAAGAAACGAGTATACGAAGCTTTAGGAATTTTTATTGGTTAAAGAAAGAACTGCAACAATTTTGTAGAGAAAATGGCATAAGTCCTTAAGGTTCAAAAATTGAAATTTCCGACAGAATTGAAGTGTTTCTCCAAACAGGAGAGGTAAAAAAAACTATAAGAAAGAAGACCTCTAAAAATAAAACTCAAGAAACAGGAGAATTAAATCTTGATACAGTAATATCGGAAAACCATCGTTGCAGCCAACAGGTGCGGACATTTTTTAAATCAGTCATTCCTAATTTCCATTTTTCTACCTACATACAGAATTTCATCAAACAAAACGTTGGTAAAACATATTATGATGTTGTTGAGGCTTGGAATAAGGAAGAAATTCGTAAAAAAGATCCCTCGTATAAGAAAGTCATTGCTCCTCAATTTGAATATAACCAATTTATCAGAGATTTTTTTGATGACCCTATAAACAAAGGAAAATCACGGAATGATGCGATCGAAGAATGGAATAAGATCAAGAGATTGCCAGGAAGTAATAAATATAATCGTTTGGATACAACTGAATCCGGATAAACACTGTAATAGACAATTTGATGAATACACTTATTTAAATACTTGGATTTATTTTCTTGTATTAACGACCAATTCTTCATGTTATTATATTCATATACGATACGCCATTGCGTATTGTATCTATTTAAAAATGAAATTACATACCGTGCTAGACGGGGAGATGGCGGTGCCCTGTAACCTGCAATCCGCCTTAGCGGGGTTGAATCCCTCTTAGCGGCACGGTTCATGTAAGGTTTGCCTTATACAAGCGGTGATGAACATCGGGGTCCGCGCAACAGACATTTATGAAACTGGTCAGGCCTGGAAGGGAGCAGCCATAAGTAAATTCGTCTGTGTGCCGCTGGGCAGCCCTGATCGAGCTGGCTGTATAAGTAACACTTATGTGACCGTATCAATAAGAGGTGCACGGTTCTACATACGATATAAAAAGATGACTCCAAAAAAATGATAAGGAGTCATCTTTTTTGAATGGGAGAAAATGGACTAGATTAAGACAACGATGACTAAATCGCTTTTGAAAATCAAAAAAAGTGGTCTTCATTTAGGCTGATGACCAATGTCAGAACGATAAAATGGTCATTACCCTTGATAAATACATCCGAAAACGGAACCCTTTGACTTTTTTATGGCCTTTTTAAATTTTTCTTGTCTCTAATCATTTCCATTAACCCTATTATGCTTAAACAGATTTTTTGAAAAAGCATTTAATTTATTTAAAAATCGATTAAAGCCAAAACCTACAAAAAAGGCAATGCTGATTTGCGCCAAAGGAGTGTCTTTATATTCAATAAAATCAATTAAAAAGATTCCGCTTTGAATCAAGGTGACTGCTATAACTGCCGTGCCTGTTGCAAAGATCGGATAAAATATATACATAATCCACTCTCTATAGTCTGTTAGCTCACCTCTCATATAGTGGGAGCAAAACATATAAAGATGTCGTAAGGAGCCGCCGATCGCTCCAGCAAAAAAATAATATAGAAAGATCTCAATAGAAGATATAAACGGAAATATTTGTTCAAGTACACCTGTCCATAATGCACCAACAGCTAAAAAACTACCAAAAAACAACAGGGAAAGATAAAGTAAAATTACGGCTTTTAACCAACGGTTCATTCTACCACCCCTTGATAAGGTAAATTATTATATGAAGGGATGGCTAAATACGTGTAAAACTCTTATAATGCCTTGGCAATAACCTTATAGGCGAATCATTAGCATTATTTTAGAAGATAGTCCATACTAATAATAAATTTATTCCAACAAACTACTTTACATAGGGTAGGGGGGTATGGTAAATTATATTCAAGAGGAGGTTATCAAGATGTTTGAAGAAGAGGCATTAGAAATTGAACATAGTTGTAACACCCACTCTGAAAGGCAAAGTCATCATAATGATAAACTAAAAAAAGCCTTAATTAGTCGGTTAAATAGAGTTGAAGGTCAAGTTCGCGGGATCAAAGGGCTTATTGAAAAAGATACGTACTGTGATGATGTTATCACACAAATTTCAGCCGTTCAATCAGCCTTAAATAGCTTTTCAAAGGTATTATTAGAAGCTCACCTGAAGAGTTGTGTAACAGAAAGAATTCAAGAGGGTGACTTAGAGATTGTTGATGAGCTACTTGTCACAATCCAAAGACTAATGAAAAAATAAGGAGTGTTTAGAATGGAAAAAGTAACATTAGAAGTAAAAGGAATGTCTTGCGGCCACTGTGTAAATGCAATTGAAGGAAATGTAGGAAAACAAAATGGCGTTGCAAATGTCAAGGTTCATCTATCTGAAGGAAAAGTGGAAGTAGAATATGATGCAAATATTGTTTCTTTAAATGAAATAAAGGAAATAATTGATGATCAAGGGTATGATGTAGAATAAAGGTATTTGATATGAATAAGAGAATGAAACGTGCTATCAAAATTGGCACGTTTCATTCTGGAATATAATATACCCAGGCAGGGTATAAGGAGGCATAAATGATGTCTAAGCAAACAAAGGAAACTGTTCTTCCAATTACCGGAATGACCTGTGCAGCATGTGCTGTTCGAATAGAAAAAGGACTAAAAAAAGTGGAAGGTGTTGAAAATGCAAACGTCAACTTTGCTTTAGAACGAACATCAATCAAATATGATCCAAATATGACAAACATAGAGGATTTCAAAAGAAAAATCAATGATTTAGGTTATGATGTTGTAAGTGAAAAAGCGGAACTAAATCTTATCGGGATGACATGTGCGGCGTGTGCGACCCGTATTGAAAAAGGTCTAAAAAAGCTGGAGGGTGTATCAAAAGCATCTGTAAATCTTGCTTTAGAAAGTGCAACAGTTGAGTATAATCCCTTACAAATCAACACATCAGATATGATCAAAAAAGTTGAAAACCTAGGGTACCAAGCAAGCTTAAAAGATGACGAGAAAGAAGATATGGCTGACCTTAAAGCGAAGGAATTACAAGTGCAGCAAGGAAAATTTCTGTTTTCTTTGATTTTATCTATCCCCTTACTATGGGCAATGGTAAGTCACTTTCGATTTACCTCATTTATTTATTTACCTGAAATGTTTATGAATCCATGGGTTCAGTTAGCGCTAGCTACACCCGTTCAATTTATTGTAGGAAAACAGTTTTATGTAGGTGCTTATAAAGCGCTTCGAAACAGAAGTGCTAATATGGATGTGCTCGTTGCATTAGGAACATCAGCTGCATATTTCTACAGTTTATATTTATCGTTAGCATCAATTGGTTCAAATCAACATATGGTAGAGCTTTATTATGAAACAAGTGCTGTTCTTATTACTTTAATCATTTTAGGAAAATTATTTGAAGTACGTGCAAAAGGACGTTCTTCTGAAGCCATAAAAAAATTAATAGGATTACAGGCTAAAACAGCAACAGTCCTTCGAGATGGAGTTGAAAAAGAAATCCCCCTTGAAGAGGTTCTTGTTGGCGACATTTTTATTGTTAAGCCTGGCGAAAAAATACCTGTTGATGGAGAAATTATCGAGGGTCGTTCTGCCCTAGATGAATCGATGTTAACAGGGGAAAGTATACCTATTGATAAAATACCAGGAGACTTTGTAATTGGAGCAACCCTTAATAAAAATGGCGTATTAAAAGTAAAAGCAACAAAAGTTGGGCGTGATACAGCACTCGCACAAATCATAAAAGTTGTTGAGGAAGCACAAGGATCAAAGGCACCAATCCAGCGCTTAGCAGACCAAATTTCCGGTATCTTTGTTCCGATAGTTGTTGGGATTGGTATTGTGACGTTTTTCATTTGGTTTATTTGGGTAGCACCTGGTGATTTTGCAGAGGCGCTTGAAAAAATGATTGCTATCTTAGTCATTGCGTGTCCATGTGCATTAGGGCTTGCAACACCTACATCGATTATGGCTGGATCAGGCAGAGCTGCAGAATTCGGTATTCTTTTTAAAGGTGGGGAACACCTAGAGCGTACCCATCGTGTAACAACCATTCTTTTAGACAAAACAGGGACCGTAACGAATGGGGCACCAGTTTTAACAGATGTTTTCGTAAAAGAAGGTTTTGATGAAAATCGATTTTTACAACTAGTTGGCTCAGCTGAGAGGCAATCAGAACATCCGCTTGCACAGGCGATAGTAGCCGGGATTAAAGAAAGAAACATTGAACTCTTTGATGTAGAGGAGTTTGAAGCAATTCCAGGGTATGGCATTAAAGCGAAAGTCAATGGTCAAACGGTCTTAGCTGGAACGAGAAAATTAATGCAAAAACACAATATTACAATAACAACACACCTTCAAACAATGGAAAGTCTTGAAGAAACAGGAAAAACTGCTATGTTAATTTCAATTAACGAACAATACGCTGGCATGTTGGCAGTAGCAGATACGATAAAAGAAACATCAAAAGGAGCAATCCAACGATTAAAGAATATGGGATTAGAAGTTGTTATGATTACGGGAGATAATGAGCGTACAGCTAAAGCAATTGCTAGTGAAGCTGGAATTGACCGGGTTGTGGCAGAAGTGTTACCAGAGGGAAAAGCAGAGGAAGTCAAAAAGCTTCAGCAACAAGGAAAAATTGTTGCCATGGTTGGAGATGGAATCAATGATGCTCCGGCATTAGCGATTGCTGATATCGGTATGGCCATCGGAACAGGTACAGATATCGCAATGGAAGCTGCAGATATCACCCTTATTAGAGGAGATTTAAATAGTATAGCTGATGCAATCTTCATGAGTAAAAAAACCATTCGAAATATAAAACAAAATCTTTTTTGGGCATTTGCCTATAATTCACTAGGAATTCCAATTGCGGCAATCGGTTTATTAGCACCTTGGTTAGCTGGTGCAGCTATGGCTTTCAGTTCAGTCTCTGTTGTTTTAAATGCCTTGCGTTTACAAAGAGTGAAACTTTAACAAAAGGAGATATAAGCTATGAAAAAGTGGATTTTTTCAGCGGTCATTTATTTAGCAATCGTCATAATAGCCTACTATACCTTTTATGGGTTATTTAAAGAAGAGCAATCTACAAATACACATGATGCTGAACATATTGCAACAGAACCTGATAATAGTATGGAAAGTCATTCTTCACAGGAAACAGAGGACGAACATAATCATGTTGAAAAGGCAAACTCAGATAGTGAAGTCCAAGTAACTGTAACGGAAGAAAACGGCAAAGTCTTGCTGTCACTTGAAGATCTTAAAGGAAATCCGGTCTCAAATTTAGAGGTGAATCATGAAAAGCTTTTACATCTTATTATCGTAGATGAACATCTAGATCAATATGATCACCTTCACCCGGAAGAAACAGGTCCAGGGAAATTTGAAGTAGATCATCAATTAAAAGATGGACCGTACAAAGCATTTGTTGATATAAAACCAACAAACTTAAGCTATCAAGTCCAACCAATAAAATTTACGGCTGGAACCTCTTCAACAGAAGAACATTCACATCCATCACTTCAAGTTGATCAGAATTTCACTCAAACAATTGATGGAAATACTGTCACATTGAAACCAACATCATTAGTGAGTGATGAACCCGTAACCTTAACATTTGATGTGCATGGAGCGAAGTTAGAACCATATCTAGGTGCGATGGGACATGTGGTTATTCTAGATGAACATGCTGAAGAGTACTTACATGTTCATCCGCTGAACGAAGAAACCCCTGTATTTGAGACTCAGTTTTCAGAATCAGGTATCTATAAGATATGGGCAGAATTCCAAATAAATGGAAGAGTTTCTGTCTTTCCATTTGTCGTTGAAGTAAACTAGTTATTCGTAATAAAGGAGTTATTTTTAACTCAATAACTCCTTTATTTCTATAGAGAGCTTTTGACAAAAATAAGCCCCTGCCTATTCATCCCCTAAAAAATCGTAATATAAATGACGTCTTTCTTTTCTTTTTTCCACGACAAACATCCCATATGCAACACTGTAAAAATAACCTTCAAAAGATTTGTGGATTTTACGCATTTTTTTCATAAATACACTTTGCTTGAACGCTTTAATGACAATATCAATCAAGTCTTCAATAAGTCGATTAGAATCCATTTTGTTATAGGCAATTAATACACGGTTCCATAAACGGTAGATATCTGCTGCTTTGAAGAAGGGTTGAGCAGCTTTAACAAATCTCTCATGAACTGTATCTGGAACATAACTTGCGTCCAAATTTTTTACGTCAATTTCCATACCATCACTGGAGTTTTCTTGACTATGAACAGGTGTGTCCCCCTGCAATCTTACGTTATTTAGTTGTATTGCTTTATTCTCACAGAGTGATCTTTGTTTATTTTCTGTTTTATTAGGAGTGACAAGAGGGGTGTCATCATGGGGTGACATATTATTAGAAAGAGATCATCTACTTGTTCAAATTGTTGGATTATAAGTAAATTAACCCCTTGCTTACGGTTCATACGAGATGTTGAAATTTTTTTTAGGATGCCTAAGCTTTCCAAGGTTTTAACACAACGAATAACCGTTCTACGATTTAACTCAACTTCGTTTGCAATCGTGTCATACTTCGCAAAGGAAACCCCGATTATTTTTACTGAATGCCTCCAAATAAAATTCAATACTTTTTTGGTGCCCTCTGATAAGGATGATTTATGTACATATAAAAATCCGCGAACTGATTGATCCATATCTTCGATAGTTGAAAAGGACTGATATGATTTAATCGTGTCATAATTTAAACGCTCCATCATGGTTTTCCCTCCAAAATAAAATGATCCATTCATCCTTTATATAGGGATTTTTGGAAGGAGAGTAGCGTGAAAAATAAATTTTTTTGAAAAATATAGAATCATATTTAAAGGAGAAGAATATAATACAGGAACATCATGTAGGAGTGTGAACAATGATTCATCAACAAACCATTGAGTTGATTGAGGAGTTGCTACAGTCTCGAATTAATGAAATCCTACTAAAAAATGAAGCTGAATATTTTGATAAACTTCCAGGTTTAGTTGAGTCTTTAAAGCTTATAAAAGAAAAATTTAAGGATCTATCCTAAGTTTATAAAATATAGTGAATGCGTTTCCCATTTAAGAAAAAGGTATAAGTCCAGAGAGAAATTCTCTTTGGGCCTTTTCTGTTCGAATTGAATAAGTCTAATTTCACATGAAAAGGACATGACTTATGACATGTTGACGAAAAATGTATACTGATCAACAATAAACCAATATACAAAACAATCAAGAGATTAACAGCTTTGAAGGTGGGACAAGACTTGGGGAGAATGGAAAAAAGGAAGGAAAAAAGATCATTTAAAAGGCTTTTTTCTAATCGATTGATAATCAAAATACTGGCAGTTCTGTTTATTATAGCAATCTGTGGTATCTTCATCCTAAATATATTGATTTGGTCAAGTGATGTGAGCAAATTAGAAAAACCTGCTCCGCAGCCAACGATTATTTATGATCAACATGGAAATATAGCAAGTAAAATCTCGAATTCTAGTATTGAAGGTATTACATTAGATGAAATACCGGAAGAAATGGTTCATGCAGTTATCGCCACTGAGGATCAACGTTTTTATCATCATCATGGAGTGAATTATTTTGCTATATTGAAAGCGAGTGTAACCAATCTGTTACGTGGTGAAATCGTAGCAGGTGGAAGTACGATTACTCAACAGCTTGCAAAGAATGTATTTCTTTCTCATGAAAGGACCTATACAAGAAAAATAAAGGAAGTAATCTTGACGAAAAAGATTGAGCGTACTTATTCAAAAGATGAAATTATGGAAAGGTACTTAAATCAAATTTATTTTGGAGAAGGAGCTTGGGGGATTCAAAAAGCAGCACAAACCTATTTTGGAAAAGACGCTAAACAATTAACATTAGGTGAATCAGCTATGCTTGCTGGACTAATCAAAGCGCCTTCAACATTATCTCCTATAAAAAATATTGATCAATCAATTCAGCGAAGAAATATTGTTTTATCACTGATGAAAAAAGAAGGATACATCACTGAAGACGAAATGGAAAATGCAAAAGCACAGCAAATCGTTTTGGATAAAAGAGAGGTTAAGGACGAATATAAGGGGAAATATCCTTATTATGTCGATTATTTAATCGAGGAAGCAATAAAAAAATACAATGTCACTGAAAATGAGATATTATCTGGCGGCCTTCATATTTACACAGAATTAAATCCTGTTATTCAGAAGGCTGCTGAAAAAGTATACAAAACGCAAACATTATTTCCAGAGAGCCAGCCGGATCAGATCATTCAAAGTGGTGGAGTGTTTCTTCATCCTTCCACAGGGGGAATTCAGGCATTAGTTGGAGGTAGAGGCGACCATACATTCCGTGGGTTTAACCATGCAAGCCAATTGGTACGTCAGCCAGGATCAACAATGAAGCCTTTAGCGGTCTACACACCAGCTTTAGAGCAAGGCTATGAACCATTTGATCTATTAATTGATCAACCTATTACATTTGAAGGTGGATATCAGCCTAAAAATTATGATCATCAATATCGCGGCCAAACGACTATATTTGATGCCGTTATTCATTCGTATAACGTGCCAGCCGTATGGCTATTAAATGAAATAGGACTAGAGAAAGGAATACAAGCTGTAGAAAGGTTCGGTATTCCATTGGAAAAAGAAGACCATAGTTTATCCCTTGCTCTTGGTGGAATGTCAAAAGGAACATCACCTTTATTAATGGCTCAGGCATTTTCTGCTTTCCCAAATGATGGTGTAATGGTTGAAGCCCATTCAATTCAAAAAATAGAGGACACAAACGGAGATGTCATTGCCGAGTGGCAAAGTAAAGCAACTCGGGTGACAGAATCTGAAGTTGCCAAAAAAATCACTTATTTATTAAAGGGAGTAGTGGAACTAGGTTCAGGAAAAAAAGCACAAGTAGATGGGATTGACATAGCAGGTAAAACTGGAACAACACAATTACCTTTTGAAATGGCTGGCGGTTCAAATGATCACTGGTTTGTCGGGTATACCCCGGAACTAGTAGGTGCCATATGGCTAGGGTATGATAAAACAGATGAACAACACTACTTGTCATCTTCTAGCAGTCAAACCGCTACAGTTGTCTTTAAAGAAATCATCACACAAGCTAAATCAGAATTAACGAAAACATCATTTGATCTTTCACTGATTACTAGGAATATAGAAAAAATGCAAGAGCAAAGAGAAAAGGAAGAGAAAAAGGCAGAAAAGGCAAAAGAACAGGCCAAGAAAGAAAGAGAAAAAGAGGCCAAGGATGACGAAAAGAAGAGGAAAGAAGAAGAAAAGAAGAGGAAAGAAGAAGAAAAGGAAGAGAGAAAGAAGGAAATGGAAAAGAGAGAAAAAGAAAAGGATGAGAGAGAAAAAGAAAGAGAGAAGGAGGAAGATGAAGACGACTAATTATAATGACGTTTCATACCATAGGGCTTTTCTTTTTTATGTTCTAGTAATAGGTGCGATTATTCAAGAAGAATAATCGCCTTTTTTTATTAAGGGAGATTGGTTTAGGAACTTATGTGGGGAATATTGTGGTGATATTGTTAATTTGAAAAAGAAGAAAGATAGCCAAGCAGCCTTTACTTCTATAAATTCTAGCTTCGAAACCTTTAATCAATAACGATCTTCAATATTCAGTCGCTTATTGAATAAGCAGCAAAAAAGACCTTCGTTTGAAGATCCTTTTTTTAATACCCGATAATACTTCAATATGTATATAGTAGCCGGCTAGAAAAAATACATTCTTACTCTGTATCATTTGTATACGATTTCGGAGTATCACTGTAAAAGCTCTGTTTATTATTGTTTAGAACCAGGTGGTAGATAAAACGGGGGAACTTTTATCCATCCTCGTTTTCGCATTAAATGTTTTAATCTAGTCGCGAAAGCTAATTTTTCTGCTTGAAACTGAATAAACAATAAACCTACATCTGTACGAATAGATTCTGATGCTGACCCAGCTGCACGCATAATTAAGCTAATTATTTTTAAAGATAATTCGTTCGCAATTACCTCATCTGTTAATTTAACACCAAGAGGAACACTGTTAGGGTCTGATATTGGCATATCCTCTGGTGCAGGAGGTAATGTAATTCCTTCCTTCATCATAAATTCATGGAGTCGTTCTCTTTGACTTGTTCCTAGTTTCATATCCTCTTCAAGTATTGCTTTTAGTTCACTATCCGTTGTGGTATTTAAACCTACTTGTACAGAAACTTTTGCTAATTCAAGACCTGATAAATAAATCCAACATGACATTACCTCTCCAACATGTAGAGGTTGATCCTCATCCTGATCAGCCATGGATTTCATGGCATCCATAACTGTTTCCCATACTTTTACCATGTACACCCTCCTGATATTGAAGCTTCATTATTTATATTGTTTGTCTCGTTAGGTTTTTTATTCAGAAGTCGATAATTAGATCCAATCGGGTTTTCCTTTTCTCCAATTAGCATTTTCAGTATATAAACTTGTTAAGAAAACTACTTCAATGCAATGCGAAATATCTTATCAAACCTAAGAGTAGACCTTATCTTTTTTATACCATGTTTAGGAGTAACATTAAGGGTTTTATTTTGGAGCAACAAAGTTTGTCATTTATGCTAAAATTAGGAAGGGTTTGCGTTTATATAAACGACCAGAATTGTTGAACAAGAATGAGGATATAAAAAGGGGAGAAAAACATGGTTGGTTTACTTAATCTTGGAAGTCTCGTGCTTGGATTAATTGCTTGGACACTCCCAGTGGTTAATCTCTTGAGATCTAAAAATCATAACTATAAGAATTGGGTTGTTCTTTCTCTTATGAGCATCAGTGCATGTGCTATTTCGCTATGTTTCCAAATTTTCTATAACTATCATCTCGTAAAGATTGAGGATTGGAGTGCTCTAATGGACACCATGTATGCTGTGGCGTTTGCAGCAACAGTTCTACTTATTGGTACCATCATATTAAATACAATAAATCTTATCGTATATCGTAATATTACAACAAAATAGGAATGCCAAGTTCCAGTTTGTAAAATTAAAATAATCAAAAAGGGATTCATTTATCCTTGATAAACAAAATGTATTCCGTTAAATATTCCTTGTATAAAAATCTAATACATTGTGAGAGGAAGAGTTTTTTGACAAAAGAAATATTTGTGCAAATTCGTGATTTTAAACTATTTGCAAAATTGTTTGGACAGAAAAAAGACAAACCAACAATTGTAATGGAATCAGGGTATGGAGATTATTCAAAATCTTGGGATTCGATCATTTCAAAAATTTCAATGTTAACGGAAGTACTTATTTATGATAGAGCTGGTTTAGGGAAAAGCGAAAAAAGTTCTAATCCTAGGACTAGTAGAGAGATGGTTAAAGAACTGAATGAACTTCTAAATCGAGCAAAAATAAAACCACCTTACATATTAGTAGGTCATTCATTTGGTGGAGTCAATGCACGGATTTATGCTACTGAATATCCTAACGAGGTTTGCGGCTTAATATTAGTTGACTCTACACCAGAAAAATATAGAGAAAGATTTCTTATAACGATGTCTAAAGATTTTCAGGAAGCATACAATAACCAATTTATTTATGAAGGTAATTATGATGAATTTATGGAAAGCCTAAAGCAGTTAAAAGAAACTAGACAAAAATTAAATATCCCACTAATTGTTCTATCGGCTGGTAAAAAAGATCATTATTCAAAGGAATCACAAGTGTTATGGAATGAAATGCAGAGAGAGATTCTTGAAATATCCTCAGACGGTGAATTCGTCATTGCTGAAAACAGTGCTCATTATATACAAAATGATGAACCAGAAGTGGTAGTCAATGCAATAAAAAAGCTTATTGAAAATAGTTAACTTTAAATTGTGAAGGATTATACTTAAACTAAACTATAAGGTGCTTTATTTCATTAAACATCTTCCACAATCGAGGAGCTTATCTTGAACAAGACTAACGGCATTTTTCATTAAAGTGCCATATTGTAGAATAATTAGGATTGAGATTATGTAAATTAGGAAAATATTGTGATGAAGGTGGTTCTTGCTGTGCAACAATGCCAAAAATGCAATATGCCTTTTATTTGGAATAGTATTTATCGGTCGTTTTTGGGTTGGGTGTACTCTCCAATTATATGTGATAAGTGTGGTACGAAGCATCGTATTACTTTTTCTGGACGGTTTGTAGTTACTTTTCTTACTGTTTTACCGATGCTAACCTTTATGAATTTCTATCGCCTTTTTGATCATGCATTATTAACTTTTGGTCTTGGGATCTTCATAGCATTTATTGGTTCTTTACTAACTCCGTTCTTAGTAAGGTTTAAAGATAAAAAGACTTAAACCAACAAATACATTAATCAAAAAAATATTATACCTAAACTCTTCAACAATCGAAGTTCATTGTTCACTTTCATAAATAGAAATGTGCTTTAAAATTCTTTGATATGTAAAGGATATTAGGCAATTCGTAAACAAATGTATTGAAGTTAATGAGCATGCTTAATAACGAGTAGAGGAATATACCATAAAATGAAAAAACTTTTGATGAATTTATTGATCACATTATTATTTATTATTGGTGGTTGTAGCAATAATTTACCGACGTATGAGTTAGAGAAAAACTATAATACAACTGTTATTGAAGATGAAGAATATGCCTTTCATAAATTAAATCTTAACGGTAACATATATCTATCTGAACCAGAACAGTTTATCAATCCTGATTATTATGGTCAATTCAAGATTGGCAAACAAATTGGTAAAACAGATGAAGGCATGCAAATTTTTCAAGTAGAAAATGATGAAAAACGAGTAGTTATTAAAGGTTTTATGTATCCAGCGGATTTCTTTAAACTTGACAGTTCTTCATAAAGTAAAGTACAGATTACTTAAAATGGATCATCAACAATTTGAGGCGCTTATCCATAATAGGATAAGGGTCTTTTCTTAGAAAAAAATAAAGTATCTAAAAATAATTTTAGTTTAAAAAGTAAAAAGATAAAATCGGCCTAAATAAATGGGGGTTAGGGATGGCAGGTCAAGTTTCGTCTTTGTTTCTATTCTCGTTAATCTTTTGCGGATTTGCATATATATTCATTAAAAATACTCATTCTCTTTTAGAATTAGCATGGATTAAACCTTCATGGAAAAAGAATAAATATATAATTATTTCCCTTAAATTTATCGGTTTTTGGTTTGTTATTATAATAGTTTCAATGTGGTTATCAGTATTATTTACTATATTTTAAGGAAGTCTTTAATCTTCCGCAATCATGGCGTTTTAATACAACGATCAGCAAAAAGGATCTTCGATTGAAGATCTTTTTTATTGTCGATAACCTGAGCCAGTTTAATCATAGGATCGTCTTTAGCAATCTGGTCATCTAATATAGCAAGGATTTTTCTACAGTAAGTGAAAAACACTGTTTATTAATCTGTTAATGTATCAATGCATTAAGGGTGTCATGTTCGTTTGCTTTTTTATAATCATTAAAGAATTAATTCCCTCCATTTTTTATACATATATGTTGAACTATAAAACAGGAGGGGTCGATAGTGTATATTTTTGATCAGGGCAGATTCTTACATGAGTCAGAGTTTTCTATTAGCGTGCGAAATAAAGGATTAAATTATGGATTGGGATGTTTCGAAGGAATAAGGGCTTTTTGGAATGAGAATCAAAAACAACTGTTTATTTTTCGACTCTTTGATCACTATAAACGATTCTATGAATCTGGGAAATCTTTAAATATAAATATACCTTTCTCTCCGATAGAATTATTTAATTGGACGATTCAATTATTAAAAATAAATAATGTTCGTGAAGATGTTTATATTCGTCCGATATGCATTAAAGGCGAAAATACACTCGGTCCTGATTTGATAGGTTCATTTAATCGAGTAATGATTTATTGCATGCAGTTTAAACATTACTTTTCAAAACCAGCTTTAAATGTTAGTGTTTCTTCCTGGACGCGCTTAGGAAGTAATATGATACCGCCTCAAGCAAAGCCCACAGGAGGTTATTTAAATTCAGCATTAGCCTCTACCGAAGCTAAGTTAAATGGGTTTGATGAAGCAATTTTTCTAACAGAAGAAGGAAATGTAAGTGAAGGACCAGGTGAAAATATTTTCATCATAAAAAATAACCAATTAATGACACCTCCAATTTCCGATGATATTCTTGCAGGTATTACTCGTGACACCGTTATGCAATTAGCAAAACATGAATTACGGTTACCCTTTTTTGAAAAGAGCCTAACAAGATCTGAGCTATATTCAGCTGATGAAGCATTTTTTACAGGTACTGCCATCGGTATTAAACCTATCATACAAATTGATCATAGAATAATTGGAACTGGTGAAGAGGGACAAATTACAAAAGAAATAAGAACTTATTATGATCAGATTGTTAGAGGGAGAAATAGGAAATATTTAAGTTATTGTACGCCGGTATATTAAATAAGATAATTTTTGTTTTTTCAAGAAATCATCTGAAAATATTTGCTGAATATTTTGTATCATATATCAGATAAACGAAAACGCAAATATTAATAAATGGAATATCTTGATTGAATTAGTTTTTAAACAAGCAGCACAAAGGAGATCCTAAATTGAGTTCTCTTTTTTATACAGCTTTAATTAATGGAGGCAAAGATATTGTGGGAAAACCTTTAGATCAGTCTTTTGATGCCCTAATCATGTTTTTCACTAAATACAATATTGAAGTACATTTTAAATTTTAACATGATCATTTTTCTAGATGCATATGATGTATCAAGGTCTTTTAAGCGAAGGAGGTCCGAAATGAACAATCATAAACAATCCACATTTACGCCTTTAAAAGCGTACAGACCGTTTCATGGCTTCTATGACCCTTGCAGATCAATTGAAATAAAATACTATTCTACTCCTCCAAACCTTTATATGGGATTTCAACAACCTAATATGCAACAATTCTCTCCAAAAGAAGCCTTAAAAAAAGGAACATTATGGCCAGCATTTTGGGATTATTATGAAAACCCATATAAAGTGAAAAAGAGGGATCCTAAATGAAAAAAGTGCCTCCGAAGTATTACGAAGATTTAGAGGAAATTCAAGCTGTTGATTTTGTACTTGTTGAATTAACTCTTTATTTAGATACACATCCCAATGATCAACAGGCAATGCTCCAGTTTAATGAATATGCTCAATATGCCCAACAGCTAAAAAAGAATTTTGAAGCTAAATATGGACCTCTTCAACAATTTGGAAATAGTTATACTGATGCAAACTGGAGTTGGGGAACAACTCCATGGCCTTGGCAAATATAGGTTAACAAAGGGGTGACTTTATGTGGTTTTATGAAAAGAAATTACAATATCCTGTAAAAGTAAGCACCTGTAACCCTACACTTGCTAAATATCTTATGGAACAATATGGGGGAGCAGATGGAGAATTAGCAGCTGCACTACGTTATCTAAATCAGCGGTATACTATTCCAGATAAAGTTGTTGGATTATTAAATGATATAGGCACCGAAGAATTTGCCCATCTAGAAATGATTGCAACGATGATTTATAAATTAACAAAAGATGCTACACCAGAACAATTGAAAGAAGCTGGTTTAACAGAACATTATGTTAATCATGACAGCGCCCTTTTTTATAATAATGCTGCGGGTGTTCCTTTTACAGCAACATATATCCAAGCGAAAGGAGACCCTATTGCGGATCTCTATGAAGACATAGCCGCGGAAGAAAAAGCAAGAGCTACATATCAATGGCTAATTGATATTTCAGATGATCCGGATTTAAACGATAGTTTGAGGTTTTTAAGAGAACGTGAAATTGTACACTCACAACGTTTTCGTGAAGCTGTAGAAATATTAAAAGATGAGAGGGACAGAAAAAAGATTTTTTAATAAAGTATAAAGAGAAAGTTATAGATTTCTCTCATAAAGTAATAAAAAAGCCCTTCCGCTTAAGTAAGAATTTCATTTTCATATTCTTATTAAAATTTTCATAAATTTAGAAGTAACTGAATAGGGGAGGGTATAAAATGTATTATGCACGCTTGGTACATTATAAATTAGGAACTGGGCAAAGAGGAGTTGCTGAGAATTTAAGTAAAGAGTTTGATAAATTGAGTAGAAGATTGTCTGGATTTAGAGGTAACGTATATTTCTTTGATGATCCACTTTGTGAGTATAGAGCATTAAACTATTGGGATACAAAAGAAGATGCAGAGTCGGCACACCAAGTTTTGTTTCCAAAATTAGAAAAAGAACTTCAAAATTTCACAAATGAAAAACCAACATATAAATTTTTTGAGGTATTTGACTCTACAGATTATGGAGACTTGCTATTTTCTCATATAAAATGGGTATGATACTGACAGCCAAAAATAAATGTTCTTTGGGATGATTAGTTATTAACATGTCAGCATGGGTAGAATATGTCGTGTTGATTAGTATCTGAATTTTTAATGTTTACTCTTTATTGCACGGATACTTTCAGCTATTTTCATATATTTGTGGAACTTCTGTTAAATTTTTTTGAACTATTCTAATAAATGGGCAGTGATGGCTAACTGGGGCAATTCTTCCATAAAGAAGAATTGCATTTTCTTTTGCAAAGGAAGGGACTGCTGATTTAGACAGTTTTCGCTTGAAGATCTATGTCGAATTTTGGCAAATCGAAAATATATAGCCAAAAATCGTGAATATCTTGTTTAAATCGTAAATATATTCTCAAATTCGTGAATATATCTTCGTAGTCGTAAGAAACTCTTCAAATCTTAATGAGGCAGCTCATTTTTAAACTTATTAAAACTTGACAATTATTCTAACAGTCTATAATATAAATCGTAATTATTTCGATTTTAAATCTAACCCTGAATTTATACATATTTTTTATCTAAGGAGAAAGAAATGAAACATGATCCATCCTCGTTTCAATTAGAAATGAAAAAAAGTGTAACACACCGAGAATATTTAACATTAGCTATTCCGCTCATTATATCCGGTATTTCTACACCGGTATTAGGTGCTGTTGACACAGCGGTTGTAGGGAGAATGCCTGAAGCTTCAGCAATTGGAGCCGTATCAGTTGGAGCCGTTATTTTTAATACTATGTACTGGCTTCTAGGTTTTTTAAGAGTTAGTACCACCGGTTTAACTTCACAGGCAAGTGGAGCCAATAATGATAAAGAGATTGTGTTATCGTTTATAAGGCCAATGTTTGTTGCCATCTTTATAGGATGCCTTTTTATCTGTCTTCAATTTCCTATTTTACAGTTATCTCTATATTTTTTTGGAGCAAGTCCAACAATTGAAGTACTGACATCTACCTATTTTTCTATCAGAATATGGGGTGCGCCCTTTGCATTACTAAATTATGTACTAATTGGTTGGCTGATGGGAATTGGAAAGGTAAAGCTTTCACTTGCCACACAAATTTATATGAATCTTGTAAATATTTCCTTAGATCTTCTGTTTGTGTTGGCTTTCGGATTAGGTGTAGCCGGAGTGGCTTATGCAACGGTTTTCGCTGAAATAAGTACGGTATTAATTGGATTAGCTTTTGTGGTCAAGTCTAAACAGATAACTTCGATTTCTCTCCGATTATCCTTGGTTTTACAAAGAGAACCGTTAATCAAAATGCTCATTGTAAATCGCGACTTATTTTTACGATCAGTTTGCTTACTGTTAATGACAGGAATTTTTACCACAATTGGGGCTAGGATGGGGGAAATTACTCTAGCTGCAAATGCTATTTTATTACAAATACACTATATCATGGCATATTTAATTTCTGGTTTTGCTAATGCTTCAAGCGTTCTAGTTGGAAGGTCAATTGGAAGCCATCAGCTTTCTTTATTTAAGAGAACTCTTTCCTTATCGTTTTTATGGGGAATCGGTTCAGCCATTTGCCTGTCTTTATTCATGATCATTTGCGGTGAATTTATATTACTAGCTTTTACATCGATTGGAGAAGTAAAGAATCAAGCTGCTAATTTAATGATTTGGATGGCTGTTTATCCAATTGTTGCTTTTTGGGGGCTACAATTAGAAGGTGTCTTTTCAGGTGCAACAGAGGCTCATTTTATTCGGAACTCTATTTTTTATGCGCTGATTGTATTTCTTGTCACTCTATGGATTTTTAATTGGAGCCTGAATCCTCATCAACTTTGGCTTGCGTTTCATCTTTTCACATTAAGCAGATCATTATTTTTATCCTTATCTGTTAAGTCGTTGACACATTTAAAATTTCCTCTTAATAATGAAACAGCTCGTTACTTTATCTGATAAGGGCGGGCTATTTATGAGTGTTAATTACATAAAAATTGTTTGTTATCCGCTGTAAAAGTTGCAGGAGTTCCAAATGGATATGTGGAACTAAAGAAGCATACATGAATTATACAGTCCGCTAATATAGTGAATAACATATGACAATTAGGGGGGAAACCTTTGTACGAGATCATTGCTGTACTTTCTTTGCTATTTGTTATTTTTTCACTCTACCGTTCACACCAAAATGGAAAATGGAAACTTATTAGCTCCTGTATAAATAAAGAGGAATATTTGTTAATCATTAACATTTTAAAAACAGCAGATATACCATACAAAATTCAACCTCCCACAGCAGGTCAAAGCCATTATGATATTTACGTAAAAATTGAAGATGAAGTAAAAGCGATTTATTTATTACAGACTGTTTCATAAAACATACAACTTCCTCTCAAATTAGAAAGAAGGACAACTTATGAATGATCTTGAGTACAAGCAACCATCACTTAAAGCAGTTTCGAATAACGCGAAATATAATTATATGCTCATGCTTTTTATTGTCTTTGGGGGTTTTCTCATATTTGGATTATCCGAAAATGTGAGGGGACCCGCCATCCCTGTAATTCAAAGTGATTTTCAATTAAGTCAAACCCATCTTGGATCACTATTAGCCTTAAATTCACTCGGATATTTAATTGCATGTTCATTTACATCAATACTAGCGAACAAAATTGGTATAAAGTAGACGGGTATCGCAGCATTTTTGTCCATGACAGCAGCAGGATTGGTAATCTTTTTTTCTACAACATTTACATCCCTTTCCGCTTCCTTTTTCTTTTTATACATTGGAAACGGTATGTTAGAAATTGGACTCGGGATTTTGGCAGCACAGATTTTCACGAAAAATACCGGGATGATGATGAATCTATCTCACTTTTTTTATGGGTTAAGCTCAACAGTTGCACCTATAATGGCCGCTTCCATCATGGGGTGGAATTGGTTTGAAGGAGAAGTATTTGGCTGGCGGGGAATGTATTTGTTTATTTTATGTTTTTCGTTATTGCCAATTATCCCTTCATTACTTGGAAAATTCCCAACTGAAAATGTTGAAGAGGGGTCAGGTCTTTCTTTTAAATCTCTTATGAAGGATCCAATTGCTTGGTTAATCGTTGCAATCTTATCCTTTGGAGTTGTTTCAGAGCTAGCTGTTGGTGGATGGTTAATTAATTATTTAGTAAAGGCCTATCAATGGGAGTTAACAGATGCTTCTCATATGCTGTCTTTATTTTTTCTCTGTTTCATGCTATCCAGATTATTGCTCGGCCCTTTAACAGATAAAATTGGATTTACCAAATCGATTATGTTCTTTTCAGCTTTTTCAGGAATTTGCAGCTTTGCTGCGATATTGATAGGAGAGAAGGGTGCCATTTTATTTGCGATTTCAGGTATAGGAATTGCCCTTATATATCCTACCGTAATGGCGCTATTAGCTAAGCGATATCCAAACGGAACAGGAACGGCTATTACGTTTACAGTAACCTTAATGGGGATAGCTAGTGTAATCGGAAACTTTATGATAGGTTTCATCATTGATTTTGTCGCGAATTTATTTAGCAACGCTGAAAGTGAACTAATTGGTTTACAAGCAGGCTATGGATTTATTGCATTACTCGCTTTATTATGTTCTGGAAGTTGCTATATTTTATATCAGATTCTTCATAGACGAAATGAATTAGTGTAATGTTTATGCATGACAAGGAAATTGTCATGCTTTTTTCCGATGAACCTTCGTTTTTGAGTTTTATGATATGATTGAAAAGTATTTTCCCGGTTTTCGAGAGAGAGAGGTAAAGTAGGAATGAAACAAAATAAGAGAAAATTTATTAAGACAGAAATTAAACAAATCGTCATGATTACAATTGGAGCAATTATCGCGGCAATTGGACTTGAATTTTTCTTAGTCCCTAACAATATTTTAGATGGCGGAGTGATTGGATTATCGATTATTGCCGCTGAAATAACAGGCTTAACGATGAGTATTTTCCTAATTCTACTAAATTTGCCGTTTTTGGTGATTGGATATAAAAGGCTAGGATTAAAATTCACACTCCATACTCTATATGGTGTCATTATTTTATCAACTAGTACTGCCATTTTCCATCATTATGAACCCTTCACAGATGATTTGTTTTTAGCAACAATTATAGGAGCAGTCATCCTAGGAACAGGTGTTGGATTGGTTATTCGCACAGGAGGGGCACTTGATGGAACGGAAATCATTGCGATCCTCGTAAGCAAAAAACGCCCTGTCTCTGTTGGTCAATTTATTATGATTATGAATTTATTTATTTTTATTTTGGCTGCTTTATTAGTGTTTAGCTGGGAAACAGCCATGTATTCAATCATTACTTACTACATAGCATTTAAGATGATTGATATTGTCGTTGAGGGTATAGAAGAAATGAAATCTGTTACTATTATTTCGGAAAAACCTGATGAAATGGCAGATATATTGACGAAAAAATTAGGTCGTGGAATTACCTTTATTCACGGTCAAGGGGTTTATACAAATGAACCAAAAAAAATCATCTATATGATTGTTACTCGGATTGAATTATCTAATTTACGATCTATTACTCAAGAAATTGATCCTGGCGCATTGATTGCTATTGAAAATGTGGCAGATGTATCTGGAAGTAATTTCAAAAAGAGTACAGCCCATTAATAATAGGAAAAATCGAAGATCTGTGGTTGAGTTGCATCCTTACAGGTCTTCGAAAGTAGTGGAATATAAATGTTATAACTCCAAGATGTTCAACAACTTCTTACTTATTAGGAGGGGGAAAATGAAGAATACAGGAAATATCATCATTTTAAACGGTACTCCAAGGTCCGGTAAATCAAACATTGCAAATGTCATTCAAACCACTTTCGAAGGAGTGTGGATGAATTTTGGTGTTGATCAATTGATGAAAATGACACCAGATGCGTATCAACCAAGTATTGGTTTACGTCCTGGAGGTGAAAGACCAGATCTTGAGCCTATTGTTGAAGTTTTATACATGGCTATGTACGAGTCGATTGCTTCATTTAGTCGTCTAGGTCTGAATGTAGTAGTAGATGTTGGTCATCATGATGGTTATTCAACCCCATTAGGGATTCTCAAAAAATGCGCATCTATCTTAGAAGGTTATCCTGTTTATTTTGTAGGTGTTCGATGTCCCATTGAGGTGATTATGGAACGGAGAATTGATACTTGGAAAATCGGTTACACAACTGAAGGGAAGATTCCAAAACCAGTTCTATTATGGCAAAACCTCGTTCATGAACCAGGCATCTACGATGTAGAAGTAGATACATCTATTTTTTCTCCAGAAGAGTGTGCGTACCAGATTAAACAAAGAATAAAGCATGGACCATTTCCAACAGCTTTTGAAAAAATACGAAACCTATAATCCATAGGAAAAAGTAAAACTTTTGGTTTTTTATTTTTAAATTCTTTACGATCGTAATCAAGGTGAATGTTGTTTCCGAATTAGAAATATAGTCCACACTATTGGGAATTAATGTTTTTTATTTTGCATTTTTATCTCTGATTCTTTTACTAATAAAATTTGCTCTCCGAAAACAATTTCATAATTCCCATTCCCATAATTATAGATGACTTCACACTCTATTCCTTTATACACCACAATTTGCTGACTAATTGTACTCGTTTGGTTTAACATAATTACTCCTCCTCTTAAGATTATGATTCATATTTTTCGCTCTATGATAATCCTCTTGATCAAAAAATAAAAACCGTCAATACTTAACCATGCAAATGAATGAAAGCATGCTTAAGAAGAATGACGGTTAGTTTCAAGCAGGATTCGCTACCATTGAACCAACTGTTATGACCAAAAGCAATAGATCAACTAATATTGGAGATAGGAACACTATCTCAACTAAACTTGACACAATTATTATTCTATCAACAAATTTTCTGCGTTTAAACCACCATTCATCCGACATTTTCAGTCAATCTTTTCAACCTTCTAAACACCTGTTTATTTGTAAGCGTTTTTAACATTAAGTGATGAAAAATATCCTTTAAATTTCAAACAAATTCCTTTACAATAAGTTTTGCGGAAGATTATCTTACATACTTATTGAAAAACTCAACGTAAGGGGAATATAAATGAATGTTGAGAAAACTCTTCAAAAACAACAAAATGAAATTATATTTTTTCAATCTTATATAATGAAAATGAAGGGCAATCAAAGAATCCAAACAAACGTAAATTTTGGGGATACGATCATTTCAGCAAGCGGTGGATTGATTGCTATTACTATTATAAGTATTGTAGCCGTTATGTTAGGTTATCCCATGATATTAGGTCCGATGGGAGCAAGCTGTTTATTAGTATTTGCTGCACATTCGCTTCCATTTTCACAACCACGACCAATTTTTGGTGGTCATTTTATTTCAACCACTACAGCTTTAGTGATATGGAATATATTTGGTAAATCACATTTATCAATCGGTTTAACTTTAGCTATTGTGTTATTCCTTATGATTACCTTTAAACTAATCCATCCGCCTGCTGCAGCTAGCGCCATGGTGGCAATCAATACTGAAGCAGGATGGGGATTCCTAATATCGATTATCTTATCGTCTATCCTTTTGATTTTGTTTTCAGTTCTTTATAATAATTTATTTAAAAATAGACAATATCCAAAACAGTGGATATAGGTACACTAAAGAGGCTGCTTTATGCAGTCTCTTTTTGTATATGTATCCTTTTAAGTAAACAATAATTGCATATGAGCAAAACATTATTAATGTTACATAACATATGATAGGATTATATTATGTAACATTATATAGGGTGATGAAATGGAGTATGTTGAACCAATTAAAGATGTTGAAACGATTGAAAAGATAAAAAGGATCCTTAAAGTAAAATCACACCGGGACTATTTATTATTTGTCTTTGGAATAAACACTGGTCTTCTTGTTAGCCATTTACTAAAAATTAAAGTAAGCGATGTGTTAGATGAACATGGAGTTAAGGAATTTTATCCATTATATGAAACGAAGAGTACACACCCCAAACAAATATATCTGAACAACAAAATAAAAAAGGCATTAATTGAATATTTACATGAAGCTAAGTTGAAAAATGACGATTATTTGTTTAAATCAAAGAAAAACGATCAGCCTATTACGAGACAACAGGCATATCGAATTATCCATAATGTTGCACGAGAGGCTGGAATGATCGAAAAGATTGGAACACATACATTACGAAAAACCTTTGGGTATCACGCCTATCGAAAAGGAATTGCTGTTTCTTTATTACAAAACCTATTTAATCATTCCACACGTGCGGAAACATTAAGATATATAGGAATTCAAAAGGAAGTATATGAAGTTAGAATTGATGTAAATTTATAATTATTTCTATATGGGAGGGAGAAGTATAGATGTTAGAAAATTTCGAAATAGATTATTTTATTTTTTTTACAGCCTTTTTACTCATAATGGGGGTCATCACAACTAAATTTTCATCAAGACTTGGAGTTCCAGCTCTTGTCTTGTTTATGGGGGTTGGGATGCTCATGGGAAGTGATGTGTTGGGCATCATATATTTTGATAATCCTAAGCTCGCTCAATTAATTGGAATATTTGCTCTCGTTGTCATCTTATTTGAAGGTGGATTACAAACGAAGTGGTCTTCTGTTAAAGCTGTTGCTATCCCATCACTATCCCTTGCTACCTTAGGTGTTTTATTAACAACGATCGTTGTTGCTATTGCTGCAAAATTAATTTTTGATATTGGGTGGGTAGAGGGATTTCTATTTGGCGCGATTGTAGGTTCAACAGATGCTGCAGCAATTTTTGCTGTATTAAAAGGACAAAACATCAATGAACGACTTAGTTCAACACTAGAAGCGGAGTCCGGAACAAATGATCCGATGGCCGTTTTTCTTACGCTAACTCTTATTGAAATGTTAAGTGCTGATACAACATCTTACTTATTGTTAATTGGCTCCTTTATTTGGCAAATGGGTGTAGGATTAGGATTAGGATATTTCCTTGGGCGTTTTGCAAGTTATGCGATCAATAAAATCAATCTAGATTCAAGTGGTCTATATCCTATATTTGCATTGGCCTTTTCGTTACTTACCTACAGTCTGACAGATTTAATCAACGCAAGTGGATTATTAGCTGTATACATCGCAGCAATCGTCATTGGCAACAGAGATTTAACCTATCGGCATTCAATCTTTCGTTTCAATGAAGGTTTTGCCTGGATGATGCAAATTTTAATGTTTATTATCCTCGGATTATTAGTTTTCCCTTCTCAATTCTTATCTTTTGATCTTATTTTTAAAGGTTTGTTGCTATCTATCATTTTAATTTTTGTTGCTCGACCTGTTGCTGTATTCTTTTCTACAATAAACATGAAATTTAGTATTAACGAAAAAATCTTCTTATCATGGGCAGGACTAAAAGGGGCAGTTCCAATTGTACTTGCGACATTTCCAATGACGATGGGAATTGAAAATAGCCAGTTAATTTTTAATGTTGTTTTCTTCGTCGTCTTAACTTCTGCACTTATTCAAGGTTCAACAATTTCAATGATTGCAGAAAAACTAGGTCTAAATGGCCCAAAGAAATCGGAGGCACCTCATACTCTTGAGCTTGTTTCAATTGGAAAAGCAAATGCTGAAATTATAGAGGTAGAAATAAATGATCATGAACATATTATTAACCAGCCGCTAAAGGATATTAGGTTTCCAAAAGATGTTCTTGTTAATGCGATTATTAGAAAAGGAGACTTAGTAACACCTCATGGTGAAACGAAAATAAAATCAGGTGATATTCTTTATATCCTTGTTTCTAAAAAGAAAATGACTGACTTAAAGGAATTTTTAACAAATAAAAGAACATTAACTGATTAAATAGGGACAGCAGTCAATTTGAAATTTGACTGCTGTCATTTTCTTCCTATCATTCATTGTTATACTTTTGTTCGATCTTTTTAAATCCTTTTAAAATACTCCAACAAAACAATCCAATTAACCAATAAATCGGAAAGGAATAGTAGTTTTCCCATGTTATTTCTTTGTACATTTGCAACCATTCCATTGTCGTCTCAGCGAAAAATGCAATAGATAACGCAAGTAAGCCTGTTGCAAAAAAGAACCTTTTAAAGTTTTCTCCGAATTTTTGATAGACAAACATAAAAGGAATGATAATAATTCCTACATCATACGGATACATCTGCGGATATAAATACGGTGTTAATCGAACAGGATATGTCCATACCATTGCATTGCTTCCAATAGAATCTAAGAAAATAGCGATAATGCCAAAAAACATACCAAAGGCTGTTATTTCTGTAATTCTTTTTTTATCAACAAATAGAAACCATACGATAGGAGACAGACAACTTAACGAAACCAAAATCCACCATCTAAAAGTTAAGTAATTATGTGCATACCAATAAGTGCGGAGCGCTTCATAAAAATGCTTTTCCTCTTTTAGTAGTTGATCTAACGATATAGAATGTATAAATTGAATTAGAAAAAAATCAATAATCATATTCAATAATAGCACCACATTTTTTCTGTTTTATTATTATGTTACCCAAATTATCTTTTCGTTACTAAAGGGAATTCAAATTTTCCGTTTGACTGAATATAACAAAGAATATAATTAATAATAGACATGTAACCAAAAGGTGTTATAATTAAGTGTAACCAAATGGTTTCATTTTATGTTAATCTTAGGAGTGAATAATATGTCATTACAGGATATTAAGAAAACAGCAATTTTTGATGCACCAATTAGTAAAGTATGGAAGGTTGTTTCAACTTCAGATGGAATTGCTGAATGGTTCATGCCAAATGACTTCGAAGCAAAGGTTGGGCATGAATTTCACGTGCAATCACCATTTGGACCTTCGCCATGTAAAGTTTTAGAAATAGACGAACCATCGAAAGTCGTTTTTTCTTGGGACACTGATGGTTGGATTGTCTCATTTCTCTTAAAAGATTTAGGCGGGAAAACAGAATTTACGTTAATTCACAGTGGATGGAAAGATGATGACCATATCCAACAAAAAGCGAATGAAAAGGCCTCTGTTATTCGTGATAGAATGAGCGGCGGTTGGGAAAGCATTGTGCACGAAAAACTTCGAAAGGCAGTTGAAGGGTAAGTGGGCCAAGCAAAGCATGATATATTTCAAGCTATTGCTGATCCTACAAGAAGAGAAGTTCTTCGTTTACTAGCTGAAAAGGAATTACCTATTACTGAAATAACCGCTCATTTTCCAATAAGCAGAACTGCAATCACAAAACATCTCCATATCCTCAACGAAGCAGATTTAGTAACCGGGAAAAAGGTGGGACGAGAAAAAATCTATCAATTTCACCCAGAACCACTTCTTGAGCTAAAGGATTGGCTTTCATTTTACGAAAAGTTTTGGGATAACAAACTATCAATGTTAAAACATCTCGTGGAAAATGAGAAAGAAGACTTAAACACAAAAGACTGACTTTTATAAAGTTGGTCTTTTTTCTTATTCATTTTGTAATTATGACGAAATCGTATACAATAATAGATAATACAAAATTTTTATAAATTTCTAAAAATAATATCAAACTATATATATACATGAGGTACATATGAAAGAGAAAATTGTGCAATTAACTCAAATGATTGAAATGAATAATCATGGACATATTTTATACATCTATGACTCAATTGATAATTATATCGAAAATGCTTCTTACTATATTTTTACAGGAATAGAACAAGGTCAACATGTATTATGCATTGAAAATCGAGAAATATATCAAAGGCTATTACTTAATTTGCAGGAAATCTTATCTTATGAACAATTAACACACATTCATTACTTGGATAATTCTGAATTCTACCGATTATACGGAGACTTTCAATGTGACCTTATTGTCGAACATTTCTCTAATGTAATTGATCAATTTAAGAATAAAAATTTAACTGTACGAACTTGGGCTAATGTTGAATTTAAAGCACAAGAAAACATTCTTTCAGAGCTCAAAGAATTTGAAAAGAGAGCTGATTATAGTGTACGATGTGCAAACCTAATTTCAGTTTGTGCTTATGACGGTAATAAAATATCCGCATCTCTTCAAAATCATATGCTTAGAAATCATGAGTACTTTATGACGGATGAGGAATTAGGTAAGTCAAGTTTATACAATTATAAGTCTGTTGCTTTTCCATCTTTATCTGGCCAAAAAGAACAATCAAAACTAAAAGGAGAGCTAAATGCTACCAAACATCAATTAAGGTCATTTATTAAAGAAAATTTAGATCCGATCATTATCTATAATCAATCTGATCAGGTTATTTCAGTAAATGGTGCTTTTGAGTCGATATTTGGTTACTCTTCGAATGAAATAGTTGGATTAAATGTTTCTGAACTGCCAATTATTCCTGATGAAAGAATCTTTGAAGCGAATTTAAGCAAAAGCTACGCAATTTTGGGAGAAAAGTTGAAAAGTTATGAAACAATTCGAAAAACAAAGGACGGAAAAAATCTTCATATTTTATTGTCAAGCTTCCCTTTATTAGATGAAGCTTCCTCCCCAAATGGTTGGGCTGTTATATATAAGGATGTTACAGAAAAAAAAGCAGCGCAAGAACTCTTAATCAAATCTGAAAAATTGTCAATTGCCGGGGAGCTTGCTGCTGGGATTGCTCATGAAATACGTAATCCTATTACTTCAATCAAGGGTTTCCTTCAGTTATTGCAAGCAAGTGGATTTGAAAAACAAATTTACTATGACATTATGAAGTCTGAAATTGAAAGGATTGAGCTCATTCTTAGTGAACTCCTAATGCTCGCTAAACCACAGGCTGTTCGTTTTGCACCAAAGGATCTCAAGCTACTTATTTATGATATGGTCACCTTGTTAAATCCTCAAGCGATCATGAATAATGTTCAAATCATAACCGAGTTTGAACATCATGATGTGAGCATTAGGTGCGAAGAAAACCAACTAAAGCAGGTTTTTATTAATTTTATAAAAAACGCGATCGAAGCGATGCCGAATGGTGGCATTTTAATGATCAAGCTTATTTCTGGTGAAAAAGAAGTGCTGATCCGTTTCATAGATGAAGGATGCGGGATTCCAAAGCATTTACTATCGAAATTAGGACAACCCTTTTACACAACAAAAGAAAAAGGGACTGGCCTAGGGTTTATGGTTAGTAAAAGAATTATCGAAAACCATCAAGGTACAGTCAAGATTACGAGTGAAGTTAATAAAGGAACAGTCATCGATGTGACTCTGCCTTTATAAAATAATAAGGCTATATTAGACAAAAATAGGAAAGATAAAATTAACATATTTCTCCTTTTCCTGTAAACTAAACATATATATTAAATGTATGTTTTATATAGAATGCGAAAGGAGCTTTTTAATGGATTTTAAAGAAGTTGTCCAGAAGCGAAGGGAAATTACGAAGTTTACAAACGAAGCCATTCCTACTGAAAAATTAGAGGAAATGATTCACCAAGCATGTTTGTCACCAACCGGAAATAATTTACCATCTAGAGAATTTATCATCATAAAAAATCGCCAAAATTTAGACCATTTATCTGAAACCACCCCGTATATGAAATGGTTAAAAGAGTCGCAGGGAGCAATTGTGGTAACAGGGCGCCCAAGCATAAGCAAGTATTGGCTTCAGGATGCCTCCATCGCTTGTAGTTACATATGGCTGGCAGCAGTAAATCAAGGATTAGGATGTGCTTTTGGAGCCGTTTTTAATATAAAAGATGAAGAGGAGTCATTCCAAAGAGAAGAATACGTAAGAAAAGCACTTTCAATCCCTGTTGATCGAAAAATTATTGCTATTTTAGGTTTAGGCTATATGGATGAACAACCATCCAAAAAGAAAATAATCCCGAAAGAGGACCTGGTCCACTATGAGGTATTCCATCAAAAATAGGAGGAGTTCCTGTGGTTGAAAAAGTCGGAGAATGCGTATCATGCGAAAAAATCATTTATTGTGTGGATGGATTTTTGGATGGTATAGTAATAGATTCCGAGGTTTATTGTTTTGCATGTGCAAAACAGAATGATATAACAAAGGCAACATCAAACTAAACTCAAGAATAGGTTGGTGTTCGAAAATGCAATGTAAAATATGGAGAATGAACGATGGACTTTATTATTCGAAAAGCAACCCTAAATGATCTTGATGCTTTAACTGAATTGCGGATAGAGCTTTTAACAGAAATAGGCGATGTAAATGAGGGAAATAAGTCAGAAGTATGGAATGCAAACAAAAATTACTTTAAAGAAAAATTGTCTAACGGCGGTTTTTCGGCTTGGGTGGGAGAAGTTAAGGAAACGATTGTTGCGATAAGCGGTTTGGTGTTTTTTATAAGGCCTCCTCACGGCGAAAACATAAGTGGATTAGAAGCATATATCATGAATATGTACACAAAACCAGGATATAGAGGATATGGAATAGCTCGTTCAATATTAGAAGACTGTATTTCTGAATGTAAGAGCTTAGGAGTAGGAAGAATTTGGTTACATTCTTCAAAAGAAGGTTATTTCCTTTATAAGAAGTTGGGTTTTACTGATAAGGATTCAGAAATGGAGTTAATATTTTAAATCCCTGGAATGAAATGAATTTGTTATTAACTCCCGCTACTCCTTATTTATTTTAAGAGGGAACTTTTTCTGAATAAAAGTTCCTCGCAGACACCTATACTCTCTTTCTCTTAAGTGGTATACCAGTTATTAGGATCAAGCTGTAAGCCCATAGTAACCAAGCAGCAAAATAAGGGAGAGAATCATTATGCAGGTTAGGAAAAACGTTGCTAAAGAAGATCATACTAAATATATCCAAAAACATGCCGGGAACAGCTATTTGAATGGCTGTTAGCGTGAGCTTATGTCCTGGTATTTTCATAAAATAATAATATGGATAGGTAGCTGCTGTAATAAGGGGGATCCCCATTAAAAAGGTGACGAACAATAGGGGTTTATGTTCCGGTATCAAAAACAGATGACCCCAAAAACGAAAAAATAAAGTGGCTACTAACCATAATAAAAAACCCCATGCAACATTTTTCAATGAAATTCTCCTTTTTCTATTGGTATTTATTGGCAATCTATTCTTCCTCAACATTAACGAAATTTTACAAAAAGTTCAATATGCAAATTAACAAAATAAATATACAAAAGGAACATTAATGCATGCTGACTCTAGCTATTTGAATCATATTGTTAATATAATCCCAAAAAATTAAATCCACTTAGAGAAGGAAGAATGTAAATGTATGAATGGCTAAATCTCCATTTTAGTCTAGCAACCCTTTTGTGGTTATTTCCAATAACGTTTTTATTGCATGATTTTGAAGAAATTCTTTTTGTAGAATTATGGTTTAAAAAGAACTATTCAAAGGCTTCTCAAAAAGTACCTGGATTTTTTAAAAAGACATTTCATCAAATGTCAACGGTCACTGCAGCGCAATTTACTTTACCGGTTGCCCTGCAATTCATTATGTACACTATTTCTACTTACTTAGCTGTTGAGCATCATTTATACCCGATGTTTCTTGGTTTTAATTTATTTTTACTTCTCCATGTGGTTATGCATATTGGCCAATCGTTGTTTTTAGGAGTATACGCTCTTGGAATAGGGACAGCTGTGACTGTTACATTACCATACTCGCTTTACTTATTTTATAGGCTAGTAGATGAGAACATAATCGAGATATCAACCATAATGACATCCTTACCTTATGGGCTTATAACCATTGTTATTGTCTATTTAGGGCATAACATTGCACATAGATTACTACGATAGAAAATAAACCAATGATGAGATATTACAGTAAAGCACAATCAGGCAGAATGGATCTTATTTAAACGATAGGAGTGAGATCATGGAATTTAGGATAGATGAAGCAATAGAAATTTTGGAGCGTACACCGAAAACATTGTCTACTTTTTTAACAGGTTTATCTTATGTTTGGCTGCAATGTAATGAAGGAGACGGAACATGGAATACTAAGGAAGTGATTGAGCACTTAATCGAAGCTGAAAAACATAATTGGATTCCCAGGTTAGAATTTATTCTTCAAGAAGGTGATAGTCAGCCGTTTCCGGCATTTGATCGCTTTTCACATTTACACAACGTGACCCAAACCTCATTTGATAATCTTTTAAAAGAATTTATTCGTATTAGATCTGAAAATATAAAAAAGCTAAAAAGCATTGTAACTTCTGATTTCCAACTTGACCAAATTGGTTTTCATCCTGCATTTGGAACAGTAAAGGTTAAAGAATTAATTTCAACCTGGGCTGTTCATGACTTAACCCATCTGTCACAAATTGTTCGAGTAATGGCAAAAAGATATCGCGAAGATGTTGGGCCATGGCAGGAATACTTAGGGATTTTGAAGTAGGAATAAACCTCCTTAATTAATTGATAATGCATGCTAAAGAGGTCAGTCAGGAGGTTTGCAATATCATAATCAATGATCAAATTATTTAATTTCAATTTTTAAAGCATTGGTTTGTGGTGGATAAGACTCTCTTATATAAGAGAACCAAATCTTAAGGTTCTGACCTTTTGTTATATTTTCTTCCGTTTTAGCTTCTTGGGTAGAAACATGTATTTCTCCTGAACCCCAATTAGAACCCTCATCAATTGAAAGGATGAGGTTATTTTTTTTAATTTCTATTACGCGCCCTTCAATAATCTTATCTTCTGATAGTGCATCAAATTCATGATCGCTTAAAGTGTTTATTGTGCAGCCTGTTAAACATCCAAGAAGAAATAAAAGCATGAATAATCTTTTCACCATCTTCTCCTCCTTTTCTAAATAGTCGTGTGATAAAGGAAAAGCGTTTCATAACTTTTTCTTGTCTTTATATTTGGTATAATATGAAAGGATAAAAAGAGGAGATAAGAAAACATGCGAAAAAAATTATTGGTCATTGGCCTTTCAGTTGTGGTAATTGTATTACTGTTAATAGGTACATATAAATTAATGAATTCAAGAACATTTCAACTATTTGGCGGGTTAACAAATCAAATTGAAACAGAGGAAAAGGTTGTCGCCATAACATTTGACGATGGGCCAACAAAAAATGTTGAAATAATTCTGCCTTTACTCGAGAAATATAATGCCAAAGCGACTTTTTTTTGATTGGAAATGACCTTGAACAAAATATGGATCTAGGACAAAAAATTGTCGGAGCTGGACATCAAGTTGGAAACCATACATATTCCCATCAACGGATGATCTTTAAAAAACCATCATTTATCCAACGAGAAATTGAAAAAACGAATCAACTCATTGAAGAATCAGGGTTTTCAGGAGATATTGATTTTCGTCCACCCAATGGTAAAAAGCTATTCCTTTTACCATACTTCTTAAATAAGCAAGGCATTGAGACCATTACATGGAATCTTGAGCCGGACACTTTTTATTCATCGGTCATTGAAAAGGTAAGCTATGTAACTGAACATGTTAAACCGGGATCTATTATCCTCTTACACCCGATGTATGATGAAACAGAATTAGAGACATTGGAACAGATATTAAAGTCCTTGTCAGAAGAAGGATATAAATTTCTAACGGTAAATGAATTGCAACAGCTTCGATGACAATATCTTTAAAGAGGGGGATGTGTCTGTCCCTTTCTTTATCGTATATTGAGCTACGTGACAAAACCACCATTATTTTTGATTTGTTCTTCTACGATGACCTCTTTTCCTCCGATTGCTTCAATAGCCGCGCCAATAGATTGAAGAATATCTCCATTAACGCTCAACTCCTGCGCAGATAATAACGACTGGAGATCCTTTGCTCTGACTTGTTTAGATACGCCAATTGCTTCAGATAATTGTCCAATGGTTTGAATCCACATCCCAAGAACGACTTTGTTTTCTCCTTCAGATTCTTCACTTATCGCTAAGAGCTTTGTTAAAATAATTGCTTCTGCAATGATGCCAACAGCTTGTATCCAAGTGGCAATTTCAGCTTGTTTTTTTAGTTGATCTCTTAATTCTTCCAGTTGTTTTTCATTTTCTTTATCTATTTTCTTCATCATTTTTCACCTCGACTATGTTATTAACCTATTCACCTCATAAACTTTTGGACTATGAAACCGCCTAGAGAATAAAAAATAATGTGGTATTTTACACGATTTTGTACAAATAACCTGATCCATTCCTGTATAAATCCTGCTAAAAATGTTGGATAAATAGGTGTGTTTTTCCAGTTAATTGTTATAAAATGAAGTGAATAAAGCTAAGTTTAGGAGAGTAAAAAAATGATAGAGTTAATTTCATTTATTTAATGTATCTTTATTCTCTCTAATTTTATTCATCATTTTCATGAATGTACTTAAGGAGAATACGAAATAAACGTTTCATCGTTATGTAAAAATAAGGAGTTGATAATACTTGACGAAAATTGGTTTTATTCGTCATGGGCGTACACCGTGGAATATTGAAGGAAAAGCCCAAGGATGGTGTGATATCCCTTTAAATAATGAAGGTATTGAGGAAGCAAATCGGCTTGCACTGCGCTTACTCTCTGAAGAATGGGATATGATCTATTCCAGTGATCTATTAAGAGCCCATCAAACCGCAAATATTATTGCAGAAAAATTAATGAAAAACGTAAACTTAGATTCAAGGCTTCGAGAGGTTGGGGGAGGATTAATTGAAGGAACGACTGAAGAGGAAAGAATTTTAACATGGGGAAAAGAGTGGAGAGAATTAGATCTAGGAATTGAATCAGATGATGCTGTATTTTCACGCGGTCTTTCTTTTATAGATGAGATTTGTGTAAAGCATCCTTATGAAAATGTACTCATTGTTAGTCATGGTTCTTTTTTAAAAAAGATAATAAAAAGGATTCTACCCAATGAATCATTTGAAAAACCTCTTTTGAATACATCTATTACGATGTTACAAAGAGACGAAAGCGGATGGCATTGTCCTTTGTTTAATTGTACAAAGCATATGGTTTGATAAATGATTGGGATTCGCCAACAAATCATAATTGGGGGATGAACAAATTGAAAAATAAAATTGCAATCATAACGGGAGTAAGTCGGCTAAAAGGGATTGGAGCTGCTATATCAAGGGAGCTTGCAAAAGAAGGTTATCATATCTTCTTTACGTATTGGACGAATTATGATAAGGAAATGCCATGGGGAGTAGAAGGAAATGAACCATTAATTCTACTAAATGAACTACGTGAATACGGTGTTGACGTAGTGTGTATGGAATTAGACCTTAGGAAAGAGGATGCTTCAACAACTTTAATGAATAAAGTTTGTGAAGAGCTTGGTAATCCTGATATTTTGATAAACAATGCAGCATATAGTACTAATAATAGCTTTTCAACTATTACTGCAGAAGACTTGAATCAGCATTATTTAATCAATATTCGCGCGACAACTCTTCTTAGCAGTCATTTTGCAAAAGTATTTAATAAAAAAAGTGGTGGAAGAATTGTTAATCTGACTTCAGGTCAATTTCAAGGGCCTATGCCTGGAGAATTAGCCTATGCAACGTCTAAAGGCGCTGTTGATGCATTAACCATTACATTAGCTGCCGAGCTAGCACCCTTAGGTATCACTGTGAATGCAATCAATCCAGGTCCTACTGATACAGGTTGGATGACAAATGACATAAAAAAGGTCTTACTACCAAGGTTTCCATTTGGACGAATCGGTGAACCAAGAGATGTTGCAAGAACAATTAAATTTTTAGTTAGTGAGGATGCGGAGTGGATTACAGGGCAAATTATTCATTCTGAGGGCGGATTTCAAAGATCATAAAGAAGATGAAAAAATGATTCCATCTTAACTAGGAGATAAGGATGAATATCAAAAAATTAGAGTTGAACGAGCAAGTGCCAATTCAATTATTACTTGAGGCAGATCCTTCTGAACAATTAATTATGGATTATGTTCATAGAGGTCAATGCTTTGTAGCAGAAATAGATCAACAAGTAATTGGAGCATATGTGTTACTTGAGAAAACCTTAGATACAATTGAATTAAAAAATATAGTGATAAAGGACGAATTTCAAGGTCAAGGCTTAGGAAAAAAACTCCTTGTTCATTCGATTGAACAGGCTAGAAAAAAAGGATATCAAGCACTTGAGGTTGGTACAGGTAATTCAAGTATTGGTCAATTAGCGTTTTACCAAAAATGCGGTTTTCGAATGATTGGTGTTGATCTGAACTTTTTCATACGCCATTATTCCGAAGTTATTATAGAAAATGGAATTCAATGTAGAGATATGATTTTATTACGCAAGGAATTATAATGAAATTCACAAAAAAATAATCTTGACTAACCATATAGATAAAGATGAGAGTTTACCCTAATCCTAGTTTCGTACTGCTGATTAGTCATGATTATTATGTTGAAATATTCTTCGGTAAACGAATCTTGAAGTACAGACCATAAAGATATGCCAAACTATTGTCCACTTATATTGACGTCTATTGAAAAAGAGAATCCGACAATTTTTTAGAATCGCATCAAACAAATGATAAATGCAAAGGTGAAAGATTCGACTATACACTCCATTTCTCTTACCTAGAAATGTGGATATGATTGACATAATGATACTATATAGTGGTGCAATCATAAAATGTACCCGAACTGAATCGAATTTCCTGATTTTAAATCGTATCACTTGTTTATAAGCTAAAATATACATAAAAATTGTGTCAATTACCATTATTGTTAAATAATGGGCTAATTTTTTTACGATCATTTTTTGCTGGTTAAGTCCTTTAAAGAAGAAATCACTCATTACATAATAGGTTGGTAATAAGAAAAAAGTGTAAACTGGTTTCCACCATTTGATTTCATATATCTTTAGCCATATAAAAAGCCGTTCTATACAATAAAAATAGATTGAAAAGCCAATTTTCCATTTCCAATCCTTTTTAAAAATTGTGATAAATGTTGATGACACTGGAATATAAATTGCCTGTGAGAGAATGGCTCCTAAAATATTGTCAAAATACCGCTTTTTCAATAATTTGGGTTTATATGTGTAAGCCTGAAATAAATTTAACACAACATATTCAAATAAAAACGCCATTCCTATATTGGCAAAGAGTAAAGTCCACGTGTTCTTTAATTTACGTTTTTTTAGTAAGCAAACAAAAAATAATTGAAAAACCACTAGGATTAAAAACGGTATAGAATTTTTATTTAAACGGACCTTTACGTCCATATATTCACCAACTCTTAAAAATGATTATTAGTTATCATGTGTTAATTTCAGAAAAATATGACTGTACGAAGGATAAAGGTTAGATTGTTTCTTCAAAATGGAGGTCAAAAATAAGTGGATATTCGATTTTTAACTGGAATAGATTCAACCCACTATAAATCGTTGAGACTAGAAGCTCTGCAAAATAATCCAGAAGCTTATAGTTCAAGCTATGAAGAAGAAATAAATATTCCATTACACCAAACGCAAAACCGCTTAAATGCTGAGCATTCTTATACGATAGGTGCATTTATTGACAAAAAACTTGTTGGAACAGCTACATTAGTTGTTGAAACAAAAAAGAAAATTCAACATCGCGCAACCATTGTGTCTGTTTATGTTCATCCGAAGCACCGAAATGTAGGATTAGGGAAACGGTTATTGTCTGAACTTATAAAGAAAGCTAAATCATTACCAAGAATTGAACAAATTTATTTAACAGTAACAGCAAGCAACCTTCCTGCAAAAAAACTTTACCATTCAATCGGTTTTGAAATGTATGGCATCGAAAAAAGAGCGTTAAAAATAGAAGAAACGTATTATGATGATGAGTTAATGGTCTTATTTATAAAATAATGAGCTGTTAACAGATCGAAATTTCGGGAATATTTTTCCTGTTTTGGGTATATACCCAAGAGTTACCCTCCCAGGCAGCATAAGTTTATATTAAAAAAGGGAGGAGTGCTTACTATGCAAACTGAATATCAAATACCAGCAATGAATCAGTATCAAAATAACGTAATTGACCCTAATGACACACGAATCTTTGGAAGACCTTTTGGGAGATTTGGTTTTGGTCGACCATTTGGATTTGGTTTCGGAAGACCTTTTGGATTTTACCGTCCGTTTTGGGGAGGCCCATTTCTAGGAGGAGTATTAGGTGGTCTGTTAGCTAGCTCTTTAGTTTACCCATATGGATTCGGTTATCCATATCCTTATTATCCTTACTACCCCTACTATCCTTACTATTGATTAGTGCATGAAGATTGGCCTCAATCAACAAGTATTGAGGTCAATTTTTTTCTTATTTATCATTAGGAATGCTTTGATTATGTGGTATTCTGACAGTAATAGGAATTTCATTTAACTTAAGCTTACAAGGTAGTTGACGAAAAAGTGATGATGGGATTAAGGTAAGGTACTTTATTAAAGATGGGGAGAGCACATGCAAGCGGTAAAGGGTATTACGAAAAAACCATGGTTTCTTGGTATGCTGGTTTGTCTATTTTTGATCATAACGCTGTGGTATATTCCGATAGAGAAACGAAAATATGGTGTTGATCAAAACTTTCTTGCAACAGATTACACAGGTTTACTTCCTGAAAAAATCGCTAGAGTTAAAAAAGCAGAGAATCGAAATGAATTACAAAGAATTGTAAAGGAAGCAAATACAAATGGGGATAAGCTTTCAATTTCAGGCTTACAGCATTCACAAGGTGGTCATACATACTATAAAAATGGTGTAATGGTCGATATGAAGGCAATGAATAAGATCATTAACATTGACAAACGTGAGAAAACAGTAAAGATTGAAGCTGGTGCGACATGGGAAGATGTTCAAGAAGCTGTAAATCCCTATGGATTAGCGCTAAAAGTAACGCAGTCACAGTCTATTTTTACGATCGGAGGCTCGCTATCTGTTAATGCACATGGACGTGATATTCGTTTCGGTCAAATGGCTGACACTGTAAAGGAAATGACCCTGCTTACGCCAACAGGAGATATCAAAACCGTTTCCCGAGATAATAAGGAGCAATGGATGAAATATGTATTCGGTGGCTATGGATTATTTGGAATTATCCTTGATATGACACTAGAATTAACTGACAATAACGTATATACAATCCATACTAAAGAAATTGAGCCAGATCAATATGAACCATATCTTACATCACTACTAAATGATAAAGATATAGCTATGCATTATGCGAGAATTAGTGTAGCCCCAAGTTCGTTTTTAGATGAAATGTATGTCATTGACTATAAGAATACTGGGAAAATAGACAAAACGACAAATTTAAAAGAAGAAACTGGGATAAAGATTAGTAAATTAGCTTTGGATGTGGGACGGAAAGGTGGTTGGCTAGAAGATCTTTTTTGGGAAACTCAAAAACAATATATCCAATCACTTAATCATGATACCATTACACGGAATAATGCAATGAGATCTGAATCGACCTTTATGGAGTTTACACAACCAGGGAGGGTTGAAGTTCTACAGGAATTTTTTGTACCAGTAAATAAATATGAAGAATATATATCAGACCTAAAGAAATTGCTTTCAGGAAATGAACAGGATAAAGACTTTAAAATCCATAATATTACGGTTCGTTATATAGCAAAAGATGATGTTACGAGCTTACACTATGCTAAAAAGGATATGCTAGGTCTTGTTGTATTAATTCAGCATGGTGTAGACGAAGAAGAACTAGAAGAGGCGAAGGACATTATCCAAAAATGGACGAATCTAACGATAAAACATGGTGGTACATATTATCTTCCTTATTATCCTTATCAGACAAGGGAACAGTTTCAGGCAGCTTACCCTAACTGGGAAAACTTCCAAGAAGAAAAAAGACGGAGAGATCCAAATGGTGTTTTTCAAAATTTATTCTATGAGCATTATTTAAAATGAGAAAAGAACGAATGAAAAAGGGAATAGTTGAGAACTTTCCACTTGTTGTTACTGTTGGTCAGGTTGTCATTTTCCCTTATTATATTATTTGGTTAAAAGAAATTTCTTACACTTATACGCTATTTGCTTGGTTTTTTGCCGGTTTTTCTTTTTCGGCAGCTTGGGGTTATAGAGTCTATCAATCTAAAAAGAAAGAACTCTTAAGTATTTCTTCCGTTTATTTGGTAATGGGGATGATTTATCTATCCATTTACTTTATGAATGGACAAATAGAAATCATTCCTTATTTTGCCCTTATTATTCAAATTCTATTAGGCTTTTTACAAGGTTATTTTCGTGCATGGCATATAAAACAAGCTTCCTATTCATTACATGCTGTTCATCATTATTTATTAGTAGGAGTAAGTATGATAGGATTATCATTTATTAAAATCTTGTCACCTGTTGCGTTTCTCACATGTTTTGGGGCTTATCTCTTTTTCTGTGGGATAATTGGGATGATCCACAGCGGGGTTAAAGTTTTTTATCAAGATAGGGCGTAGTATTTGATCCATATAAAATATACAATACTGGATCTGGAGGAAAAATCATGATAACAGAAACACCAAATTGTCCAAAGTGTCAGTCTGAATATACTTATGAGGACGGTATGCTTTATGTGTGTCCAGAATGTGCTCATGAATGGGCGATACAAACTGAACCGGAAATAGAAGAAAATCAATATGCAGTGAAGGATGCAAATGGAAATATTCTTCATGATGGTGATTCAATTACTGTGATCAAAGACCTAAAAGTAAAGGGAACATCACTTGTTGTAAAAATAGGAACAAAAGTAAAAAATATACGATTAGTAGAAGGAGACCATAACATCGATTGTAAAATTGAAGGATTTGGTGAAATGAAATTAAAATCGGAATTTGTGAAAAAACTATAAAATACAATAAGGTTGACTTCTATTAAACAGAAGTCAACCTTAATTAAATGTCCAATAATGATTCAAACAAAAATTCACAAAAGGTATTACCAAAATTGTCACCAATTCACCAATGAGATAATGAAAATTAAGTAAGCTTACCACAGTAAACATTATACCAACATTCATACTAAATCCAATTATCGCAACAATTGTAAAACGTAGAAGTTTTTGATGAGAATAATTACCGCCAAATGTAAATCTTTTATTCAAATAAAATGAACAAATTGTCATGATCACAAACGCGATCATTGCACTATATACAGGATTTTCACCCGATAACTCCACTAAAAGAAACATACAAAGAAAATAAATCCCCGTACAGAATATTCCAACAAAACTATATTTAACAAATTTTATTACAGGCCATTTCTCTACTAGCATTTTTGTTCCTTTCTAAACTAAACAAGTGTTTTTATTATAGCATATGGCTGTTGTGAATTATTTCATTAATCAAATTTTTCTATCATTCAATCCTGGATAGATATGGTGCAATTTAGTTGGTGCAAAACATGATGGATGGCCCTTCATTATGAATTAGTGTTACTTATAAAAGTCGATATGAAACTTTTTGATTGTCAAAAACGTAAGCAAGTTAACAATATTTATAGGGGGAGGGGATATACTATGGAGTTAATGTGGATTGCATTTGGATTAGTGGGAGCCGCATATTTTATCGGAGAAGGACTGAAGAATTTCCGTCATCCAAATGAGAACAGTTTAACTAGTATTTTTAAGGAAAATGATGATCATGAATTAATTAATGAAAAAGATTTGCACCATTTCATTGGTACATCGAAGGATGATGCAAAAGCTTTGTTAAAGGAATATCCAAACGTCCCACACTTAAAACTTAACGGCTCCATTTATTTTCCAAAAAAGCAATTACGTGAGTGGTTATTAAAAATTGGTGAATAAGTAGAAAACTAGAATTGATTTACATACTATTTTTAGGAGAAAAAAGATGAAAAAACAAAGAACGTGGATTTCCTTAACTGTTTTACTTATCGTTATCTATATCCTACATTCCACACCACATTTGTCTGTTCGAACATACGTCTTTTTTACTGGGTATCCGATTCAGGCATTTACTTCAGGTATTGTAGATGATACATACCACAATGAAGTTGATAAAGAAGAATTTGAAAAAATAAATGCAAGAGCGTATACCTTAACAAACCCGCCTATTGAGAAAGCTACACAAGGTGTGCTTAGTAATTATTTAGTGAGAAAATATGGGATTTTTTATATCACTGATTTCTTAGGGGATTTATAACAAGGTATTATAAGCCCATGATATCTAATTGGAAAAATCAAGTCCAAATGGCGAAATTCTCTCTGATAGAAAAAATGCCCTAACAAAAATAGAGGGCATTTTCGCTAAAACATACTTAGATGATAATCTTTTGATAATAATTCTAATAACCGTATCCCAGCTATGCTGTTCCCTTTTTCGTCTAATGATGGACCAAATATCCCAATTCCAAACTTCCCTGGAACAGCCCCCATAATTCCTCCGGAGACACCGCTTTTTGCTGGAATGCCAATTTTAATTGCAAATTCTCCTGATGCATTGTACATACCGCATGTGACCATAAATGTTTTACAAATGCGGGCTATATCCGAAGGGATGATTTGGTTACCATTCTGCGGATCAGCCCCATCCATTGCAAAAACAGCACCAATTCTAGCTAAATCCGAGCAATTCATTTCAATTGAGCATTGCTTAGAATACAAGTCTATTAATTGTTCAACATCTTCATTTATAATGTTGTGCTGTTTTAAGAAGTAAATCAAAGACCGATTTAGATCAGCTGTTTCATATTCTGATTGAGCAACTTCTTTATTGTAGGTAACGGATTGGTCATTCGTCAGCTCTTGAACAAATGATAATAACCGGTGCAGCCTTTCCTCAACAGAATTTCCAGCAATCAGATGTGTCACAACAAGTGCTCCAGCATTAATCATTGGATTTAATGGTTTTGCAGGTGCCATAGTTTCCAGTTTGGCAATTGAATTAAAGGGATCACCAGTCGGTTCCATTCCCACTCGTTCGAACACTACTTCCTTCCCTTGATCCATTAACACAAGAGCAAGGCTAATCACCTTTGAAATACTTTGAAGAGTAAACTTCTTTTTTATATCTCCTGCTGACACACAATCCCCACTTGGATAGTGAATCGCAATAGAAAGATCATCGGGGTTTTCTTTACCAAGTGCTGGAATATAATCTGCCACTTTCCCTTTTTGCGTCCATTCTTTTGATTTTTCCACATAACGCTGTAATTCATCACTTGATCGACATAACACTAGTCATCACCTTCAATCTAAAAATGTCTTTCGTTGCCAAAGCAGGGTTTTGACAAACAAAAGACATATTAAAATTAACTTGATTTACGATTTTGGTAAAATTGATCAGAAGAACGGATTTGCAATGGATCAAAAAAGTTTGCAATCTCTCTTTCAGCACTTTCCATTGAATCAGAGCCGTGAATGACATTTTCCTCTTTTTTAAAGGCAAAATCTCCGCGGATTGTTCCAGGCTGTGCTTCAGTTGGACTTGTTTTCCCAATCATAATACGAGAAACCTCGATAATATTTTCACCTTCCCATACCATCGCAAACACTGGAGCAGATGTAATAAAATCAACCAACTCTCCAAAAAACGGCTTTTCTCTGTGTTCCTCATAATGATATTCTGCCTTTGATCGATCAATAGTCATTAACTCTGCATGCAATAAAGTAAATCCTTTTTGTTCAAACCGTTTGACAATCTCGCCAATTAATCCACGTTTAACACCATCTGGCTTCACCATAATAAACGTCCGTTGTAACGCCATTTTTATCACCTCTATGACTATTTTTAAGACTCCAGTAAACAGTATGACATTTTTGAGGTTTTCTTAAACCATTACTTTGAATTATTGTGTTCATCCATAGAACGAGAATCACATGCCTTATAACATGCAATTATGGAAACCTTACATGGCGTGACCCGTGGCCGGTTTCAATTAGGAGTGTAATCAGAACCGTCGGGCTTTCCTTTGCGGTTTTATGTGAAAATCCATATGAGCTGGAGCAGGAAGGTGAATGGATAGCCGTCTCTCTATATGGAACAATAGGGGCAACTGTAAAAGGGTCAAAACATGAAACAATTGGTTTAGAAATTCATTGACTAACTAATTGTTATTTTACAGTTCTCGTTTTTAAGAGGAGCTGTTTTTTGTGGGATAATACCATATTCGAAAATCAACTATCTTTAAATACAGAAAATATGTACTAACTAATAATAATATTATGTAAACTAATAGATTTTTTTAAAAAAAACTAGATTGTGATATTCATCACATAGTATTGCACCAAAAGTCGATAAAATATAGACATAGGAAGTTCCTTCCTACAAACGAATTCCAGGGGAGAGATGATCATGAATATGGTCTATGAACAAATTCTTGTTGCGATTGATGGCTCAACGGAAGCGGAGTGGGCATTTAAAAAAGCTCTAAGCATTGCCAAAAGAAACAAGGCACGTCTTATTTTATGCAACATTATTGATACACGAGAAGTAGTATTGACAGCTTTTGGCACACCTATCGAACCATCGGTTATTCGGCTTGCAGAAGAATTCTCACAATCTCTATTATTAAAATATAAAAAGCTAGCATTAGAAAGTGGTATACAAGATATTGAACCGATTATCGAATTTGGCTCGCCAAAAGTTAAGATTGCAAAAGAAATTGCTCCAAATCAAAAAGTGGATTTAATTGTTTGTGGTGCTACAGGCGTAAATGCTGTTGAAAGAATTTTTATAGGCAGTGTATCTGAACATATCCTTAGATACGCAAAATGTGACGTTTTAATCGTTAGAACGAAAAAAGAAGAGGACTAAGCTAATTGGAGGAATAAATATGAACCTGATTATTCACAGCAAAAATCTTGAATTAACAGAAGCGATGAAAGCATATATTGACGAAAAAATCGGCCAAATCATAGACCATTTCTTTCATGATGTAACTCACATACAATTACATGTTAATTTATCCACAATTAAATATCATCATTGCATCGAAGTAACAATTCCACTGGGAAATATGACAATACGTGCTGAAGAAACTACAAACGATATGTATAAATCAATCGATTTGGTTGAAGAAAAGCTGAAAAGACAGATTCGAAAATACAAAACAAGAGTAAATCGAAAAATACGCAAAAGTAGAGCTTGCATACAACCAGAAATAATAGACCCTCCTCAATTGGAACATGCAGAGGATGAGATTGTTCGAATTAAGCACTTTCACTTTAAACCGATGAGCACGGAAGAAGCGATTTTACAAATGAATTTGCTTGACCACCAATTCTTTGTCTATCAGGACGCAAACACAGACCAATTTAGTATTGTATACAAAAGGAAAAATGGACAATATGGACTGATTACTTCAGATAAAATGGAATCAGTAGGAGTAGGGTGAAAATTTGTGAAAAGAACATCCATTATTGGTTGTTCTTTTTTGTTTAATCTATAATGGAGTGACTCGTAGTAAATTTATTTTCAGAATCGAAAAAAATAGATATACCACTTTTCGTTCGACAAAATGTATAAACACTCCTTTTCTAGTAGCTACTTTAGAAATAGATACTGAAAATATTCCCCATATTCTAGTTTAAAACACCTGTGTTTCCAATTCGTAAACACATCCTTTTTACTATAAAAATATAATATTTGGAAAATTAAATAGAAGACTAACCATGAACATGGTTGCAGAAAATGTCTAAACAATAGGAGATCTTTTCTATTAAGTCTATCTATAAACATTTGTACAATAACATTGTAGGAAGTTTTATCCAAAGGGGAGGAAGAAAAATAATGAGTTTAAAGAAGAAAGTAGTATCTGTTTCACTAACTAGTCTATTAGCTTTTGGTGCAATGACATCTGTATCATTACCTGTAAGTGCGGTTGGTAATGGGCCAAATACAGGTAATGGTTCGATTCAAACGTCCATTCTCCATACATATGATAGCTTAGTAGAGTATTTAAAAACTCAAGATAGCAAACAAGATGCGATGGAGCTTGAAGTAATAGGACAAACGGTAAAGGGCAGAGACATCTACATGGCAAAATACATATCTAATCCAGAAAATCCAACCATTTTATTTCTCACTCAGCAGCACGGTAATGAACAGTTAACGACTGAAGGGGCACTTGAATTTATTAAACATTTAGGTACAAACAAAACAAAAGGCGTTTTAGATAACGTAAACGTTCTTATCATTCCGATGTTAAATGCAGATGGAGCTATGGGTGACGTTAACTTTTCATTGGACGATTATTTAGCTGATGGAGATCGACACTTAACCCGTTATAATGCCAACTATGTTGATTTAAATCGTGAACATGATAAAGCTACTAGTGAGATGGAGCCTGAAGCTAGAGTCCTTCATGAAAATGTTTTTGCAAAGTATGATATTGATTATATGATCGATCTGCATCACCAGGGTACAAGAAGCGAAACAGAAGGTGAGCTTGTGTCTGGGTCGATTTTGTACCCTACAAATTCTAATGTAAAACCAGAAGTATTAGAAGGATCTAAAAAACTAGGTTCAGTTGTTTATCATACACTTGAAGAAACTGGCTGGGGTCATATCGGTAAATACAATGGCGGCAGTGGTGAAAACATCGGACGTAATGGTGCAGCTGTTCGTTATGACATTTCGACATTATTATTTGAAATGCGCGGTATGTCAGACCACTATATCGAATCTTATGCTCTCGGTCAAAAAAGCAATGGTTATTTAATCAAACAAACGGTCACAACATTAGATGCTGCTGTTCGAGCGATTGCAGATGGTTCGATCAATTCAGCTGATACGAGTTTTTGGGATACTTTACCGACCCAAACAAATCGTTCCAATGAAGAATCTGATGAATAAACAGGATTAATAAGCAAGATTAATAAACACATCCTCTACATGATTAGAGGATGTGTTGTTGTTTGAGTGATTGATAGAATAACGCATCCTTGACAAGCATTGTCCTATTAATATTCTAAAACATCGTGTCGAAAAATCTAACATTTCATTTGACAAGCTTATAATAACCTATGGTAGTATAATGATGTGTTTTCTACACAAAATTTCCATAAAAAGGGGGCTTTACACGATGAAAAAACTTCGTAGTAGTTTTTTATTCATCATGGTGCTTACACTCGCGATGATTATTACTGCCTGCGGTGGCGGTAATGAAGGCGGGACAAGCGGTGCTGGTGAAGAAGGTGGCACTAGTGGAGGTGGCGGGACACAAAACCTAAGCCTATTAACTGGTGGTACTGGTGGTACATACTATCCACTTGGTGGACAAATCGGAAACATTATTTCTGATAACACAGATGCGAATATTACACCTCAAACATCTGGGGCTTCTGCAGAGAACATGGAAACTCTGAGAAATGGCGAAGCAGAACTTGCTTTCTCACAAACAGACATCGCTTCATATGCTCTGGAAGGAAAAGAAATGTTTGAGGGAGCTGCTATCGATAATATTCAAGCGATTGCATCTCTTTATCCGGAGACAGTTCAACTAGTTACAACTGCAGATAGCGGAATAAAATCAGTTGAAGATTTGAAAGGAAAAGCAGTATCAGTTGGTGCACCTGGATCTGGTGTTTATATCAACGCGATGCAAATTCTTGAAATCCACGGTTTAACAACTGATGATATTAAAGCGCAAAACTTATCATTTGATGAATCTACTGATGGAATCCAAGCAGGTAATATTGATGCAGCGTTCGTTACTGCTGGTACTCCAACTGGAGCAGTTGAAGCATTATCAGCACAAGAAGACGTTGTGATTGTTCCAATTGCAGAAGATAAAATTGCAGAATTAGTTGAGAAGTATCCATATTATTCAGAAGATACTGTACCAAGCGGAACATACAAACTTGAGTCTGAAGTAAAAACTGTTGCTGTTAAAGCAATGCTTGTAGCTTCTAAAGATCTTGATGAGAATTTAGTTTATGAGATGACAAAAGCATTGTTTGAAAACACCGATCAAATCACTCATGCAAAAGGAGAATTCATAAAAGCTGAAACTGCGCTAGAAGGTTTAGGTGATATGGAGCTTCATCCTGGCGCAGCTAAATATTTTGAAGAAAAAGGCATTTCAAAATAATTGCTTTTACAAATCGATAGATCGCATGAGCGGTCTATCGATTTCATATGTTTCATGCATGTAAGGGATGGGTATTATGAAATTAAAATTAGTATTACTAATCATACCTCTACTTTCGCTTATCGCATTTTTATTATTCTTTCCTTATAAACAAATTCTTGCCTTTACCTATGAAGATGAAGACGAAATTCTCGCTTACTTACCTTTTAAAAATGAAGACACCTTTCAAATTAAATACACCCATTCCATTCACCTCTCAGATGTGATTGAAACCTACTCCGCCTCGGAAAAGCAGATTACGCTAAAAGAGCTTTCTTACAAAGATTTTGCGGTTGGAATGCCTTCTAATGCTGAAGGTGACGAGGTATTTGAGGTAAGAAATGGTACATACTATATAACAAATATGAATCGTCATTTTCCATTTATAGATTTAAGACTCGGACAAGTGAGAGCGGATCATCGAATTATTTATAAGGACCACACATATAAATTATCTAATTTTATAAAACCAGGAACCTGGATAAGAATATCACCAAAAAAAATTTCATATTGGGAGCAATTGAAAGGAGTGAAGATCAGTGAGCAATAAAGAAGAAATAAAGACTTTAACAGAAGAAGAGCAACAGGCACTTTTAGAAAAGTATGATCCTGAGGCTGGAACGAGGAAGCTTACTGGAATTATTGGTTGGATAGTATTTTTAGGATTATTAGCATTCTCACTATTCCAATTGTATACAGCCATTTTCGGTGTGTTTACGGCGCAAATTCAAAGAACGGTTCACTTAGGGTTTGCCCTTTCATTAATCTTTTTACTATTCCCTGCTAATCGAAAGAAACGCCAAAAAGGAAAGCTGCAAATTGCATGGTATGATGGTATTTTAGCTTTACTAAGTATTGGTGTAGGAGCTTATTGGCCATTATTCTTTAATGATTTGGTTATGAGTGTTGGGAGATTATCAACTTTAGACTTTGTTGTTGGGATTATTGCGATCGTACTCGTTCTTGAGGCTACAAGAAGAGCTGTTGGTCTACCTATTACCATTATTGCCCTAATCTTTTTGATCTATGGTCTTTATGGAGAATTTATGCCTGGTTTCCTAGCACATAGAGGATTATCCTTTGAACGTCTAGTACAAACAATGTTCTTTACAACAGAGGGTATTTTAGGAACACCTCTTGCTGTATCATCAACGTTTATTTTCTTATTCCTGTTATTTGGAGCATTTTTAGTAAGAACAGGAGTAGGCCAATACTTTAATGATCTAGCAGTTTCAATTGCAGGAAGAAGAACAGGTGGTCCTGCTAAGGTTGCTATTTTCTCAAGTGCTTTACAAGGAACGATTAGCGGAAGCTCTGTTGCTAACGTTGTAACATCGGGTTCTTTTACGATTCCAATGATGAAAAAACTTGGATATAAAAAAGAGTTTGCCGGAGCAGTAGAAGCTGCTGCGTCAACTGGTGGACAGCTAATGCCTCCAATTATGGGTGCAGCTGCTTTCTTAATGGTTGAATTTATCGGCGGTGGAATCACATACTGGGAAATAGCTAAAGCTGCCGCAATTCCAGCGGTCCTTTACTTTGCCGGGATTTGGATTATGACTCACTTTGAAGCGAAGCGTATTGGCTTACGCGGTCTAACAAAAGAAGAAATGCCTGAACGGAAAGAAGTATTAAAGAAAATCTACTTATTGCTTCCAATCATTGCAGTTGTTGTTCTATTAATGTCAGGTGTCATTGTTACACATGCGGCATTATATGCAATTTTAATTGCCATTATTGTCGGTATGTTTAATAAAGATACTAGAATGGGACCAAAACAATTTGTTCTTGCTCTAGTTGACGGTGCACGTTCCGCATTAGGCGTAGCAGCTGCTACCGCTGCTGCTGGGATTATTGTAGGTATCGTTACAAAAACAGGTCTTGGATTAAAATTAGCAAATGGATTAATTGATCTTGCTGGCGGGTACTTAATCCCAACGTTAATGTTAACAATGCTTGCAGCAATTGTACTTGGTATGGGTTCACCTACAACTGCAAACTATGTTATTACTTCAACAATTGCTGCACCTGCGATTATTTTACTAGGGGTTCCTGATTTATCTGCACACTTGTTTGTTTTCTATTTTGGTATTATTGCAGATATTACTCCACCGGTTGCATTAGCTGCTTTTGCTGCAGCAGGTGTAGCGGGAGGAGAGCCGCTAAAAACAGGAGTCAACTCGGCCAAACTGGCGATCGCAGCCTTTATCATTCCATATATATTTGTTTTATCACCACAACTGCTCATGATTGATACAACATGGCTTGAGTTAGTATGGGTCTTAATAACAGCTATTTCTGGAATGCTTGCGATTGGTGCTGGAATTATCGGATTCTGGATGCGAAAGCTTCATTGGTTAGAACGTATTTTTGCCATCATTACAGGGCTTCTGCTTATATATCCAGAGGGTATTTCCGATATCGTTGGTATCATTGCTTTTGCCGCGTTATTCGCTTTACAATTCTTATGGAAACGTGGTAAGGATAACACAGTAAATATGCCAAATTAATTTTACTTTTAAAAGTCTGATTTTCTAGATTACAATCTGGGAATCAGGCTTTTTTGATAGCTCCGAATAAAAGCGCGAGGCTTTTATTAACCTAAGGCAAATAAGCAATTTAAACAATATCATTCATTGATTTCATTCTAAAATGATCCTTAGTACAATCTTTATACCTCACGCATTGAAACGATTGAACGTGAATGTACTATTCTTCGGAGTTGATAATAATACCTGACAAAACCCTTTAAGGGACCCCTATATAAGAAGTCCCTTAAAGTTATTTCCTTTATTGGTTTCGAAGCTGGTTTTCAGCCATTGCGACTAATCGCTTGGTCATTTCTCCACCAACTGAACCGTTTGCTCGAGCAGTCGTATCGGCTCCAAGTTGTACCCCAAATTCATTCGCGATTTCCTCTTTCATGGAATTAAGAGCATTTTCTGCACCTGGCACAACCAATTTATTTCTTGCCATTGTACAACACCCCTTTAGAATGGTTTAGGAACTTTAAGCACTAATATCAGATGCTCAAAATTATTTTGTCCCGTTTTTTCAAAAAAATTAGCGTTATATCTGTATGATGAGTCACTGTATAACCTTTTCATTATTGGGAACCTTATTGTATAGGTGGAAACATTAATTAATACCAGCTAAGAATTCAACTAGAACTTTTATCATCAGAGTAAGAAACATACCTAATCAAGATTCAAGAAAACCAAAATCTTTAAAAAGTTAGGAACTAGTGGGGTATTCGGAAATAGCAGCCAATTGAGTCATAAAATCTGCTGGAAAAAGGAGGATAAAAAACAATGGATATGTTTGAAAAATTTCCAGTTGCGCATTTAGATCCTGAACAGCTTCAAAAAATTTTATCACTAGAAAAAGAGCTTCGAAGTGAAACAAATGAGAACATCGTTTTAATTGCTTATGATGAGAAAGACCAAGGATAGATTGTTATTTCGATTAAAGGAAGTTTTCGTCGTTTCAACCAAAAATAGGATTGAAATTTTGCTTTCGTTCTTATATGATGTTATCTATTGAGACATACAATTTTTAGGATAAATTATAGGAATTGTAAATATTCTTAGACCTTTCTTCAGAGGTTAAGAATGTGGGATAAATACATACAAATTTTTGTATGTTTTCTTACTTTATCCGCTCAGTCAAACTGGCGGATTTTCATTTTCGTTTTGTCTACTTTTTTGTAAACACACGTATACTAGATTAAGAGTAATATTGTTTGTAAGTTTGACTAACTCAAAAAGAGTTGAGGTGTTATATCATGTTTTCTAAGGAAGAGAAAGAAGCTTTATACAAAGTCATTGCAACAAGAAGAGATGTTCGAAGCTTTAAATCAGATCCTGTGCCATTTGAAGCAGTGGAGAAAATTTTAGGGGCCGCTCATCAAGCACCTTCTGTAGGATTTATGCAGCCTTGGAATTTCATTTTAATTGAAACTGACGAATTGAAACAGAAGTTAGCTTGGGCAGCAGATAAAGAACGTAGAGCTCTTGCGATACACTATGAAGAAGATGAGAGAGCATCAACATTTCTTCAACTAAAGATTGAGGGACTTAGGGAAGCTCCTATTACCATTTGTGTGACATGTGATCCAACCAGAGGCGGGGCTCATGTATTAGGGAGAAATTCAATACCAGAAACAGATATGATGTCTACAGCATGTGCTATTCAAAATATGTGGTTAGCATCATGTGTAGAAGGGATAGCCATGGGGTGGGTTAGTTTTTATAAAAAGGCAGATATCCGCGAAATCCTAGAAATCCCTCCACATATTGATCCAGTTGCTCTCATTTCATTAGGTTATACAGACGTTTATCCGAAAGCGCCAATTTTAGAAACGGCAAAATGGGAAAAACGAAAAACATTAAAGAATTTAATTTTCAAAAATAAATGGGGGGAATATGGAGAGTAATCCTTTCAAAAGATAGCATTTTTAACCAACTGATAAACTTGAATATATCAACTACTTTCTATTCAAGTTTATCATGATCACTTACTTAACCATCGTTATAAAGGAGTATTCAACTACATGAAAGAAAATCAATTAGTCCATAAACACGAGGAAACATTTTTTATTATTTGTGTTATTACTACATGCCTTTTCACTTTATATTTGCTTTTATCTATTGTCGGTATTTTTATTTTTTTAGCGCTTGCTCTTATTTCGCTTTTTTCACACATACTTTCGATGTCACATATCCAATTAAATGGAGTTAGACTTCGTGAATCGCAATTTCCAGACCTGTATGAAAAAGTTGTTACCCTATCTGCAAAGATGGAGCTAAAAAATATCCCCGAGGTTTATATTGTTGAATCTGGTGGATTATTAAATGCTTTTGCCACAAAAGTTCTCGCTTTATCAGGGAAAAACATGGTTGTTTTATATTCTGATTTTGTTGATATAGCTGATGAAGCTTCAGATTTTGATATCGATTATATCATTGCACACGAATTAGCCCATCTTAAACGAAATCATATTACGAAAAGTATTTTTGTCTCTCTTGCTATGTGGATACCATTTCTTGGGACAAGCTATTTACGAATGGCTGAATATACATGTGATCGAATGGCAGCTTATTATACCGAAAAGCCGCAAAATGCAATCAATGGTTTATTAATTTTAGCAGCTGGAAGACGATTATATAACAAGGTAAACCTAAATGAATATTTGGAGCAATACAATGAGAAAAAGGGGTTCTTCGCAACATTAGCAGAATTGCTGTCGACCCATCCACCTCTTCCAAAACGAATTCATGAGATTCAATCATTTATGAATGATGACCAACCAACTGTACAATTAGTAAAGAAAACAAAACAAGTTATCCTAATCATTGTTCTCATTTTCTTCCTCTTACCAGGTTTATTTATTGGGGTATCAGTTGGAGCTGCTTTTGCATTTTCTAAACTTGATTTTTTAAGTGAATTTACTGAACCATCTGAATATGATCCATTAATGCAAGCGATTATTGACAATGACCGGGAAACAGTTGAACAATTATTAAAGGATGGGGCTGATCCTAATACTCTTAATGAATATGGAGAAAGTGCGTTATTAGTTTCAGTTACGAATGAAAGACCAGAATATATTCCAATTTTAATAGATTATGGTGCAGATCCAAACCTTCAGGATGATTACGGTTGGACACCGCTAATGTCAGCCGCAGTCGTTGGTGATCTTGAATCAGGTAAATTGTTACTAGATGCCGGCGCGGATCCTAACTTAAAAGATTCTGATGATATGTCAGCACTTGACTATGCAAAGGAATATGAAGACCCTGAGTTTGTTCAATTGCTGGAATCTTATGAGTAATAGTTTGAAAAAATTACGGATTCATTTTCAATCAATACTAGCGAAATCTAGATTACGGGTGCCGCTATATGTTCTAACTCTCATAACTGGAACAGCGTTTTTTCTTGTTCCTAATACTATCTCACCAACATATTTTGTTATGTGCTTAGGTCTATTAGTAATCTTTGAAAGTATCTATCCAAAAGGATATATGACCATATTTAAAGAATTAACAAATTTTCTCCCAAAAAGTTTACAGAAACCAGTTATTTATGTAATGATTTGTTCACTCATGTTGATCGGAGCATTTTTACTATTTATTGGAATGTCTGTAGAATTACATCAATGGCGACATTTAAACCATTTATAATGGCATGAACAAAAGGGTGAACCTATATGGTTCATTCTTTTTATTTGGAGAATTGTTCAACATAATTTCACATATTTTATCATTCTATGACTTTCCATAACTATGAAAATAATCTAGTCTAGTTTATAGTGATCGAAATATGGGATCTCAACGTTTTCTTACATCAATGATCATGTCTAGCAGAAGCATGGGAGGTCTACAAAATTGAAGAATACCAATAGAATAACAACAAAAAAGCAGACAAAAACCTCTCTCTATCAAACCATATGGAGATGGCATTTTTATGCAGGGCTTATTTTTGCACCGTTTCTTCTCATTTTATCAGTAACAGGTTCTATCTATTTATTTAAACCGGAAATAGAGCAAATGCTTTATAAAGAATATTACGAGGTCACTCCACAAGGAGAAAAAATACCAGCTTCAATACAGATTGATGAGGTATTGAAGACCTATCCAGATGCAGTAGTGACAAAATATCGACCTGGAGAAGATGCAGCACGTTCTAGTGAAATCACCATTACGTTAAATCAAGAATCATATACAGTCTTTATCGATCCTTACACAGGTCAATCTCTTGGATTATTAAATAATGAAGGCCGTATCATGGATAAAATTGAAGAATTTCATGGGGAATTAATGGCAGGGACTGTCGGAGACCGAATTGTTGAGCTAGTTGCCTGTTGGGCAATCGTCCTCATCGTAACTGGACTTTATTTATGGTTCCCAAGAAAAAAGGGAGGTTTATCGGGTATTCTTGTTCCAAGATTTCACAAGGGGAAAAAAATACTTAGAAGAGATCTTCATGCCGTTCCTGCTGTCTGGATTACGGCTGGAATGTTCTTTTTAATTATGTCTGGATTGCCCTGGTCAGGGTTTTGGGGGAATCAGTTCCAATCGGTTGTCACCAATACCGGGCAAGGATATCCTCCTTCTGTTTGGATAGGAAGTGCACCGACATCAACTATCCAAACGAAGGATATTGCAGATGTTCCTTGGGCAGCAGAAACCTTGGATGTACCAAAATCAACACTTGAAGGATTTGTTCAATTATCTATTGATGATGTTTTATCAATTGCAAATCGCCAAGGTGTTCACCCAAGCTATACAGTCATTTATCCGAGCGATAAAGAAGGAGTCTTTACGCTATCAGGATTTCCGCCAAAAGCGCAAGATGAGGTAACCGTTCATATTGATCAATATTCAGGAGCAGTACTTGCTGACTATCGTTATGATCACTATGGTCCAATCGGAAAAATCGTTGCTTGGGGAATCACTTTGCATAAAGGAACACAATTTGGTTTGTTAAACCAATTGGTTAGCCTTATCATTTGCTTAGGCATTATTTTTGTCATGTGCAGCGGATTTTACTTATGGTGGAAACGAAAGCCTAAAAAAGGCTTAGGAGCACCTAAAGCAATTAGGATAAAGAAAATGAATTCATTCTTCTTTTTATTAATAGGATTAGCCATTTTGTTTCCGCTTGTCGGTTTATCGCTTATTCTTGTTTGGCTTATTGACTTGCTCATCATTCAAAGAATATCTGTCTTAAAGAAATTTTTTACTGCTTAATTTACTAGGGATGAGGTAGCTATGGTTATGAACAATATAAATTGGATCTCTATTATCAGTATACTGAGCTTATCTCTTTGCGCTTGCTCACTTAAACCGGATGTCGCTGCTTTATACAAACAAGAAGAACCTCTTCAAGCTGACATTATCATTCCTTCGTCTTTTTCGTCAGATAAACCTGAAGAGATTACCGTTTCTCTTACTCAAAAAGGAAAAAGAGTAGAAGATCCAGATTTTGTCCATATTGAGATTTGGAAACAAGACGGTTCTGTGGCATATGAAATGGAGCAAGCAGAAGAATTAGGTAATGGTTCGTATGGTCTCAAAAAAGAGTTTAATCAAGACGGCCTTTATTATGTTAAGGTCCATGCTGGCAATGATGGCTCTTTCATAATGCCCACAAAGCGGTTTATTGTAGGAGAGCTTTCTACTAATGAGTTAAAATTTTTACAGGATGGAGTAATAAATCAAAAGGAAAATCATGAGCATCATCACTAAATAATCATCCGGTCTCATCTATTAGGTGATCGGATTTTTTTATTACCGAATTATCATACACAAGTCAATCTATTTTTAAAAAGATGAAATTCATTATATGATGGTATATAACTTTGATAAATTAGGAGGATTACTATGGTTAATGAAATCATAATAAATGATACACCTATCTCTTTAACAAAATATAAAGAGAAAAAAATCAATGATCTTTTAGAAATTTCAGTTGAATTTCCTGTTACCAGTGAAGAATATCATGCCATCACAACCTTACTTTATAAAAATCATTTTCATGTGAGAGTACCGGAAAAAGACCTAGTATTTCACGGAGTGATTAAGCAATATTCCACAGCATTAATAAATTTATATAAGGAAAACCAAATATCACAATTTTCTTTACAGATCATTGAACAGGAAAAATAAGAGAGAAGGGGTAGAATGAGGCTAAGTATATTAGATCAAGCACCGATTTCATCTGATCAAACACCTCAAGAAGCATTAAAGGAATCATTACGATTAGCTCAAGCGGGAGAGGAGCTAGGGTATACACGATATTGGATTGCTGAACATCATGATTTAGCAGGACTTGCATGTTCTGCACCTGAAGTGATGCTTGCCTATATTGGTGCAAATACACATACTATACGAATAGGTTCTGGAGCTGTTTTGTTACCTTATTACAGACCTTATAAGGTAGCCGAAACCTATCATATGCTTGCAACCTTATTTCCAAATCGGATTGATATTGGGATTGGACGTGCACCAGGCGGATCAGCAGAAGCTACAAATGCTTTATCAGATCGCTTTCTTCAGCAAGTATGGGATTTACCAAAATCTGTAGATGAATTACTCCATTTTATATACAATGATTTTCCAGAAGATCATGAATATGCTAAAGTATCCGCTTCTCCAATTCCAGAAACAGCACCTGTACCTTGGCTTCTTAGAACTAGTAAAAAAAGTGCCCTATTAGCAGCAGAAAAAGGGATGAGCTATGCGTTTGGCCAATTTATGAGCGACAATGATGGCCAAGCCATTATCAGACAATATCTTGATCATTTCAACCCTAAAAAGATTGACAATAAACCAAACATTATATTGACCGTATCTGCCATCTGTGCCGAAACAACTGAAAAAGCAGAAGAAATTGCGTTAAGCTCAATATTCTGGGCCATCCAAAAGGAAAAAGGAGAAGGGAATAAAGGGATTCCTTCCATTCAAGAAGCAAAAAATTATCCGTTTTCTGAAACTGAAAAACAAACAATGGAGAAACTGAAACAAAAAATGGTCATAGGCAACCCATTACAGGTAAAACAGAAATTAGAGGATATCCAAGCTTCTTATCAAGCTGATGAAATCATGATTGTTACAATAACACACTTACCAGAAGATCGATTAACATCATATGGTTTGATCGCAGAAACACTCCTGTAAAGACATGTATAATCCACCCTGTTACGCTCATTCTATAGAGGAAGAAGAGCGGAGGAGATGACATGATGAAGGAGTATGAAATCACCCATATGATTATCGATGATGGATTATATGGAGAAGAGGCGGTCACAACTGAATTTACCCATAACAATCAAAACTATAGTATCACCTTCAATAAGTCTGATTTAGAAATCCTAAATAAATGGGTGCTTGAAAATAACACCTCACTTCCAACAAATATGTCTGACGAACTTATTGAAATGATTCGGGATGAAGTAAGAAAGAAGATAAATCAATAGCCCCAGCAAGGATGTTTTATTCTCCTTTCTGGGGTTTTTCTTATTTTAAACTTTTCATCACTTTATACTGAAAAAAGCAGATGATCGTTCAAAATCGTTTCCTCATCCTTTTGTAGACCGCTGTCTGCACATTCAAAAGCTACTTTTATTAACCATCTAGTAAAAGGAGCCACATTCATCGTTTCTATTTCTTCAAGACTATAAAAACCTGCTTCATCAGACTCTACTCCATCTGGTTTTGGCTCACCATCTACATAATCCATCGCAAACGCAATATATACATTATGTATTTGACGAGGAAGATCACGGATTGCAACAATTCGATTCACTTTAGCTTCAATTCCAGCTTCCTCTTTTACCTCTCTTATAATGGTTTCTTCTATATTCTCAAATTGTTCGATATAGCCACCCGGATTAGTCCAGTACCCTTTACCAGGATGATGAGCTCGTTTTACAAGAAGAAATTTCTTATCCTTTATCACTAACCCTCCAACTCCGATACTATAATCGCCCCAAAACACAAAATCACATCCGGAGCACGCTTTTCTTTCTACACCATCGATCTCACGAATAACCATTTTTAATCCGCATTTGATACAAAAATTTGCTGTCAATTTCATCATCCTTATTCTTAAATTCTATTATTTATATTCTCCAGTCTAATCGTCATACCCTTTTTTAACTTAAAGAAAGTGTAAAGATCACGAATCAGAAAGAGAAATGTCAGTTTTTGCGCTTGCCCAGGAAATGTTTTTGCTTATTCCCATTACCTATATCGATAAAAATCGTGGTAAACTGTACTTTGACACTAATTTCATTTACTAAAATCCACTTCAGAAGGAGGCCAGACATTGAATATAAAGCTTACTCATCAAATCATAAAAGAGATGTGTGGCATAACATCCTTTAAAAGGGGAAGTGCTTTTTATCATGCAAATAAAGTAGTCTTCGATTCATATGAAAACCATCAATATCATGCAATTGTCACTGGTACGGAGGATTTTTACGTTACCATAAAACATGATGAAAAAGGGGAAATTCAAGCGAAGTGTACCTGTCCAAAACTAGCTTCCTTTGATAAAGATTGTCAGCATATTGCAGCAGTTTTATTAGCCATCTATGAGCACCAAAGGAAAGGTACAGTACCTATTGAAACTCCATCATCAAACGAACAATTAACAGAAGGCTTGCTAGGGTTATTCAATGATCGCCAATCACGAACGAGCAGACATCAAACTCATTTTGAGGATCGTGAAGTGCTTGATGTCGTGTTCATATGTAAGCCTGTCAAAATGGAAGATGGACATCACTTAATTGGCATAGAGGTTATGATTCAACATCATAAAGTCGAAAACATCCACCTGTTTTTAGAAAAATTAAAACAAGGGCGTTCGATTCAGCCTTCACCTGCTTTTTCCTTTGATCATGACAAACATTGTTTTCAGAAAGAACATGATGTGATCATTCAGGAGCTTATTCATGTTGTTCATGATGAAAAAATTTATAACGGATATCGTGCAAATCATGATCAATTGTTATTAATACCGCCTACATCATTTGGAAGGTTATTTCCACTACTTATCCAAGCACCACAAGTAAAAGTAGAAAATGAGGAAAAGCAGTATTCAGAAATCAAGAGGTCAAAGGATTTGCTTCCCATTGATTTTCACTTGAATAAAGCACGTAATAATGGCTATGAATTATCGATTAATGGTTTAGAACAAATCATTGTTCTTCATCCATATCAATGCGTTTTATATAGAAGTACATTTACTTTTTTAGAGAATGAAGATTCGATGCGGTTATATGAAATGAAGCAATTGATCACAAATTCTTCTAAAGATTGTCTTATGATTCCACAGAATCAGATCGGTTTTTTTCTAGAAAAAGTAGTACCAGCTCTTCGTAGATTTGGAAAAGTAGCGCTTTCTACTGAAATGACAACCTTAATGAATAAAACACCGCTAGTTGCAAAATTATATTTAGACCGAATTAAAAATCGTTTACTTGCTGGAATTGAATTTCATTATGAACATATTATCTTAAATCCACTTGAAACTCGAGAGCCACCAGCTGATACTTTCATTATAAGAGATGTGGAAAAGGAAAATGAGATTTTAGAGCTAATGAAAGAGGCTATGTTTTCTATTACAGACGAAGGCTATTATTTACAAAACGAAGAACTTGAATATGAGTTTTTATATTATATTGTCCCTAAGCTTCAAAAGCTTACACAGATCTATGCGACAACAGCGGTACGCTCTCGCCTTTTCAAGGAAAATATGAAACCTCAGATTCGAATAAAAATGAAGAAGGAACGGACGAATTGGTTGGAATTCAAGTTTGAAATGGACGGTATTGCTGACAAACAAATTCGAGAAGTATTGGTAGCCCTTGAGGAAAAACGAAAATATTACCGCTTAAGAGACGGCTCATTGCTTTCACTTGAATCAAGAGAGTTTCAGGAAATTCAACGTTTTCTTCAAGCACCTTTTCTTCAGAATCAAAAGCTTTCTGATGGACTTGATTTACCGTTTGAGCAATGTGTTCAGCTCCTTGATTATGTCGATAGTAGTGATTCATTTCAGCTTGAAGCTTCTTTTCGAGATTTTCTTAACACGATTCAAGAACACGGCAGCCTTGAGTTTCCAATACCTGGGAACTTGGATTCTATTTTAAAGGATTATCAAAAGACAGGGTACCGCTGGATGAAGACACTTGCGCACTATGGTTTCGGTGGAATTTTGGCAGATGATATGGGTCTTGGAAAAACAATTCAAAGCATCGCATTTATCGAGTCAGAGCTTCCAGCTATACGTGAAATAAAGAATCCTGTCCTTATTGTTTGTCCGTCATCTCTCACATACAACTGGTTAAGTGAGCTTTTAACCTTTGCTCCATCAATCCAAGCCATTGTATTAGATGGAAGTAGAGCAGAACGTGAATCACTTCAACATGATTTAACAAACATAGATGTAGTCATTACGTCTTATCCGTTATTACGAAAAGATATTAAGTGGTATGAAAAACAAGAATTTCATTCTGTATTTTACGATGAAGCACAAGCCTTTAAAAATCCTTTAACACAAACAGCTCGTGCTGTAAAGAAAATAAGGGCAAATAATCGATTTGCACTTACTGGAACCCCGGTTGAAAATTCAATAGAAGAGCTTTGGTCCATTTTTCATGTTGTGTTTCCCCAGTTATTTTTAGGATTAAAGGAATATAGTCAGCTTAACAATAAGACGATTTCACGAAGAATACGGCCGTTTTTATTACGAAGAATGAAAGAAGACGTATTACATGAATTCCCCCAAAAATACGATGAAACAGACACAGTAGAACTGCTCCCGGAACAAAAGAAACTGTATGCAGCATATTTAGCAAAGCTAAGACATGATACGTTAAAACATTTGGACAAAGAAACCATTCGTAAAAATCGTATTCGTATATTAGCAGGCTTAACTCGTTTACGCCAAATTTGTTGTCACCCAAAATTATTTGTAGATAGCTACGAGGGAAGCTCTGCAAAATTTGAGCAACTCTTTCAAATCATTGACGAAGCGAATAATGCAGGAAGAAGGGTCCTGATTTTTTCTCAGTTCACGAAAATGCTGGAGCTAATTGGCAAAGAACTTACATTAAGAGGGCTTTCCTACTTTTACCTAGATGGTCAGACACCAGCTGAAGAACGGGTTGAGATATGTCATCGATACAATAAAGGGGAGCGGGATTACTTCCTAATTTCATTAAAAGCAGGTGGTACAGGCTTAAACTTGATGAGTGCGGATACGGTGATATTATATGATACATGGTGGAATCCTGCTGTAGAAGAGCAAGCTGCCGATCGCGCCCATCGCATTGGGCAGAAAAACTCTGTTACTGTCTTAAAACTTGTATCCAAAGGAACAATTGAAGAAAAAATAAACGAGCTGCAAGATAAAAAAAGAAATCTTGTGGAAGAAATCATTGAATCAAACGGAGATAGGTCCACAACTCTTACAGAAGAAGATATAAGAGAAATTTTAATGTTGTAAGCCTTCAATCACTTTTATTGAAGGCTTTTTTCTATGCTTCCTTTATTTGGCTTAGTCTATCTTATGAATCTTCCATTATACTAGAAGATAGACTCTATTAGAATTTGTAAGAGGAGGGAAGCGAATTACAGCACCTGTATGTTAAAACAACTAAAGAAATTCGTCCTCTCATGTTTCGTCATTTTCCTTTCGTGTCTAGTCGGAATAATTGTGACTGTGGAATATTGGAGTCACACTGAAGCTGGAAAAGTACCAGCAAAAACTGGTGTCCTTTTACATGCAGTAAATGAAAGACTTGTAACGTCTGACATGAAGGCTCCAAAAATATTTACAAGATCCGGTGAATCTCGCTTTAATCGAACTTTCATGACGGTTCCTATGCATGACGGAGCAGAAATACCCGTCAGAATCTATGAGCCAAAGGAAGAAGGCCCACATCCTATTATTCTTTATTATCATGGAGGAGCTTTTTTAGAGGGATATGGAAACATTCAAACACATGACAATATTGTACGAGCTTTAGCCTCTAAAACAAAAAGCGTCGTTATTTCAGTTGGGTATCGTTTAGCACCTACATATCCTTTTCCTACTGCAACAGAGGACAGCTTTGAGGCACTTATTTGGGCAGAAAAGAATGCTGAACTATTTCAAGGAGATCCATCTAAAATAGCTGTAGCAGGTGATAGTGCTGGTGGAAATATTGCGACAGTCGTTGCAATGATGTCTCGCGATCGAAACGGACCAAAGATAACAGCTCAAGCTTTACTATATCCTTTAACAACTTTTCAAGATGTTCCTTTTTCTTCCCGTGAAAAATATGATAGTGGCTATTATTTTATATCAAGAAGTGTGATGGAAAAGGCAAGAGAACATTACACCCCTGATGAAAAAATGTGGTCAAATCCCTATACTTCACCACTTGATGCTGATCTTTCCAACCTTCCGCCTGCTCTAATCATTACAGCTGAATTTGATCCTCTGCGTGATGAAGGAGAATCTTATGCAAAACGATTAGCTGAATACGATATTCCAGTAACAGCTTCTCGGTATAATGGTGTAATGCACGGATTTGTATCTCTTTATGAGGTCATGCATAGAGGAAAACAAGCATTAGATGAAACAGCTAGGTATTTAAACGATGCTTTTGTAACTAAACCAACCTATCAACCTTATCACTTAACAATAAATGATGATCAACCAGCATTAATAAAACTTCAAGATCGAGGAGAGGCCTATGCCATTGGCGGCTTCTTAATTGGAAAAAAGGCATTAACTGTGATGACGTCTTGGTAATAGAAAAAGGATGATCAAGTCAAAGTATACTTCGATCATCCTCTTTATTTAGATTTCAAAATCAACAACGATGATGTCTGAAAGACCGATTTCTCTTAAGAAAGAAACAGCTTCTTGATGTTTTTCATGAGGACCATATGCTTCAAGAGCTTGTTTATCTTCAAAGCGTACTGTAAGACCAACTTCGAAGCCTTGACTTCGATCTGAAAAATTTAATCCAGCTTGAATATCTAAAATTCCAGAGATTTCATTCTTCAAACCTTTTAACTTTTGAATCGCTTCTGTTTGTTGCTCTGCAGTTGTTGTTTCATTAAATTTAAAAATGACAATATGTTCAACCAATGCTACTCCTCCTATGTAAACCCTTTTTTATCTTTCCCTATCATTATGCATAATTCAGGAGAAAAGTTCAATTCACGTTATCTGATATTATTATTAAAAAACTTGGCTTAAAGCCAAGTCCTAATGGCGAAATCCTTAATTTTTCTTATACTATCATCAATAAAATCTTATACTTTCTGATAGTATGAAAAAAAAGATTGTGTAATATAAGAAGGAAGGCTATAGTTAAATGATCTCACAACTACGATTAAAGGAAGTGTCGAATTGATTAACATTGAAATACCAAAAAGTGATGTATCCATCATCAAAAGAAAACAACCACAACAAGATAACACACCTGTTATCACATCCATTCAAGGATTTATCGATCTTCATGAAATCCCAAGGGATAAGGGCGGGGTAATCATGTTTTACAACAGACAGGACGAGCTCCTATTTGTAGGCAAAGCAAGAAAACTAAGACAACGTGTTAAAAAACATCTTGAGGACACAGTTTCACCATTAAAAAACCATCGAGATGAAGTATACCGTATTGACGCTTGTATTGTGGAAGATCCAATGGAAAGAGAAATATATGAAACGTATATCATCAATACTCTTCAGGCAAAATATAATGTGGACAAGGTATTTTATAAATAAACCAAAAAAAGTGCTAAGCGTAAATAAACGCCTAGCACTTTTTCGTTTTCAGCAATTGAATCTACGTTTCTAATGCTGAAAGTTGTTTAACTTTTTCTTTCTTACCTTTATCACTGGTTAAATAAACTCCAATAAAAACGAACAACCCGCCTATAATTTGGACAAAAGTTATGGGATTTCCAAGGAGCAGGCTGAAAATAGCTGTAAACACAGTTATTAAATTTAAATAAATCCCAGCTTTACTCGCATCTATTTGACGAAGTGACATATTCCAAAATATGAATGAACCAACGGAAGGAAAAATTCCCATATAGATAATACCCATGACCGCATGTCGACTTAATTGAAAATTAAAGTCTGAACTTGAGACCACTACCATTGGAAGCATAATAAGTAACGCAAAAATGACAGATATTGAAGTTGCTGAAATCGGCGGTATCTCTTTTGTTTTCCTCCCAATGATTGAATAAATCGTCCAAACTAAGATGGCGATTAACATAAGGAGGTCGCCTTGATTATACGTGTTTTGAATAATGAGATGTAATTGACCCTTTGTTAAAACAAGAAGGACACCCATAAGAGAAACAAATAAACCAATCCCATTTTTCATTGAAATTTTCTCTTTTAGAAATAAAACGGAAAATAATACAATTACAGCAGGGTTAATTGAATTCACTAACGCGGCATTCAGTGAAGTTGTATATTGTAAAGCTTCATACAACAGAAAATTATAACTAATGACTCCAAGCAGGGCTAAAACAAAAAGGGTCTTCCATTCCTTCCAAACATTCCTCCAATTTGGCCGCTCAATCCAATGGGCAAGTGGAACTAAAAAGAAAACAGCGATTAACCATCTCGAAAAGGTCATTTGAAGAGGTGACATTTCGGCTACCAAGTACTCTCCGAAAACATAATTACCAGCCCAAAATAAGTTTGCTAACACTAGGAATAGGAGGACATAGAATTTCTTCATACTTATTTCACTCTCTCTATTTAATCGATTTTTCGGAATTTTTATTCTATTAATATATCAAATTGGAAATAAATGAGCAATTCATTTTTTAATATAATTAGTAAGTAACCGATTCTATCGAATTTCTTACATATTTTAAAAAAATAAAATTTTCCTTTACTACAGAAAGAGATCATTCTAATGCTAGAAAATTGAGAAACTGAATGTCTTATATTAGACTAGGCAAAGAACAGTATTAAGAAAGAGGTGACGATCATAAAGCTAAGTGTTCTTGACCAATCAGTTATTAGAAAAGGAGAAACTGCGAGTACAACTTTTCAACAAACAGTCCAATTAGCAAAATTATCTGAAGAACTGGGATACACTCGGTTTTGGGTCGCTGAACATCATAATACAAGCGGAATTGCCGGGACATCGCCAGAGATTTTAATCTCTCATATCGCTTCAAATACAAGCTCAATTCGTATCGGATCCGGAGGAGTACTTCTTCCGCAATATAGTCCATATAAAATTGCTGAGAACTTTAAGGTATTAGAAACACTGTATCCTAATCGTATTGATCTAGGAATTGGCCGTTCACCAGGAGGCTCACCAACAACACGATTAGCATTAACGGATAGTTTACGAAAAAGCATGAATGAATTCCCGAGACAGATATCAGATCTACAAGGGTACTTAGATAACTCTATACCAGACTCTCATCCTTACCATAATGTAAAAGCTTATCCTGTAAGTGACACATTACCGGAACTTTGGCTTTTAGGTGTCACTCACCGTGGAGCAAGATTAGCAGCAGAAAAGGGAACTGCTTTTACATATGGTCATTTTATTAATCCAATAAACGGGTTAAGAGCAATGCAAACGTACAGAGAAAACTTTCAGCCATCAAATGCACTCCTGAACCACAAAACAAACGTTTGTATTTTTGTCATATGTGCACCAACACAGGAAAGGGCAGAGGAGATCGCCATTAGTCAAGATATATGGTTGTTAGCTGTTGAAAAAGGGTTTGATACACATATTCTCCCTGTTCAGGAAGCAAAGAATATAAAACTAACCAAAAAAGAGGAAGATAGATTAGCGGAAAACAGGAAGAGAATAATCATTGGAACTCCTAAGAAAGTAAGAGAGGAAATCTTAAGACTTAGTGAATATTATCAAACCGATGAATTCATGATTATCAATAATACGTATGACTTTCAAGAAAAGTTGCTCACATACAGGTTATTAGCAGAACAATTTCTTTAAAAAATGCGGGACTTGGTAAGTCTCCGCATTTTTTCATGTTTTTCAATTTAAATATATCATGATCAACATTACGTTCACCTATCACATTAATGGCAACTGACGCACCGTGACCAGATGTGATGATCGTATATACCAGCAACCGTTTCAATTTAAGATCAAAAGACAAAATCCCCATTCCAAAATAGGTCAGGGGGTTTTGACGTGTTAGCGTTTTTTCTTTTTGTCATTGCTTAATGGTTGATTTTTAACCTTTTTCTCAAGAAACACATGCACCTGTACAAGATCTTCCATCTTTTTTACACTTATGACTTTACCTTTACGCCCTTTAATTTTTACAGGATCGTCCTCAGTAGGAATTTGATCTAACAACTGGCACAACACAACCGTATTTTCTTCCACAAAATGCACAATGCTCATCTATCATTCTCCTTTTTATCAATTTGTCAAAAAAGGATTTCTTAAAATAATCTCCATCTGTTAGTTCAGTATTATATGATATGAAACGATAAATGAATGGTCACAGGATTTCTGTTAAAGGATGATTTTTATTTCATTTTTCAAAAACATAATGGAAATATATAGTCGATAAAATTTGTTAAATATAATGGAGGAGTTACAGGAGAGTTGGTGTACTTAGGAATGGGAACTAAAATATAAATAGTTAAAGATTTTATGTTTGGTAAACAAAGGGCAGATAAAGAAGGAAAACGGGTAAATCTATAGAATAAAATCTTTGTAGGGAGTTTAGAAGGTGTCCCTACCTTTAATATAGGTTAACTATCTTAAAAATCATAAGGAGTTAAGAAAAATGACTTCAATATTTCGATGGATCCTTCCAGTTACCTTGATTTTATTTGCAGTATTGCTTTTTTATAAAGGTATAGAACTATGGTATGTAAGAACCAATGTTGATGGGGATGGCATAGGTGTACATTTCTTGGGTTTTGAGATAAATGATCGTGTAAATGCAAAAAATATCCCTGCATATGCAATTGGATTTTTTATCTCGTGTATTGTTGCCGTAATCGGATCTGCGGCTTATTTGAAAACTAATATAAAAAATAGTAAGAAAGCAGGGTAAGTAATTTGCCCTTATATATAGCTGATGAATCGTGTAATCGATATTCACCTAGTGGTGATCTCAAAGGATAATGAGGTGGAAATAATGGTCAGAAAAAGATAAATAGCCTCCTAAATAAGTGCTTTAGAATTCTATCTTAATAATAGGAGATGTAAAGATAATGAAACAAAATAAATATGATGACCCTGATTTTTTCCAAGCATATGAACAAATGCCACGATCAGTCAATGGGCTTGAAAGTGCTGGAGAATGGCATCAATTAAAAGAATTAATACCAGATTTAAAGGATACAAATGTACTTGATTTGGGTTGTGGTTTTGGCTGGCATTGCCGATATGCCAGGGAGCAGCAAGCAAGTTCTGTAATAGGTATAGATATTTCTGAAAAAATGATTCAAAGAGCTCGAGAAATGACAAATGATCCATTCATTACGTATATCAAAAAGCCAATTGAAGACATTGATTTTTCAAAATCTCAATTTGATGTTGTTATCAGTTCATTAGCATTTCATTATATAAAGTCTTTTAAATCAATAAGCGAAAAAGTTTACCATGTCCTAAAGCCTAAAGGCAGCTTTGTTTTCTCAGTTGAACATCCAATTTTCACTTCTCGGAATGAACAAGATTGGATTTATGATGAGCATGGGAACCGCCTGCACTGGCCCGTTGACAACTATCAAATAGAAGGTGCTCGCGAAACAACATTCTTAAATGAACGTGTTACAAAATACCATCGTACGATTTCAACCTATTTAAATGATTTAATTGACACTGGTTTTATGATTAGAGCTGTTAAGGAATCTGTCCCTTCTGACGAAATGTTAAAAAGGAACCCTGGAATGAAGGATGAGTTTCGAAGGCCTATGTTTTTAATGATTTCGTCAGAAAAGAAAAATGTATAATTAGCTGACCGTTTATTGTGTTTAAATTTAATGGCGTTCCTGCAAAAAGTAGGAACGGTTTTTTTCGTACTGGTGTATTTTTTAACCTTTAATAATTAAAAAGAGGAATTCAATATTATTTATAGAATAATCTATATTGTTAGACCAGTTTAGCTTAGTTGAGATGAGAAAGGTGAGATGAGACATGAGTAAAACCGAGTTGTATACTCAAACAGGAGTGGCGATGACTTGTCGCTCTTACGAAGAGTATCAAGAAATGTTTATGTTAGAGCAACATGTTTTCGGAGAAGGAAAAATACTTGATATTGCTTCAGGTGCTTCATCCTTCACAGCAGAATTAAATAAAAGGGGATATAATGCGATAGCCGTTGACCCTTTGTATCATCTTTCAAGTGAAGAAATCGGCACTCTTGGAAAGAATGAAATGAACATTGCTTCCCATAAGTTATCCCAAAATGAAAATCTTTTCGTATGGAACTATTACAAAAACTTGGAACATCATGATGAAATCCGAAACCGTTCCTTTAAACAATTCATTAATAGCTATAAATCAGATGAAAACAAGGATCAATACATTCCAGCAAAATTACCTAATTTACCTTTTGATGATGGTACGTTTTCACACGTTTTTTGTAATCACTTTTTATTCCTGTATCAAGCACAATTCGATTTTCAGTTCCACTTAGCTGCTATTCAGGAAATGGTTAGGATTACAAAAAAGGGTGGTTCAATTTTTATTTACCCTTTAGTTGGTTTTAAAGACGAATTATATCCCCATTTAGAAGAACTAATAGAAGTATTAAATGCAGATGGAGTCCAATCTAACACTAAGGAGACGAACTTTAGATTCCTGCCATCAGCAACCCACTTTTTAAAAATTGATAAATAAATATCATTTAGGATATATAATAAGAGTGGCGTTACTTCCAAAAGAGGTAACGCTTCTTATTTATTTAAGTGTAGCTGATTTTCACAACAGAATAACTCAATATTTACTTTAAACTAAAGGGAAGGAGCATTGTGGTTAAAGTGCTCAACATACATTCTAAGTCAAACAAAGTAATCATTGTCATACATGAGATCTATGGAATCAACCAGCATATGAATAGTATCTGTCATTCATTATTAGAACAAGGTTATGATGTTATTTGTCCCAATTTATTAAAACAAGAAGAACCATTTGCATATTCACAGGAAAAAGCTGCTTATCAGAATTTCATGGAGAATATAGGTTTTAAGTATGCTTCGGATGAAATTAAAAGGGTAGTTTTAGATTGTAAAGAAAAATATGAAAAAGTATATATTGTTGGATTTAGTGTTGGGGCAACTATTGCTTGGTTGTGCAGTGAAATAGATTGTCTCGATGGAATAGTCGGATACTATGGTTCACGAATTAGAAACTATTTAAAAATAAACCCTTTATGTCCAACAATGCTATTTTTTCCAGAAAAAGAGAAATCATTTAATGTAGATGAGTTAGTTTTATGCCTACAAAAAAAGGATATTGAGATACACAAATTTAACGGCCAACACGGATTTAGTGATCCATACTCTCCAAAATATAATACGAATTCAGAGCATGAAGCATTTAACAGAATGGTTGATTTTTTGCTAAAACATTGATTTAACTTACAAAATGAGCTCTTCTTTATGGAATTTGCCCTTATAATTGAATAACAAAAATCCTAATCTATTAAAATAATTTGAAGCTGTTTAATACCTTTTAAACAAAGATGAGCACAATAGAGAGGATAAGCATAACTAAAGCGTTGAGTGCCATAATCGGTTTATGCTTGGCTCTAACAAAATGAGCGTGTATTGCACCAAGCATTAGAAAGGTAAGTAGGACACCTGAAAATTTTATGAATTCCGGAATCCAAAATGCAAAAACCAATCCAATCACTCCTACTAGCTCTAATAAGGCAGTTACATACATGAACCACATTGGATAACGATATTCTTTCCAATGTTGGACCATTGATTTTGTACGTAGTAATTTCATAGATATTGACAGTACAAAGATACAAATTAAAATGAATTGAATGATAAAGATTATTAAATTCACAACGTTTCCTCCTTTTCTTATAAGGTGTTTCATTACAAAAAATTATAAACTTTCTAAACTCCAAAAAAATGTAGTCTAGACTACAATAATAGGAGGATTACATGGATAAGATTAAATATTTATCAAGAATACAGATGTTTAGTGAGTTGGAAATCGAAGAATTAAAACAAATTGAACCTGTCACTCCTATGAAGGTCATAAATAAAGGAACGATTATTTCAGCTCCACACATGGATCATAAGATTTTGTATTTAATTAAGTTTGGTAAAGTTCGTTTATATAAATTATCTGATGATGGGAAAGAGTTTACGATTGATATATTAGGAACAGGTCAAATATTTGGAGAGATTGGTTCATTTACAACAGGATCTGAAAATTTGTATGCAGAAACATGGGAAGATTCCGTTATTTGCACAATAGATAAAAACCAATTTAAAAAAATCATTTACGAGCGGCCAAGTGTATCCTTTAAGCTTATCGAAATGATATCGAATCGTTTAAAAGAGGTAGAAGAGCTATTGGAATATATGGCATACAGCAGTGTTCGAAAGCGGCTATTATTTTTATTACATAAACTCGCAATAAAGTTTGGGGGAGAATTAACCAGTAGTAAACCGAAAGAGGAAGACTGGATTCAACTTGAAATTTCAATCACACATCAAGAAATAGCCATGATGATGGGGAGCATTCGTGAAACAGTAACATCACTACTTAATGATTTGATTGAAGAAGGCATTGTTTATAAAGAAGGGAAACGCAAACCGCTTAAAATTCATTTGGCTCGTTTGAAACAGGCATTAGAAGAGGAATGATACGAGAATGCTGTACAATGGACATAAAAATTAAGCTTACGGTGATATTAAAACAAACAGCAAAAGGATCCTCAATCGAAGATCCTTCAGATTGCTTTTATTTTGTTGCAGAAAAAAATAAAAATAATGGAATTCTTAAACGCCTTTCAAAGGTTTCTACATTTTCAAAGTGTTCTCTTTTAGGCAACGATTCTTTTAACAATTCAATTTTAAATCCTTTAGATTTTAGTGCTTGAAAATAGTCTTCAATCGTTCTATGGTACTTATAAACGGTAGAACCCAGCCATTGTTGTTCACGCATTCCCGGAATAAAGTAATTATCCACTACCCAAGATGTTCTCTTGCCATTTTTCTGCATAGTTGATGTAATAACAGGGTGTTCAACAGAAAAGATAAACTTACCTCTATCAGTTAAAGAATGATATATTTTTTCAAATAACGAATCTATATCCTGAATATAATGCAATACAAGTCTTGATACGACCAAATCATAGCTCTTTTGAGGGAAATTCCAATCTTCAATTGTTGAATGAATCAAGTTAGCATTAGCAAATGCACTCAGATTGTTTACGGCAGATTTATACATATTTGTTGAACCTTCAATTCCTTGGTACCTTTTACATCCAAGTTTTATCAAATCAATTCCAAACTTTCCGTCGCCACACCCTAAATCAAGAATGTTTAATTCAGAAACATCTCCCATTAATTCTATAAAAATCGGTTTTTCAATCGTATCGTTTGGATTTTCTTTTGATGCTCTCTTTATAGAATAATGATTAAAAAATTTCGGGTTGTCATAGTATTGAGAACCAACGTTTGCCAATAAAGAATTCCCCCTTACATATCATTTTAAAAATTATACACGATACAGCATATAATATGTTTGAATTTTCCGTTTTTCACGGATAAGGAAGGGGAAATTGAGTGGTTAATATTGAATATGATTAAGGAATTCATTTTCAGTATAAGAGCTAAATTATTATCTTATAGATAAATCCTTTTATTTTCATAGAAATAGCTGTAAAATCATATATGAACTGGAAAAGTGTAGCTAGGGTTCCGCTACTAGGTAGGGCTGTGACCGAGGGCTACATCTTTTACAATAAGTAAAAGGCACCTATTGACATAAAAGGTCCGAGGGGAAAGGTTCAGCGTATTTGTAATGCGTTGAAATCTTTCTCTTCGGACCTTTTTTATTATTTTAAGGGAGGATTTTTATATGAAAACAATCGATGATTTAAAAGCTGGGGTTGCAGTGATCATGTTGAATGAGGAAAAACAGGTTTTGTTACAAAAAAGGGCGGATGTAGGACGATGGGGGATTCCTTCAGGACATATCGAAATAGGTGAAACAGTTTCTGAAGCAGCGATTAGAGAAGTAAAAGAGGAAACAAATCTAGATATTAGTATTATAAAGCTTATTGGTGTTTACTCTGACCCTAATTCACAGGTGTTTGCTTATCCAAATGGAAAGGTAGTACATTTTATAACTACCTGCTTTCTTGCTGAAATTATCGGCGGGGAACTACGATGTAATTCTTCTGAGTCACTGGAAATTAAGTTTTTTCCACAAGATAACCTACCGGAAGACTTATTAAAAATGCATCCCCGTTGGTTACAAGATGCGCTTGCAAATAGAGACTTGGCGTTTATTCGTTAGTGATATTCTTACTACTGTAACAAAACAATTATTAAATGGAGCAATGTCGTTATTTAAACATGTTGCTCCTTTTTAACCTGAAAATAAAAAGTACTTATTTTCCAATAAGAGGAATCTTTAGTGTGTTATATTCTATATAAATAGTATGAACTAGGAGGTATATTTTATGGAACACGAATTAAAGGAATTAATAAAACCTAAATATAAAGAAAAAAATGATTTAGATAGTATGAAACATATCCACTTTGAATAGAAAGGGGGAAAATAATGAAAGCGGATAACAGCGGAATTATCATTAAACAATTAGCTCATTTTATAGAAACTATTTATCCAATTGAGACCATAAATTCCATAATGTTTATTCCAAAAGGTGAAGAAGGATATGGATATTTTGTTAAAACTGAAAAAGGTAAAGACTATTTTCTAAAAATACAAAAGCCTAACGATTATGATTATCTGACTGCATTAGATGCCGTTTCAGATTTACATTTTCATTATAAATTACAATACATAGTAGCACCTGTAAGGACTTTAGATAATAAAAGTATAGTGGAATTTGAAGGTCATTTGATTTCTCTTTTTCCATATATAAAAGGAAAATCAATATACGAAACAGGCGAATTTAATAAAAACTTAGAACAAATAGCAAAAATGATCGCAGATTTACACAATATTAATGTTAAAAATTTTGATCAATTGCCTAAAGAAAAGTTTCAAAATCCTTTTGAAAATACAATATTAAAGCTTTTACATAAAGTAGAAAAAGATGACTATGGTTCAGATTTTTATAAACATAAGGCGGCCGAACTATTATTGAAGCAAAGAATGGATATAGAAGAGACGCTTGAAAAAATGAAAAATTTGCAAAGAAAATTATCCGAAGCATCTATTAAATTTACACTTACGCATGGAGATCCTAATTTTGCAAATATATTACGTAATGAAAATGGCAGTCTTAATATCATTGATTGGGGAGAAATAGCAATTGCTCCAATCGAAAGGGATTTAATGTTTTTTATCGAGGTTGATGGCAAACCATTAGATTTTAAATCCTTTCTATCTAAATATTTATTACACAGTCCTAGTACAAAAATGAATCATGAAATATTCCAGTTTTACTTATATCGTTGGTGTTTACAAGAAATTGCAGATTACGGTAGTCAAATACTGCTTCAGTCGAGTAAAACAGAAATAGATAAACATAGCTGGATAGAGCTTCAACCTTATTTACCAATCCCGCATCAATCTATTCATGAAAAAGTTGACGAAATTAAGAGGATGAATCATTAAAAACGAAAATATTTTTTTAAGTGCTAATTCGGAACCGAACTGGATCAGCGCTTTTTCCATTTTTAAATTAAATAATGGAGATCTATACATTTGGAAGAGATGTCATGAAAAGGAACTAAATGATATTAAATCATTGTGTCCATCAGTACTTATAAAGTAAACTACATTATTACGTAAAATATAAATTTGACGTAATAAATAAAAGTATAATATCTTGTATTGAGGTGTATTTTTATGGCTACAGAATCACAGCAACAGCATTATAAAAAATTACAGGCTTTACTTAAGGAATTACCTTGGTATGTTGAAGAATACATCGATCATAAACGCAGAAAACTTTCTGCAGCATCATTACTTAATTATTGTCATGATTATAAGATCTTTTTTAATTGGATCATGTCTGAACAGCTTTATTCTGGCAATCTAAAGGACATTCCATTAGAACTGTTAGAAACGTTAACTGTACAGCAAGTTGAAGGCTTTTTATATGTATTACAATACGAGCTACATAACAAAGAAATTACCGTAAATCGCAAATTATCAGCGCTAAAATCTCTTTTTAACTACTTGCAAAACATCGCTGAAACTCGTGATCTTAAGCCTTATATACAACGAAATGTTATGGCGAAAATTGAATTTAATGAATTAAAAGACAGTATGGAAACGATTGCAAATAAGATTGAAGGAAAGATCCTTCTTGGAGATGAATACGAGAAGTTCCGTCGGTTTATTGCCTGCGATTATGGTGAACTAAACAAGGAAAATAAGAAGCTATTTCATTTTTATCAGTTAAACCAGGAACGAGATACAGCCATTGTTTCCTTGATTTTAGGGTCAGGTCTTCGCCTTTCAGAGGTCGTTAATCTTGATCTTGATGACATTGATTTCAGCAAGTATACAGCCCGCGTTATCCGAAAAGGAAACAAAGAGCAATACGTATTCTTCAGTAAAATTGCAATGGATGATCTGAAAGAATACCTTAAAATTAGAGAATCTCGTTATAAAGTCGAAAAAAGCAATAAAGCCCTATTCGTAGCAGCTCCAATGGGTCCAAAAGGCAAATCAAGACGATTAACAGCCAGATCAATCGAAAAATTAATTGAAAAATATGCTGCAGCATTCGGAAAACCATCATTATCCGTTCACAAATTAAGACATTCATTTGCTACACGATATCATTCTGAAATTAATGATGTACCGAAGCTGCGACGACAACTTGGGCACTCATCAATCCAAACAACCATGATCTACACACATATTCGAAATGATGACTTGAAAAGTGCTGTAGATCGAATGGATATGCCGAAAGATGAAATTTAAATAGAACTTAATTCTTCTTCAAAATAAAAGGTATTTGGATATTCCTTTAGTGTATAAGAAAAACGCTTCATATTTTCGACATAACTACTATTACTAATGGTCACAATTTCTTTCGTTGCCTTGAGATATACCTTTTCGTTAACTTCAAATTTATTTTGTTTGTTTTTCACAAATTTCCAACTTTCTTTATAAGGATAGTATTATTATCTCACAAAAAATTCAGTTTGGTTATGATTATTTTTTGTTGCTTATTATCAATTTAATCATAACCAGCAATTAATATTCAAAAGTCGAATATAAAAATGAATTGGATCGTTAATTAAACTAAACTTAAGGGAATAGTTGAGCTAAAATGTGAAAAGATTGAATGAACAAGTGTGTAGAACATAAAACACAGTGATAAAACAAACAATAATCTAATAGAAGATATATCTTTTTTGGCATTATTTTTTATTCTAGTTTACATAATATATATTATACAAAGTTGGGTCAAAAATCTTTAGTTCTGTCTCACAACCCTAGATTACTTGTGATAGTGAGACGGAATGGATATTCAGTGAATTTGGCTTAGTTCCTATAATAAACATTGATATAAAGTTCCGGTCGTCCAGATTTGGGGTGAAGTTGAACAAAATTATTCCGTAAATACCTTAGGCAGCTATGAAAGTGATTTAAACATCTTTCTTAATTTCTTGCAGAATCATAAGCGTTCAACAGATTTGGATGATCCTCCCCCTCCCTTGTTCGCCGCTTTATTCAACACCAAAACTACACGGCTATATGAATACGGAGGAACTCAAACATTGTTTGCCTCCTTAGAAAAAGATTAGGGTCCTCTCTCCCTTCGAAACGAAACCATGTTTAAGCTCTTAGCAACGACCGGAATGAGAAAGCAAGAGTTAGTAAATTTAACCTTGGTTTAGAATATAGTCTTTTACCTGGTATTAGCTCCCTACCTTCACTTACTCATAAGCTTTTGAAGTTAAAAAGAGGATAGTGATCGCATGGAAGTTGGTATTATCCCCTTCAGGTAGACAAGAAAAAAAGAGGACTTATAAAATGTTCTTATAGTCTACCTGAAGGGGATTTTTTTACGGCTAAGAAAGGTCAAGCTTTTTAACCTATACAGAAGAATTAAACCTGAAGTAGAAAGACTAAAATTAAAAGAAGGCTGGTCATATAGACATCTTATTTATCCATTAGAATCGTTAAGTAGTAAGATTATATCGCCAAAATCCCTACCTATTTATTTTCCAAAAAAGTTGGCTTATTTTAGATGGTTTCTGAAACTGAGTGTTTTTTTAAATTTGCACCTGAGACACCTGGGTAAGACTGCCTCCAGTTTTTGGCTTGCCTTATTAAAAATTCTGCCCCTTTAGAGCCAATTGTATCTGAAACAACTGATAAAGTTGGGATTAATTCTGGCACTTCCCTTTCCCATGGTAGACCATTTTGATTAAAGGCAAATTCATGAATTCCACCAGATCCTTTACCAGGTGCTGCAGCTGCTAGATAATGGGTTTGCTTAGCATATCGATATAATGCCTGCCCATGACCAGATGGATAGCCTATCTCATGAAAGATTGAAAAAATGCCCCAAAGTGCATCATAGCTATTTTCTCCAAAGAGAAGTAGATCAGGATGTAGCTTTTTTATTTCCTTTGTCCAACTAACTGTACCTTCATATGGTGAAAAATTAGGATCGTTTGCCCAACCTATTGTAATATCTAGAAAAATACCATCCACTCCATATGATTTCACTAAGTAATCTGAGCGTTCAATCATATGCTGTAAATACCCGGGATGACCCATATTTGCAAGCATACAATTATTTTCTGTTGCTAGATCATAGTCCCAATCTACCCAATCACACCTTTTTTCAAGTCCCCATTGATCACGAAGCACAGCATCTTCAAGACCTAATTTTTTCATAACTTCAATATTTGCATTGTTGGCACCAAGCATCGGGACAACTTTTACACCTAACTGGTGAGCTTTTTCCACAAAGTGTTTGAACCCTTCTTTACCTCCCATACGTTCACTTGGTTCATATTCAGGATAATTATAATAATATCTTCCATCCCAGCCAGGTAAAAATGCCAATACTTGTTTCCCATCGATTCTTTCTGTAATCCACTCTAATGATTTCTCCATGTTTGCAAATGTATTAAATATATGTCCTGTCCAATGTTCTCCATGAAGAATAGTGACCAGCTTTATATCATTTAACCATTCTGGTGTATCAGTCCTTTCATCATATGGGACGAGACCGAAGTTGTTTTCCAAATCTTTACAACGTTCTAAAATGACGGAATCAATATTATCACAACGTCCTATGTGCCAAGTCGGCATCGTTATCTCCTTTGTTTGATATCTTTTATCTTCCTCATGTGACAAATCCAATACTTGAGTCTCGAGATATGGATCATAGTGGCTGGCAAATCGTTTAGAACGAATTCGTGCATCTTTTGATAAGGCGAACCATTTTTGATTATTACCATCCACTGCAAAAACAAGTGGCATCTTTATTCCACTTGGATAGTGTTTTGCTTTGATATCTCGCTTTACGCTTAAATCTGATATTGTTTCAACTTTATACTGATCAAATTGAATAGACTTAATATTGATATTAAAAACCTGAAGCAAAATTGATTTACAAAGTTCGTCTTTATGACTCCCCTTTGAGTTAATCTCATATCTCCCATCTTTACCAATTGTAATTTCCAACTCGATTTCCCCGTCAGCTTTCTCTTGATTTCCCGCCCATGATAGACCAGTAGCTTTTAAAAATGCCCGCTTTTCCTCTTCAATTATTACAACTCGGTCTGGATCTGGGGCATACACATTCTTCTCCGTAAATAACCGTACAGCAAATTGAAGTTCTTTTACTTGGATAACCGTGTCATTAAAATCAAAACCAATTGTATACACTTTAATTCCTCCTTCAAATAGTTAATATATTTGAAACAATTCAATTCCCATGAATTTGAATTGTTCTATCAGCTACCTAAAACACCTAGAGAGGGGCTTTATCCCCCTCTAGTTTCTACCTTACGGGATTTCCACCTATTTTCATAGAATCATGTCTATTAATCTTCCCTTATCCATACAAGCATTTCACCTTCACCACGGTTACACCAGGAATAATACGGAATAGCCTTAACTTCGGTTGGTACTCTCTCGTAAGAATAAGTCTGATATAAGTTATCCTGAATTTCCTCCTTCTTTGTCTGCATTGCTCGCGCAGTTAAGACGACTACACCATTTAGCAAGAGCTTATCATGGTCTATACTCACTTTGGTTTTTGTAGAAATTGTAAGATCCTGAAGGTTTTTTCCATTGTCTTCTTCTTCGAAACAATACACAACAGGACCACGCTGTAATGCAACCTTACCTGCATTTTCTCTCACTTCCGGATGGGAACGTACAATTTCAACAGGCATATCAAGATTAAGATTAATTTGATCACCTGTAGCCCATACTCTTTTAATTTTTGCGTATCCATTTTCTTCTGTAAAAGGTACTTCTTGACCATTAACCTTAATGGTTGCTTCCTTACACCAGCCAGGGATTCTAATGACAACCGCAAATTCTGCTTGTTGGTCCAAAGCTATAGTGAAATTTACATTTCCTTGCCAAGGATAGTTGGTTTCCTGTTTTAACTGAATTGTTTGTCCGTTGATATCAAATGATGTTTCTCCACCGATAAATAAATGTACATATACTTCTGATTCGTTGGTTGAGTAAATATATGAGCCTAGAGAAGCAAGCAGTCTAGCAATATTAGGAGGGCAACAAGCACAACCGAACCATTGTTGTCTTGTCGTTTTTACAGTTCTCATATCATGACGAAAGTTGGCAGTATGAGGCCATACTTCCAGTGGATTTACGTAAAAATAACCTTTACCATCCAGAGAGATTCCGCTCAAAGCACCATTATACAAAGCTCGCTCTAAAATATCTGTATATTTCCGATCTACATCAACTTGTACCATGCGTTGAGCCCACATAATAAGGGATATTGCTGCACAGGTTTCTGTATAAGCTCTATCATTAGGAAGGTCATAATCTACAGTAAAGCGCTCTTCGTATGCTGAAGAACCAATTCCTCCCGTTATGTACATTCTTTTATTAACTGTATTTTCCCAAAGTGTCTGACTTGCACTTAAAAGTGTTTCATCATTTAGTTCAGTAGCAAGGTCAACCATTCCGCTATAAAGGTAGGCTGCTCTTACTGAGTGGCCTTCTGCAGTCTTTTGCTCTCTCACCGGAAGATGTGCCTGGAAGTAATCATACTTCCTATTATCTTTATTATTCAGATTGTTTCGAGCTTCTTTCTCGACATCATAGTAATGTGGCCCATTTTTTCCTCTTTCGTCAATAAAAAATTTACATAGATTAAGGTACTTTTCATCTTCAGTTAGGCGGTAAAGCTTTATGAGTGCCAGCTCAATCTCAGGGTGACCAGGATATCCAGCCTTTTTCCCTTCTTCAGCCCCTAAAACAGAAGCAATATGGTCAACAAGACGGCTTACGATATCAATGATTTTTGTTTTCCCAGTTGCTTTATAATAAGCTACTGCTGCTTCAATTAAATGGCCAGCACAGTAAAGTTCATGGTCGTTTTTCAAATTAGTCCATTTTTTATCAGGATGATTGACAGAGTAATAAGTATTTAAATAACCATCTTCCTCTTGTGCATCTGACAATAATTCAATGACATTATCCATTATCTTTTCCAAATTTTCGTCTCTAACTGTAGAAAGTGAGAATGCAACTGTTTCCATCCACTTATATAAATCACTATCCTGGAACACCATTCCATAGTGTTTACCCTCTGTTCTTCCAGCAGCTATTTCAAAGTTTTTAATCGTTCTACTTGGTTCAGCACCTGGTATCTTGTCGTTTAGTGCATCCCACTGATATTGAATAATTGAATCCTTCACGAGTTTTTGCCATGGATTCCAGAATTTATCATTGATTTTAACATCCTTTAATTCAATTGGTTTCATTTTTAACATCTTTGTTTCAATCTTTTTCATAGTTTAATAGCTCCTTCACTATAAATTTATTTATTAATAGAGTATTAACTACTCTTTTAACCCAGATAATGTAACACCTTTTATAAATAAATCCTGTGCCAATAGAAACAGAACTATTACCGGCAAAATACTTACAACTGTTCCAGCCATCAATACCGGCCAATCCGTTCCATACATTCCTTGTAACGAAGCAAGCCCTAGAGGTAGTGTCATTTGTTCAATAGAATTGATAAAAACAAGTGGTCCCATGAAATCGTTCCAGGCACCCATGAAGACAAAAACACTTAATGTTGCAAGGGCAGGTTTACATAGTGGTAGAAAAATTCGCCAGTAGATTCCAAATGGAGTACACCCATCAATTTTTGCAGCATCCACTAGTGAATTTGGAATCGTTAAAAAAAACTGACGCAATAAAAAGGTACTAAAAGCATTTGCCATTTGTGGTAGATACAACGAAGCATGTGTGTCAACTAATCCATAATGAGACATCGTGATGAAGTTTGGAATCATTGTAACCTGCGCAGGAACCATCAAGGTTGCTAAATAAACTACGAAAAGTACGTCCCTTCCACGAAATTTCAACCTGGCAAAGGCATACCCTGCCATAGACCCCGTAATTAATTGAGCAATAACTACTATAGTGGTTACCTTCGTACTATTTAGGAAAAACTGGCCAAAAGGAAATCGGTCAGATATAGCTGCATAGTTATCGAATTTAAGTGTCTCTCCAAATAAAGTTGGTGGGAAGGTAAATACTTCACTAATATCTTTTAATGATGTACTAAGCATCCAAATGAATGGAAAAATCATTGTTATTGCACCAAGGCTAAGTAAAATATGGGACAAAGCTCTTACTTTTAGACTTTTTTGCACCTAAGATCCTCCTTCCTAATAAAGACTGTTTTTCTTTTGTCTCCAAAATTGAATTAGAGTAATGATAAAAACCAAGAAAAATAACACATATGCCATTGCGCTAGCATAGCCCATTCTAAAATACTCAAATCCATTTTGATATAAATAATGCACTAATACCGAAGTAGAACGGCCAGGACCTCCACCTGTCATCAAGTAAACGGTATCAAATACTTGGAAGGAATTAATAACTGCCATGATTGTTATAAAAAATGTTGTCGGAGACAGTAACGGAACTGTAATAAATCTGAATTTTGCCCAGGTCGATGCACCATCTAATTCTGCAGCTTCGTAATAGCTATCAGGGATCCCTTGCAGACCTGCTAAGAAGATTAGCATATTAAACCCTAACCCCTTCCAAATGCTTGTTACGATAACAGCCGGCATTGACCAAGATTGACTACTCAGCCAGTTGGGGCCATCTATCCCCACGATTCCTAACATAAAATTTAGAAATCCGTATTCGGGATTATAAATCCATTGCCATATTATCGCTACCGCTACCATAGAAGAAATAACAGGTAAAAAATAAGCAACTCGGTAAAACTTAATCCCTCTAATTTTTTGATTAAGTGCAACTGCTAAAATAAGTGAAATAAATATACCTACTGGAACTGAGACTGCTGTAAAATAAATGGTATTCCAGAAAACTTCGATAAAAATTTCATCATTAAACAGCTCAACATAGTTTCCAAACCCTACCCATTCAATTTGACTAATCATGTCCCAGCTTGTGAAGCTTAATATAAAGGATGCAATTACAGGTATAAGCATAAAAGCCAAAAACAAAATTAAGTGAGGTAATAGAAAAATAACCGCCCATGTTCCATCTTTATAAAAAAGACTTGTTAACTTCCCTTTTTTTATCTCTTGCTTTCCTCGAATTATAGAGGGTTCAGCAACAACACTTTTGTTTGTTGTTCCTTTTTTCTCAGGTAGCATCATTTTTCACCCCATTTTTAATGAAGCTCCTTCGCGAATGCTAAGGAGCTTCATTTTGTTATGAAATCATTTATTCACTTCCTATTTTCTGGCAAGTTCCTCCGCTACTCTAGTATCAATGTTAGACAATGTATCATCAACATTTTGATCACCGTTATAATATTTTTCAAATTCCTCTGAAACAATATCCTGAACAACATACTTTTGAATTGTTACAAAGGGATAAGCTTCAGCATCTTTGAAAAATGAGTTCAATTCTAGAAACCCTTCTGGATGAACTTTTGGGTCATGCCAGGCTTTAACTCCTTCTTCTGAATACATATCCACTCTATTAGGCATCCATAGACCCTCTTTAATCAATTGGTTTTGATAATCCCTGGATGACAAGAATTTAATTAACTTCCAAGCCTCTTCTGGGTGCTTTGTATTTGCAGATGCAGAATGAAGGTGTGCTGATCCATGCGTACTTGGTTCAGAACCAAATTTCGGTAATGGAGCAACTCCTACAGGGAATCCCATAGTTGCAAGCTGCTGTAAAGCCCATGAACCTTCAATCATCATGCCAATTTTCCCTGTTTGTAGCATTTGTGGTGCGCTCATCCCACTATTCTCTAATGTTTGAGCAGCAGGAGTGATACCATCCTCCCTAAGTTTCCTAATTGCTTCCAAACTCTCCTTTGCCTCTGAATTATTTAAGGCAATGGAACCATCCTCGTTAAAGAAATCCGCACCATTATTTCTTAAAAATGCAGTTGTAGACCCGAGTATTTCTAACCCATAAGCCCCATACTGTTTTATATCTTTTCCTTCCTTAATGGTTAATTTTTCAGCAACATCGACAAATTCTTCCCAAGTCCAAGATTCAGCCGGATTACTTGAAGGATACTCGATTCCAGCTTCGTCAAAAATCTTTTTGTTATAGAAGAGAACCGGAGATACAGTTGTACTACTAATTCCATAAACCTTGCCATCTACATCCATAATTGACTGTGAAGAGGGAATAAAATCTTCTAATGCAACTTCCTCATCAAGTTTTGGAGTAAGTTCCAACAATGCTTCACGGTTAACTAAGTCACGATACTGATCAGCATAAACGAAAAATACATCAGGTGCAGAATTACCAGCCATCATAGTTAAAAGTTTAGATGAATATTGTTCACCAGGAACTGGTGTATACTTTACTTTTATTCCTGGGTTTTCTGCCATAAATTGCTCTAAGCCTTTCTTAACACTTTCCGTTTCTAAAGGGCTTGCTTCCCATCCCATGAATGATAGGGTTATGACATCTTCTGAGTTTGAATCTGCCCCTGAATCAGAAGAAGTGGTTTCAGTACCTGAACTATTGCTACACCCTGCTAAGATCATCGAAATTATGAAAACGAAACCAAGAAATGAAGTATACAATCTTTTCATAAAAACTTCCCCCCTAGATCATTTTAAAATTTTGAATATTTGGTATAATTTTGTTAAAAGCTTATATCACCACCTTGTTCCTCCACCAAATCCATCACATTCACTAAGAGGTGTATTGAAAGCGCTGTCTTGTGGTAATAGTAACATCGTTTAATTAGCTTGTAAGTAGTCCGTTCATAACAAAAGGTAGACAAAATTGACTTGTTAAAGAAAGTATAAAAAGATAATTTCAGAAAAATGTTTATACCTTTTTTAGCATTTCTTCTTATTAAACTACTTTTAACTAGGAGATTTTTATATGCAATATTTAATGTTAAATATTGAAAAGCCCGTTGAATATGTTTCGGGTGGTCGATTTATAACTGAGATTCCTTGGTCACATTCTAAAAGGATTATTGATAGTTTTGAAATCATTATTGGTATTAATGAAACACTTTATATCGAACAGGATTCAATAAAATATGAGGTGAAGCCTGGCCAAACCCTACTATTATTTCCTCATCATTTACACCATGGGTACAAAATTTGTAATAAGCATGTATCTTTTTATTGGTTCCATTTTTTATGTCCCGACGCCTTGATTAAAGAGCAAATTAGTAAAGAGGCAGTCATGAAAATTAGAACAGACCCATTTAAAAGTGGAACCGTTAAAGATATCTCAATACCTAAATTTGCTACTCCTAACGCTATCCAGCGTCTTTACATACTTTCAAACCAATTACTTCATGTCGATAATTCTCATTATTACACTAGGCTCAGTATGGATTACTTGTTGACCTCTCTCTTGATTGAATTATCTGAACAAACCATATCACAGTCTGTATTGCCAAATAATGATTCAGAGAGTGACTTTAATATTAATCGAATCATGGAATGGACCAGAGTTAATTCCCACTCTGCAATTACGGTAGCAGATGTAGCCGAAAAATTCAGCTATCATAAGGACTATTTATCACGTTTTTTCAAACAAAAAACAGGCAAAACACTTCAAGAATATATACACTCTTTAAAAATTAGTAAAGCAAAGGATTTACTTACAGGAACTCAGATGAACATTAAGGCAATTTCCAATCAAGTCGGAATCATGGATGAAAAGTATTTTATGAGATTGTTTAAAAAGTATGAAAAAATGACACCTAGCCAGTATCGCAAAGCTTACAGTAAAATACATTTTAATAGCAGATAATAACAAATTAATATGTCAAAGCATATTTATAAAGCTAATCCTTGAGAAAGTTACAAAATGTATTTTAGCTAAATTGCACTTTTTGTCCTATGTTTAGGGCTAGCTAGGAATCTGACTTTTTTCAATAATTAACTTCTCGTTCAGGATGCCGATTGCAAGTAATCCACAGTTTCAAGTACTTTACTCCAAACAAGAAAAAGTCAGTTAAGTAAGAAATCTTAACTGACTTTTTAACAAGATTTTTCTTTATTTTTGTATAATGTATATTTTATAATCTCTCCACCAATCAATACAGAGGTTTGTATCCTAAGTTAAATTACTACCAATTAACTTTTTCGCTTGTGATTTCTCATATGCTCCTTAGAAGCCACTTTTTTAATAGATTTTGTTTCTATCACTCCATAAAATTACTGCCGAATCTTACGATGTTCGGAAATGTTAGGAAATGTTGAGAGCCCTATTAAATGAAAATCCTAAAATATAACTAATCAACTAGGAGATAGCTGTTTTAGGTCACACTAGATATTTTTCACAAGTTGGTGTTCAAAAACCAAAAAGCTCCAATCCCTTACCTACCAAGGAACTGAAGCTTATTACTCTGCATGGATTGTTTTTATTATATCTTTAATAGAGAAAACTAATCTAAATACTTTCGATCCTCCCGACAGCTTTCACAAATATGTAGTGTGAAAGCTTGCATTACTTCTTCTTCATTTATTGTTTCTTCAATTTCTTCTTTTGCTCCACAAACCTCACATAACCACATGAAATTCACCTCGAATTGAGTATTATTCACTAGCTATTTCATAACCGGATTCCTTTATAGCCTGTGTAAAATCTTGAATGGACGCCATCCTTTCATCAAAACTTAGTAATAAAGTTTTTTGTGAAACGTTGGCTTCAGCCTGGCCAATCCCCCATACCCCAAGTACAGCTTGAGTAATTTTTTCTGCGTCATCTTGACTATTAAGATTGCTTATTTGAAACATTTGATTCTTCACTCGATACACCTTCCCTACTTTTTGCCGTCCTTATTACGAAGAATGGCTTCACCCATTCCATCTACAAAATCAAACATGGTTGTCATTGCTGCACGCACGGCTGGACTGCTAAATCTTTTTCTCATTTTCCAAAGACTTTGTTTTTCTTCCTTTTCCTCAGCTTGAGACATCCTTTCAAGCCCAAGCGTTACTCCCTCAAAAATTGTTTGTAGCTGACCTGGCTTTATGGAGCCAAGGAATTTGAACAGTCCAAATCCGGATTTTATGACATTATGAACGGCTGGTTGATTGAGTTGCTGAATCGCGATTGCTCCAACCTCATCACTTTGCTTGATAAGTGAATTTGTTGTTTCAAATACTTTCATATCATGCAACCCTTTTGCAAGCTGAATGAAGGCTAAAACGGCTTCTTTATTTTCTGCAAGCTCCTTCAAGATTTCATTAACTGCTTGTGCTTGCTCTTCTTCTTCATTTGGAATGTCCCTTCTAATTTGCCTGATTGATTTCGCCATAATGCCCCTCCTTTAGATCGTCAAATTCAGAAATTGGCGTATAGTCTGAGCGCTGCCACTTCTCCTCCACCTTCACACTTATTTGTGGGATTCTGTTCCCAAATCGATGATTGTGCTTCGGTAGCGGCGGTTCGCCTTTAGTCTCGATCACTTCCATTTTTACAGACATCTCCTTGTAAGCTGGAGTATGAGTTGTTAAGTCATGATAACTGCTTGTCAAACGATTGACAGCTTCTAGATCTTCTGCAGAATTCATTGGTAGGTATAATTCCTTCCCTTTTACTCTGTCAGTTACAATAACTCGAACTTCAACATGTCCATATGGTGAAGACAATCCAACAAGTGCACCATCCTCAAGTCCCCGCTCATTCGCAAGTTCATTTGAAATCTCTAGCCATGGATGTGGCACTTTATGTGTCAAACCTTCTGACTTATAGGTCATGTTTCCTTCATGGAAATGCTCTAAGAGACGTCCGTTATTTAAATGAAGATCATAGTCCTCTCCAGGCTCAAATGGTTCTGTCCAGTCTACAGGCACTAGTCTGGCTTTACCATCAGGGAAGCCAAATTTATCTGTATACAGCAATGGAGTTTGGGTTCCATCCTCTTTGACTGGCCATATTTGTGAAGAGAAGCCTTCAAGTCTCTCATAGCTTACACCAGCAAACATCGTTGCAAGACTTGCCGCTTCATCCATGATTTCTGAAGGATGTTTATAGTCCCAGTTTGCACCAAGCTTATTTGCCAACTCCTGAAAAATAACCCAATCTGGTTTTGAATCTCCTAGTGGTTCAAATACTTTGTTGAATCTTTGAATTCGTCTCTCCGTGTTTGTAAATGTTCCATCTTTTTCTAAGCTAGGTGCAGCAGGTAAAACAACATCAGCAAATTGAGCTGTCTTGCTGAAAAAAATATCCTGAACAACAAAGAAATCAAGTTTTTCAAAGTTCGAGTGAACATAATTTGAATTTGCATCAACAATTGCCATGTCTTCTCCAAAAAGATAAAGAGCTTTTAGCTTTCCTTTACTTATCCCTTCAACCATGTGATGGTTATCATGTCCAGGCACTTCTGAAAGTTTTACTCCCCACGCCTTTTCGTATTTCTCCCTAACTTCAGCATCTTGAACAGGTTCATAACCAGGCATCCAAGCGGGCATTGTACCAAAATCACATGCCCCTTGAACATTATTATGACCTCTTAGTGGATATGCACCAGTTCCAGTTCGGCCATAGTTACCTGTCACTAATAGAAGGTTTGATATAGCTGTACTTGTATCAGTTGCTCCCATATGTTGAGTAACACCCATTGCCCATAGCATACAGACTGAATTCGATTCTTTTATCATGTTTGCAAGCTCCAATAACTGTTCCATGCTCAAGCCTGTTTTCTCAACAGCGTATTCAAGCGTGAATTTTTCTAAAGAAGCTTTGAATTTTTCAACACCATTAACCCTTTCAGAAAGGAATGCAGCATCCTCCCAACCTTGATCAAAAAAATATTTGGTTATTGCATTGAGCCATATGATATCTGTTCCAGGCTTCGGATGGAGAAAGAGATCAGCTCTTTGAGCAAGTTCATTTTCTCTTAAATCCACCACAGCTAACTTTTGTCCATAAAGCTTGTGGGCTCTTTTTATTCGAGTCGCTAAAACTGGATGAGATTCTGAAGGATTCGCCCCAACCACAATAATGAGCTCAGATGCCATTATATCTTCAATTGTTCCAGAATCACCGCCAAGGCCAACTGTTCTCATCAGACCTGATGTTGCAGGTGATTGACAATATCTTGAGCAATTATCAACGTTATTTGTACCCATTACGGCACGTGCAAATTTTTGGAACAAATAATTTTCCTCATTTGAACATTTCGATGAAGCAATATATCCAATGGAATCAGGTCCATATTCATTTTTTATACTTGATAATCTTTCTGCAATTAGTGAAAGAGCTTCGTCCCAAGTGGCTTCAACAAATTCCTCACCTTTACGGATCAGAGGTTTTGTTAATCTTTCCTCACTGTTAACAAAATCCCATCCCCATTTCCCTTTTACACAGGTCGAGATACCATTAACAGGAGCTTCTTCCGTAGTTTGAATTTTTAATATTTCGCGATCCTTAGTCCAAACTTCGAAACTGCATCCTACACCGCAATATGTACAGACAGTCTTTGTTCTTTTAATCTTTGATTTTCTCATTGCTGCTTCCATTTCGGAAATAGCAAAAATTTCTCGATAACCTGGTTCCACTTCTTTTGTCATGTCAATCATAGGTCCCAATATTTTGGGAGGAATACCGGTTAGAAAGCCGGCATTACCGAGCATTGATTTTTCCATTAAAGCGTTGCATGGACATACACTTACACAATGACCGCAGGAAACACATGATGATTGATCAATTGGTACATCATTATCCCAAATAACACGTGGTACTTCCCGGCTCCAATCTATTGTCAGTGTTTCATTAACCTGAAGATCTTGACAGGCTTCAACACAGCGTCCGCACAAAATACACTGATCAGGCTCATATCGATAAAATGGATGGGAATTATCTGGCGGGTACGGTTTTGCCTCAAAAGGATATTTTTGATGAGCCAGTTCCATTTTCTCAACTGTATTATGTATCGTACAGTTTCCATTATTGTTATCACACACTGTACAATATAACTCATGATTTTTTAAAATCCGCGACATTCCTTCATATTGAGCAGCCTTTACTTGTTCAGACATGGTGTCAACCTTCATACCCGGCTCTGCTATTAATGTACAGGATCTTACTAATTCACCGTTTGCCAATACATAACATGTATCACATGTCTGGATCGTTCCAAGGTTTGGATGATAGCATACACCTGGAACAAAAATGTCTTCCTTTCTTGCAATCTCTAAAATTTTTTGTCCTTCTTCGGCAGGATATTCCTTACCATTAATCGATACCGTAAAACGTGATTCACTCATTTTCTATGCCTCCTCAAACCATTTATCTTCTTGTCATTTTTAAACGAGTGTTGGTAAGCACCCCAATATGCCATTGAGACAAAAACGCTACCTCCAATGGCATTGCCTAGAAATACCGGAATAAAATTATCGATAAAATCTGTCCAACTAAAATAGCCAGAGAAAATGGCAGCTGGTATAACAAACATATTCGCAACAACATGCTGAAATCCAATAGCGACAAATGCCATAATCGGGAACCAAATCGCAAGAATTTTTCCACCTATATCATCTGCCCCGTATGCCAGCCATACCGCTAGACCTACTAGCCAATTGCACCCGATTGCAGAAACCAAACTTGAAAGAAAATCCTCCTGCAATTTTCCATTAGCAATCTCCACTACTTTTTCCAGGTAAACACCGTGTGAAGTTAGTTCTGCGATCTGACCAAAAAAATAAGCAACAAATAGAGCTCCTGCAAAATTAAAAATTGTAATCCAAAACCAGTTATACAAAAGCTTCCCTAAGCGGATTCTTCTTGTCATATAGGCCATAGACACCGCCATCATATTACCAGTGAGCAATTCCCCACCGGCAATAATAATGAGAATAAGGCCAACTGGGAAGATTGACGCCCCAATTAATGAATTCAATGTTCCCCATTCGTTGGGCAGATTTGCTGTTATTCGAATATCAAGTAAATACCCTATAGAAATAAAGGCACCACCAAGAAAACCTAAAATAAGAACACTCGTTATCGGTAGTTTTGCCTTTTTTTCCCCATGTTCTGCCGTCAATTTGGCAATCTCATCAGGTGCATGAAACCCCACATTTATCACTCCTTATAATTCGTTAATAATCTTTCCAAAAATGGGAAAAAATATGAATATAAATAAATGAAGGAGAAAATTATGGATAAAAATGAACTACTTCATCGCGTTCAAACTATGATTCATTCATCTACGAAAAAACCAAAATATATGACCATCTCAACAGTTAAGGTTGCAGATATCTTTGGTGTCAAACCAGAGGAAATTGAAAATGGGCTAGAGGAACTCATAACAGAAGGACATTTAAAAAAGTCAAAGTTGGATAGTCCTCCCTATCATGATATCTTTTTACTTCCTTAAAAACTTGTGAAGGTAGTCATATAGTTGAGGTTTTTCTAACTTTAATTAAAGATTGTAGTTTTAATTTTTCACTGCCGAGTATTCTTCTAAGGCTTTCGAAATTTGGACAAAAAAATAAACAGTCACGACATTGCAGGTGATATGCTCCCCTTAAGGTAGACAGATGAAAAAATAAATCTGTTTTTCCTTAGGGGGAGCTTTTTATGTCTAATAAATACTTTCCAATTGAATATAAGTACAAAGTATTAATGGCTTATAAAGATGGAGACTACACAATTAAGGAATTGTGTTTAAGATATCAAATCACAAAATATACCTTCTATAATTGGCTAGAGAAGTTTGAGAAAAACGGGATAAGTGGGTTAAGGGATTCAAACACTTGGAAGTCATATTCTAAAGGGTTAAAGGAAGCTGCCATAAGAGATTATCTATCCGGAAAATACTCTAAAAATGAGATTGTTCGAAAGTATGAAATTTCAAGTAGATCTGTCCTTAGTCGATGGATTAAAAAGTATAATAGTCATAGAGAATTAAAAGATACCGGTAAGGGGAGAATTCGCTTTATGACTAAAGGGAGAAAAACGAGTTGGGAAGAAAGAGTTCAAATAGCTATCCATTGTTTAGAGAATGGGAAGGATTATCATCAGACTTCTGAGATTTATGAAGTTTCTTATCAACAAGTATATCAATGGGTAAGAAAGTACGAGACCGAAGGATCTGAGGCATTAAAGGATAAACGAGGAAGAACCAAAGATGAAGCAGAATTGTCACCAGAGGAAAAAATAAAGCTAGAAATGAAGAAGCTAGAGAGAGAAAATGAACGCTTAAGAGCTGAGAATAAATATTTAAAAAAGTTAGAGGAGATAGAAAGGAGGAGAAGATAGACCAAGTAAGATATGAAGAAAGGTATGTAGCCATCCAGGAGCTTCAGGAGGAAGAAAACCTTGCGGTTTCACTACTTTGTGAAATCGCTGGTATTGAGCGATCAGCTTATTATAAATGGTTAAATCGAACACCGTCCGAGCGAGAACTTCAGAATGAAGAAATTATTAAAGAGATAAAGGTTCTCCATGAGAAAGTTGCGGGAATCTATGGATATCGCCGAATGAAAATGAACATTAACCGGAAGTTTGGCCGGAAATTTAACCACAAGAGAATTTATCGATTAATGAAAATCTGTGGTATACAAGCCGTTATCCGTAAAGGTAAGAAACGTTATAAATACTCTTCCCCTCAACATGTGGCAGAAAATGTGTTAAATCGCGAATTTATAGCTAATCATCCAAATGAAAAATGGGTTACAGATGTGACGGAATTTAAGTATGGTCAGTCAAAAAAGGCCTATTTAAGTGCTATTCGTGATTTATATGATGGATCAATTGTTAGTTATGTTATAGGGCACTCCAATAATAATAAACTTGTGTTTGATACACTTGACCAGGCTATAGCTCTTTTAAATGGACAACATCCGCTTATCCATAGTGATCGCGGGTTTCAATACACCTCTCATGGGTTTAAACGAAGGGTAGAAACTGCAGGTATGACACAAAGTATGTCTCGAGTCGGAAGATGTATTGATAATGGGCCAATGGAATCTTTTTGGGGAACGCTCAAATGTGAGAAATATTATTTAAATAAATACGAGACCTTTGAGGAACTCTGCATTGCGATAAATGAATATATCCACTTCTATAATCATGAAAGATATCAAGAAAAACTAAACGGCCTTAGTCCAATGGAATTTAGAGCTAAAGCCGCTTAGATCATTTTTGTTATTTCAACTGTCTACTTGACAGGGAGCAGTTCAAGGTTCGCGACTGTTTATTTTTTCATATTTTAGATATCTCGATTTCTAAAGATAAAACCTTTCATCTTGTCATAAACTTAGGTGAAATCCAGATGAATAATAGGTTGATTTTGAAGAATTCTCTCTTCCATCCTACGTAATATTTTCAACATCTGATTATCCATTTTTTCGATGTCAAACTTCTTATGGAAAAAGCTATACAAAGTAAGATCCCTTAACTTTAAAAACAATGGAATTGTTTGATAATCAGCTGCACTAAGCTTATTTTCTGTTTCATATCCTTTTCGTAATTCCTTCATAAATACTTTTCCATGTTCCTCAAAATCTGTGATTCCGCTAGTTTCTAAACTCCAAATATAATAATAGAGGGGTATCGCTAAATCACTTGCGAACCAATGATATGAACAATCATCAAAATCGAACACATAAATTGTGCCGTCATGAACATGAAAATTCCCATGGTGGATGTCAGAATGGATAAGACCATAGTTATCGCTATGCTGTGGTAGTTGTAATAACCTATCCTTAAGGAACTTCTGTTGCTGGATAATTCCATTTGGAGCATCCTTATAATATTGTTCAATCGTTAATAATTCTTCTTCATCCCATTCTAATCGTTTATGGATTTGTTTAGGTCGATAATTTTTCGTAAGTTTATGAAATTGGCCGATCGTTCTTCCCCATTCAAAAAATATTGACTCATTAAATTCCTTATCACTAATCTTTACTCTCATTCCTGGTGCTTTTTCAAATAAACAACAATAAAAATCTGATCCATCTAAAGCTTTTACAGTTTCTATAAGATTATCATGAATAGAGACTAATACATTTGGTATTTGTGCACCATTTTTTTGCAGGTATCTAACCCAAAGTAATTCTGATAAAAGCTGTTGCTTCGTACGATGAGACTCGTGTGTTATCCTTAGGATATAGGGAGTTGTATGACGATACACCTCGAAAACATAGTTCTCAGCATCCCCCAGCTTTACAGCCGTCTCTTTATCAACGTTATAAAATTGTCCCGCCTGCTCAATGATCTCTTTTGAAAATATCTTTTCTACGGAAGCCTCCATCCCCATTACCTCCAGCTAATTAATTATTTACAACAAGTCCTCTAAGTAAATATGGTGCTGAATTTCCGCTTTTTAATAAACCTTTTCCTGCATTTGCTATATGTATGTACTCTTCTGCTTTAAAAGAATCCATCCATGTTACCTTTTCAATTTCTTCTGGCATTGAAATATTTACTTCACCACCAATAATTCTCCCTCTGAAAATAAAGAAAACTACATGATGCCCCTTATCTTCAAACAATACTTCACTTACAGAAAAAATATGATCGATTTCTACATCAAAACCAGTTTCTTCCTTTACCTCTCGAATCGCCGCTTCTTCAAGAGTTTCTCCTTCTTCAACTGCTCCTCCTGGAAGTGTGTAGTATGAAGATGAATTCCCTATATTTTTTACCATTAATACCTTCTCGCATTTATCATCAAACAAAAGAACATATGTAACATCTACTCTTTTCAAAAATTCGAACCCCCCATTTAAAGCCTTTTATGATAAAGCAAGACTTCCATCAGTGGGGGTGTTCTTTATCCCCCACTGATGGGTAGCGAGACTTATCGGATCTTTACGGGCAGTTATCCCCACCTATCTTCTTTGCTTCTCTAGAATCTTGAGGTGGGGGTTTTACTGCCCGTTAAGAATGGGATAAAAAAATCCCGACATAGTTAAATAAATCGGGATAAATTATGTTAAAGCTGTTTAATTTTTTCTTCGTACTTTGCTTGAATCAACTTTGTCACTTCACCAGGTTTTCCATTTCCAATTGAACCTTTATCTTTAATCTCAACGATAGGTGTTATTTCCGATACAGTTGCTGTTGTAAATACTTCATCACTTGATAATAAGAAGTCTACTGTCACCGATTTTTCTTCAACCTCTAATCCAAGTTCCCTTGCAATTTCAATAATCGTTAGTCTTGTGATGCCATTCAAAATGAGGTTATCTGCCGGAGATGTATATAGTTTGTTATTTTTATAGACAAATACATTTGAGACACTGCCTTCTGTCACAATATTCCCTCGATGTAATATCGCTTCAAATGCACCCAACTTATGGGCTTTGTTTTTAGCTAATACACTACCAAGTAAATTTAAGCTTTTAATATCACATTTTGTCCATCTCTCATCCTCGTGTAAAATCGCAGAAGCACCTTTCTCCATTGTTTCAATAGGTCTTGTTGCTTCTTCAACATAAGCAATGAGTTGAGGCTTTAAGTCTTCTTTTTTATAAATATGACTTCTTGGTGCAGTACCTCTTGTTAATTGTGTATACACATAGCCATTTTCTACAGAATTATGCTGTAATAATTCTTCAAACATTGACTCAAGCTGTTCTAGATCCAAATCAGTGTCGATATCTATTTTTCTAGCACTTTCAATATATCGAATTAAATGTTCTTTCAGTTTAAAATACTTTTTATGATAAAATCGAATAACCTCATATACTCCGTCACCAAATTGATAGCCTCTATCATAGATAGATAGCTGAACATCTTTTTCATCAATAAACATATCATTCACTAAAAATTTCTTCATTTCTTTCCACCACTTCTTTTCAACTGAATTTATTTAAGATAAAAGCACATCCCGGGAAAAGAAATGTGCTGAACCATTTTAATATTAAAATTCTTCATATGCAGCAGGATCCTGGTTATTGATTCTGCCGTCTGGGCGCGATAATGCTGAGATGAGAGCCATTTCGTCCTCATTTAGATGAAAGTCAAAGATAGATATATTTTCAAGTTGCCTTTCAGGAGATGCAGATTTAGGGATTGAAATGGCGCCAAGTTGATAATGCCAACGTAATATGACTTGTGAAACCGTCTTATTGTGAGCTTCTGCCATTTGCTTTAATATATTATTTTCAAGAACTTCATTTGCACGAGCTAACGGACTCCATGACTGTGTTACTACGTCATGATCTTCATGCCACTTTCGTTGCTCCGCTTGATTAAAAAATGGATGTAACTCTATTTGGTTTAAACTTGGCTTTACACCCGTTTCTGATTCAAGGCGTTCAATATGGTCAGGTAGAAAATTACATACACCAATCGATCGAATTAAGCCTTGTTTTTTAGCATCTATTAGAGCTTGCCATGCTTCAACATAGTGGTTTTGTTTTGGATTTGGCCAATGAATCAGATATACATCATAATAATCTAAGTTCGCACGATATAAAGATTCTTGAATCGCAATCATTGCTTTATCATACTCTTGATATCTTCCCGGTAACTTAGAAGTGATGATTAATTCTTCTCTTGAAACAGAGCTTCGTCTAACCGCTTCACCAACTGTACCTTCATTTTCATAATTATAAGCAGAATCAAGCAGTCGATACCCTAAATGATCAATCGCATATTGGATTGATTCAGAACCTTGTTTGCCTTTTAAGTTATATGTACCCAATCCAACGACAGGTATAGTTAAACCATCATGTAACCTAATTTCAGGTACTGATATGCCCATTATAAATCCTCTCCCTTCCTCTATTAGATTACCATAAATTTGAAACATTTTCATAGATAAAGTCTAGCTCCATTTAAGATGATATTAATGGTCTAACTTTTATTGCATGACATACCTTATAATCATCAATCTGTTTATAAGGAGAAGGTTATGTTCAATATGCAAAAGCCATATCTTACAACACGAAGTTTACAACCTGAAAATCAAGAAACACCTATTCATTTTTTAGAAAAAGATATAATACCTAATCCCTTGTTTTATAGACGAAATCACTTTCCTTATCCGTCATTATCTAGCTATTGGTTGCCGATAACGGGTTCAGTGGCTCGGCCACAATTATTTTCTATGGAAGAGATTCTTCGTTTTCCTTCAAAAACAATAAAAGTTGTCTTAGAATGTGCTGGGAACAAACGAGCTAGGTTTGAACCAAAGATTTATGGAGAGCAATGGGAAAACGGAGCGATTAGCCAAGGGTATTGGAAAGGAGTTCCTCTTAGCTACCTGCTTACATTATCAGGTATTAAGAAGGATGCAAAGGAAATAGTTTTTGAAGGATTTGATGCAGGGAAAAGAAATGACCCTGATAAAGAATACTCATTTGTTAGAAGTTTACCGATCGAAATTGCCTTACACCCTGATACAATTATCGCTTATGAATACAATCATAAACCGATTCCCTTTATACATGGATACCCGATGAGATTAATTGTTCCACATTGGTATGCAATGGCTTCTGTCAAATGGCTAAAACAAATTAGCGTAATAGATGATCTATTTCATGGTCCCTTTCAATCAATTGATTATGTTTATTATCCTAACAAAAACGATAATAAAAGGTCCTTTCCTGTCACCACAATAAATGTTAATTCAACTATCCAAAAGCCACTTAATATGGAGATCATCCAGATAGGTGAACATAAAATAAAAGGAATTGCATGGACTGGAAAAGGCTATATCACAAATGTGAAAATTAGCACTGATAATGGAAAAACATGGTCTGATACACAGTTGGAAAGAAGAGATCACAAAGGCTATAGTTGGTTCAATTGGTCATATAAATGGACCATACAATCAAAAGGCGAATATACAATTTTAACAAAGGCAACTGATTCATATCATCGAACTCAACCGTCGGCTGCTTATTAGAACCGAAAAGGATATGGATATAATGCTATTGATCAAGTAAAGGTAAAGGTTGAATAATATGAAGTAGAAAAAACAAACCAGTGTTCTCCGGTTGTATACCGAATCACACTGGCGACTTAGTCTTTTTTTCTGTCTACTTCTAAGGGATTAGAGTAACCCTGTTAGGCTCTTTTTTCCTGTAAAAACGAACCTTTTAGTAGACTTGAATCCCTCTTTTTTTGACATTTTTATTTTCCCTGAAATTAAAGACTATTTTTTTATATTCTCTAATGCCCTATACGCATTTGCCTCTCCTGAACCAAATAAAGCATCCTGTCCATTTTTCCCATAATCCAAAGCTGTTTGCTTAATACGCGCTGCTACTTGTGAAGGTTTATATTCTGGGTGGGCAGCCTTAATTACTCCTGCAATTCCGGCCACTTGAGGAGTAGCCATAGATGTACCTGCATTTAAAGCATATGGAGAACCTAAATAGGAAGGCCAAGTACTCAGGATTAAGTTATTTGGATCAGCATCTATTGGGTTGTTGGTTTCCGAATATTTAGAACCATAATCTCCACCAGGTGCTGCCACGTCAATACTGCTTCCATAATTAGAATAGAATGCAAGTTGATGCGTTGACCATTTTGTTGAGGCAGATACATTAATGACTCCCGGTAGCTGGGCTGGTACTACGGTTGCAGGTACCTTCACACTCATACCATATGGCTCATAAAGCTTATTTAAAAATTCATTTACTTCGTTTTTATCATCTAAATTTAAACTTTCATTACCACTACCGGCTACTACGGTTACGTCATTCTTAATCGCGTACTGTATAGCTCTCTTCCAAAGGATCTTTTCAGCTACTTCCTTATAACTATCACCATCTATTGTCCATTTTGTATTATGATAGAAACGAAGCGACATATTAATAACATCAACCTTATCATTTGTTGCTGAAATAATTCCATCTATGATCCAAGTTGGTAGTCCCATCGCTTGTTCCGAATAAAGGACACGATAGGCTCGAATTCCTAAATCTGGACCTACACCTTTTACTTTACCATTCGCCCCAATGATGCCTGCAACGTGTGTACCGTGACCATTACGGTCTTTTATATCAGCGGGATCACCCGTTTCAGACTCATCCATGCCTGCTGGGACAAGATTTCGTCCTCCAATTATATTATCCTGTAAATCCGGATGAGACTGATCAATCCCAGTATCAATCACCCCTACCACAGCTTTATGTACAGTATTTCCATCTTTATCTTTATATCCGCCTGTTTCTAAATCATATGATTTACCCTCATTAGTCACTCTTTGAATATCCCATTGGGAATCCCAATAATTTCCCTCTTCTTGCTGGCTGATGATACTTGACTCATACTTATCATAGGTAGCTCTCGGTTCATTTAACACTAATGGAATTTCTTTATTGGCAGCTTCTATCGAAGAAATACTTTTTAAGTTTTGCAGAAAAGAAGCTTTGTCAGATTGAGCTTCAACTCCTCCAACTTCTAGAAGAACTTTCGTTACTTTTCCACCTGCTTTTTGTATGACTTCTTTATAATTATTGGGTAACTCATTTTTAAAAGCTATCGCGTATGTGTTATTCATCTTTTGATTTTCACTCTTAGCCTGAACAGGTGCACCATCAACAGATAATAACCCAGCTCCTAATGTAATCGAAAGCAAAGTATATAAGAATTTTCTTTTCATAATCACCCTCCTAAATTTGGAAAATAGTTATCACATAATATCTTAATATATAAGTATATAAATTCCAAGTTTTTCTAATTCATCTTGTGTCTATATCATAATCATATTGGAACATTCCCTGAATAAAGTTTAAGAGATGCTTCATATTAACTCAAAAGAATAAAGGCAGCATGAAGCTGCCTTTTAATCCCTATTCAATTAAAGCACCCTTTAATTGAATAAACTCACATTTTTGCTTTGCTTATTTATTTTTTTGTTTTCTATACTTTATGAACAAGCCAATACCATTTACTAAAATCAGCCCAAAAATAGTGTTGCCTAGTGGTGCCCATCCGTTCTCGCCTATGAAAAGTAATGACAGGATAACCTTTCCAATAAGTGTGATATTTAATATGATCAAACCAAATTTAAGTGAATGCTTCCAAAAAGCGATTAAAATTAAAACGACAAAAACCATCATTAAAGCAATCGTAAATATAGCTGAAACTGGGTTACTTAATAGCATTTGCTCGTATTCCAAAACTTCCTGCATTTGCGGATTAATCGTCTCTGGTGCTGGAAACCAGACCATACTGCTCATCATTAACACAAAGGTTATAATAACACCTTTCCAGCTGTGCTTATAAGCAAAATAGACTAATACAATTAAAAAGACGGGACGAATATACCAACTTAACGGATTTAGATGGCGCTGAAAAGCCCAATCCAGTATTTCTTGGAATTCCATTGTTTTCACCCCTCTCGCCAATTCGGCATTGCTATATAAAGCAGGATAAACATATTATGTTTATATATTGTATTAGCTTTTATCAGAGGTATTCTAATAATAATGATCCTTTCTTCTCCTCTATTGACTCCTTCGGGTACATCATTTCCTCATACCGAGTAAAAATAGAAAAGTTCCATAAATTTAAATTCTTTATAGTATTACTTCTTTAATTAACCTGAACTGTTGCTTTCAATAAAAAAAGCGCTTCTTCCCGTTATTGTATCGGGTATCCTCAACAATCTACCCGATTGCTAAACAAGATCCTATACAAACTTCGTTCACATAAACAAGTTATTGGCATTAAAAAAGGATCTCAACCGAAGATCCCTTTTTAATACCTATTTACCTTTGGGTCAATTGATTTCGATCCTCAACCGGGGGTGGTTCTTCCATCCAACCATTTTTGATCATAATTTTCCCACCCTGTTTTGCAAAATCAAAAATATCCTTTGCAATAATTGCCATTTTCGCGGGTAAATCAGTTCTTAAACTAAAAGCACCGCCAAGTGCATTACTCCCAAGTCCAAATGTAGTTAATAAACTGGTATTATACATCATCAATTTATCCGAGAATGGAGGGACAGTTGAATTTGTGGCTTTTCCTGCATGTGTTGCTGGCGGTTCAATGAACTCCTGCCGTAAAAATTCACCTAATGTTGTTTCGACTTTCTTTGATAGTTCCATACCTTTAACAAAATGGTTTCGTACCTGCTGATCATGCGCTACTTGTGCAAATCCGATCATTAATTGCATCCCCGTGAGGTTTGTCTCAATAGCATGATGTATATGAGAAACTTCGATCGTATTTAAGGACCTCTCATTACTGAACCAATTTAATCCAGTCATATAATTTTTTTTATGTATAAACTTCACTTCTTTTGGCATCGATACATATGGAGGACGAGAAAGAACCCCTGCTTCTAATAAAGCTTTTGTTACTTGGTCAAACGATTCTTGCGCTTCAGCCGTTAAGCGAATGAAGAATTTTCTTATATCTTGACGATAAGACATAGTCGAAAAGAGTGCATAAAGATTAGTTTCTATTTTAGTCATCATGTGCAAATACATGACATCATACATATAGTCGAATAACTTGGGAGCCCCTTTATTCACATCTTTTTCAGTAAAGCCTGTTGGAATAACGGCGCCTTCCTGTTGAAAAATATTGGTTATAAACTCTACACTTTGGGTAGCAAGTTCATAATAAGACTTGAGGATTTGACGTGACTCTTCTTTTTCAACGTGCTCAAGAAAGTATTCTAGAAACCTCATAATCATTGTTTTGTCTTGATATGCCATCCACAAGTTTCCTAATTCTGAAGATGTAATTGGTACTCGATTTGAACTACTCACCAAAACCCTCCTAATACCATTTGATTTTTCTTTAACTTTCCCAATTTTGAAACATATTATAAATCAATCTGTTCCTATTTTTAGTATTTTTCGCACACTACATTTACAACAAAAAGAACTATAAATTGAAATAAGCACCTTTCCTTGCTCCAGAAAGGCGCTTTATTATTGAAGATCTATTATTAAAGTAACCGTTCATTACATAACAATTCTATGTCCTACGATTCTAATGACCCTGCGCTGGATTATTTATATGGCCATGAATTTCGTTCAGCATTAAACTTGATTCTTTATCCACATACCGATACATTAATTAAACGATACTATAAAATGTATCGTCCTATTATCTTTACTAGCTTCTTGTTAAGGCTTAATAAAAGTAGAAATATGGGAAAAGGAATAGTCTTCTAAAAAAGCGGAATGGGAAACGGCGTCGACGAAAACGACGGAATCTCCTTCTGCGCGGACGTCCGTAATCATCATAATCAAAACCATAACCATATCCAAACCTGTTTATTTCCTCTGCATCAACCTCTTCTGGAACTAACATAGTCACACCATCATCGTCCATATCTGTGATAATCCCCTCAAACTGTGACCCGTCGTTCATTTCTCCCATAACGTGGTAGTTCATGTATTGGTGACAAAGTGATTTTATATCACCGTCCTTAGATACTCCCTGAACTTGTTGAGGCATTGGTGCATTCGGTTGAAAAGCTCCTTGTACCTGTTGAGGCATTGAAACGTTCGGTTGAAAAGCTCCTTGTACTTGTTGAGGCATTGGAACATTAGGTTGATAAGCTCCCTGTACCTGTTGAGGCATTGGCATGTTGTTATACACTTGGTAACCCTCCTTTCTTTACTACATTAGTGTATTCACCCAGCTTGGGCTATGTTAACGAATAAGCCGATGCAATTATAGATTGTACCTGCTTCTTAATTTGAGAGGGTTTATGATCACCGATTCTTGTTAAATCTAAGAGTAATATGTAAATAGGAAGACTTGTCCTCACATATAACAGGAACAGAAATCTTTATTGATGGTGCAGAATCATAATTGAAATAAACAAAGGTCTGCTTATTTATAAGCAGACCTTTCATTTTTAATCAAATGATCCCTTTGTTTCTGTCATTCTTCGTATTTTATCAAATAACCTAAGCGCTCGGTCTGGTGCGAGTATTTTGGGTTTGAAGGTATTTGGTTAACCACTTTTAAACAATAAAATGAACTTTGGTCGAGTATAATCGTTAAGATCCTGTTATAAATCTAATCTTCTAGCTAATCAATAAAGCATGGATCAACCCTATTTCTTAATGCTTTAATATAAGTATCAATTAAAATAGGCGAGCTATATATGCGAAGACCGAGGCGTTTCTTATATTTCAAACTTTAAATTCGCGTTCAATAATTCCGTCATTAAGCCTGATATTTTTGATTTTCAATTGTTACGATAAGGGGCTCTTTTGATTCATTCGCGATTTCTTTTGTATGATCAACTAGCTGTTTAATATGTTTACAGCATTGCTTTGCTCCTACCACCAAAAGAGGTACTCCAATCGGATCAAGCTTAAGTCCCCTTGAGAAAAAACCGCCCATTGTCATTGCGAATGGTACAACAGGTGATGTATTTGAAAAAATAATTCTTTCATTAAGTTGATATCGATTAACGATGATATTACTAAAGTGATAAAGTGATGGTATGACAAGTTTAGATGACCGTCTGCCAAGTGTATATACTGAATTTCCTTCATCGTCTACTCCGTGGAAAATAAATCTGCCAGCATCTTTTTTTGTCAATTTATTAAAATAAGGGACAGCAAGTATTTCATCTCTTTCAAGTATCTTATCCGGATTATCAATCTTTTTAAGGTGATAGGCTGCTGCCATGGATGTAGTATGTGTTCCACCAAAATCATGATATATAAAGATCATATGAATTCCCCTTATCGTCTGTATTTCTGGCGTTTTCTTTAAAAATAAAATCTAAACGTATGTAGTTATCTTATATGTTGTACTACTCCGTGGAAATTTAGACTTTAATTAAAAATATTTTCGCCCATTTTTCTTACTGAAATTAGATCTCTCCAATTTTGTCCAACCTTGACTTATTAGATACAACTTTTGAATTTTCAGCAACATCATCAGTATCACTATCATTTCCTATGAAAATAAAAAAACGCCTTGAACCCAATATTATCAAGAGTCAAGACGCTTCATTTGATTTGCTCTAGTGTCTCTGTTTTAAAATTTTCACGTCATTTAAATTGAAAATTTACAATTAATCAAGAGCTTCCAGTTACTTTAACAAGCACGTCTCCCCTTTTTGATCAAATGCCTGCTTAAAATCAAATGCAAAAGGTGTAGGCCCGTGTTCAATATAATAGTTATATCTCTTGGAAGCCTCCTCCCATGAGACATCATTTATCTTCTCTGTCCACCACACTACATATGAAAGGTGTTTCTCTTGATAAGGTTCCATCCATTTGCTTCTATCTCGCAACGCCTGCCTATGATGACCTGAATAGGTAAAACGATATAAAGCTTGAAGGCTTTTCCATACCGTTAATGTAAGAACAGGGTAACCTTCCCCCTTTATGGCTTCTTCAGGAAAAGAGACTCCATTATGTGAAAATGCCTCAATAAGTTGACCTGATTTAGTTGCCTGACGAAATACCTTTTCCCCTATTTCATAAAATTGACGAGAGGCAGGGTGGTCATATGGATGGTTTAACCTGCCAACAGTATAGATAGAAATTAAAGTCATAAACAGCCCTCCAACTTTAGGTTTTACCTATGTATATTCAAGTTAGATGAGATTTCATAACGTACTTTTATTAGGTAATTGTTACAAAGTATTTGCATTGTATGTAAATTTAAATTTATGAAAATGCAGCAAGAGAGAAAAACCAGCCAAAAAAGAAAATCACTCTTTGGTTGAAAAACCAGTGGGGTTTTCACTACAAAATTTAATCAGAAAGTCGCCATTTATTTATTTAATATTTTTTCTTAATGAATACTCTTGTTACTCTCTTTTACCAATTATTTAAAAATCGAAAGATTATCTCAATTCTTTATTCCATTAAAATAAAGCACGATCCTAATTCTAGATAAGCACCTTGTTTGTTTAAGTTCAATTTTTCACAATTAGATTTATTCAACGAATGTCTTATGAACATAAATAATTGTGCACACACCGTAAGCAATGATTGTAGATGGTGTAAACGATTCCTGATATGGGATATTGATAATGCCATTTAAGAGTAAGAAAAACCCGCTATTCAAAAAGAAATATCCTGTAATTTTTGCTAACCTATCTTTGTCCCTAATCCTTGCTTGATTAAAGCCTCTTAAAATCCAAGTTTGTTTTTTGATACCGACATAGTAAGCAACAACTATAAAAAGAAAAGCAACAGTTAAAGAACCAAAATCAAATTCAAAGTACATGTTGTCCTTCCCTTTATCTTATTTACGTTCACTTTTTCTTAAAGGTTTCATTAAAAATTGAGCTTTATATTCTTGATAAATAAGTTTAAGTTCAGAAAAATCGTCAGGTTAGGTGAAGATACAATATGGTAAATAAAAATCATACCTCTCGTGAAATTGGAAATAATACTTTGGAGGTGATAAATATGGATACGGAAAAATTAAAGCTTACCTCTTCTGAAATAGGTTCCTTGTGGGGGGAGTATGTTAACGGAACAGCCACAGATGTAGTAAATAGATATATGTACTCAATTATTGAGGATGAAGAAATAAAAGCCGTTTTTAATGATGCTATAAAGACATTCGAACGACAAAAGAAACAAATTAAGACTTTTATTGAGAATGAAGGATTTCCTGCACCAATTGGATTTAATGAAACCGACCTGTTTTTAGGAAAACAGAGATTGTTTACAGATGGATTCTGCCTGAATTATTTAAACATCATGACTATACATGGATTATTAGGACATAGCATATCATTAGGTATTTCTGTAAGAAAAGATTTAAGGGAGTTTTACGACACGTGCGATAACGATGCTAAAAAGTTGTATCATCAAACTATTGAATTATTGCTTGAAAAAGGACTTTTCCAAAGAGACCCGTTATATTATGCTTATGAACGTCCAGAATATATTACAAGCAAAGATTTCAAAGATGGTTATTTTGGGAAGGGTAGAACACTTTCAGCAATTGAAATTATTAGTATATCTTTAAACCTCAAAAAAAGTATTATGGCAAAAACTCTTTCCATTGCTTTCAGTCAGGTGGCACAATCGAAAGAAGTTAGAAAATTTTTAACCGATTCTCAGAAAACTGCTGATGGACAAATAAAAGCTTTCGCAAAGATAATGCAAGCAGATAACCTACCAGTTCCGAAATCTTTGGAAACAGAAGTTTGCATTTCAACTGATTCTCCATTTTCCGATAAATTATTGATGTATCATATGGGATTTTTGTTTCAAGCTGCACAAAATTATCATGGAGGTGGTCTTGCATCATCCATGAGAACAGACCTAGTGACCACTTATGAGTCAACCATTTTACAAAATCTTATGGTTACAAAAAAATGGTTTGATATTATGGTTAAAAACAAATGGTTAGAACAACCTCCACTTGCACCTAATAGATCAGAGATTGCAAAACAAAAATAACTAAAAATGCCCTTCCAACTCGGTAGGGTATTATATTTTTTAGAAAATCCTTCTTCCACTAAACTGCTTCGTTTGTTCATTAAGAAAAAAACAATTACCCTTCCTGAACAATCGTACCCGTTAGTATAAGTATTCCTTTTCACAAACTAGTACAATTATACGTGATTGTACTAGTTTCCATCCTTATTAGGTAATCAAAAGATCTATACTTCTAGTCATTAATATGGATGAATGATTTCGAATCATTCCCCTCTGTACATTAAATATATTTGATCCGAAATATAATCTGAACTATAATGAAGCCCCTTCCTGATCCACCACATGATGATGCCTACCAATGAGGGTGTTTTAATTTCAATCGCAACATATTCTGCAGGTTTATCTTCCACTCTATTCTCCCTTCTTGCTTCTATTAATTGTTCTACTCAATCCGGCCTAATTGTGGAAGAGAAACTATAAGGAAATATAAACCAACTTATTGTATGTATAACGATCTCTATATTTTCTTCATCTCGGAAAAGCTTCATCCTTAGAAACTCTTATCATGTCACTCGGAAAATATTTATGAAAATATTTTTTCACCCTCTCATGTAAGTCATGTTGATACCACTTTGATAGTCCGTGTTCTTCAAATAGATCTGGCATTCCTAACCTTTTTGATCGCTTCCCCATTGAACCATCACCAATACTTAAAGTATCGATCCATATATGGTCTACAATCCCTTCCAAAGCTTTTGGGAAATCTGGAGTAAACGGCAATACAGGGGAAATTGAAGCCTGAGTAGGTATTCCAGCATCATGCACTTCCTTTAAAGCTTTTAATCTTATTTTCACTCCGGGGGCATATGGAGAAAATATTTGTTTTATATCCTCTCTATCAGTTTCAATGGTCATTGATACTAGAACTTTACATGTTTCAGTCAACTGCTGTAACAAATCAATATCTCTTGTGATGAGTGGACTTCTTGTTTGGATTTGAAGAAGATCAGGGGGATTTTCCAGCATTTCCTCCAATATCGCCCTTGTAATTCCTGTTTTTCGTTCAATAGGTTGGTATGGGTCAGTCGCTGATGACATAAAAATATTTACTGTTTTTTCTTTTTTACGAAGTTTCATCATTTCGTTTTTGAAATTTTCTCCAGCATTGATTTTTATGTCCAACCATTCTCCCCATGGTATGTCTTTAAATCTCTGTATAGGCATTTCTCTTACATAACAATACTTGCACGAAAACGTACAACCACTATATGGATTTAAGGAGTGGGTGAACCCAACATCTAAATATCCTTTTGCTTCACTAAGAATTTTCTTTGCTAAAATTTCTTTCGTTTCAATGCCCAATGGATACTCCTCCTTTCTATATTGTTTAATAAACATAAAAGTATAAGTTGCATATCTATGATTTAGTTCCTTTTTCGACTAATATACCATACACATTTCATAAATAGTTGGTTTTCTATTGAGTCAGATGACATCATGAATTCCAATAAAAACATTAAGTCCAAATCAATTCATCATTTTCAAAAATCCACACCAAAAAGGCACACCTCATTTATATGAAATGCGCCAGATGTCTAGGATGTTGATGAATAAATTATACTCATTACTTATTTAAGTGATGCAACATTTTTACTATTTGCTAATTTATGAGCTATCAAGTAAATGACAAAATAAATAGGAATACCATACGCATGCTTCCAAAGTAACATTTTATAAAATCCTAATTGTACAGCTAATTCCTCTCCTATGAAAGCAGTAGTCACTGCAAATAATAGCGCCTTGTAAATTGGATTTATATGCGGTTTCGTTTGTATTAGTGATATTATTACAATTGGCATTAGAGATACATCCCAAGGAATAAATCCTGGCATTAAAGGGACTATTTCAAACCTGTATTCCCATAATCCAATTTGATCACCTATTGCATCTAAGGAAAGTGAGATTGTCATTACAAAATATCCTGCATAAAGTAATCTTCCCGTACTATCCTTTTTACGAAAAAAAAAGCACCACCACATCCAAGGAATTACGCCAAGCGCCAATCCTAACCACCATCTCCAGGTGAAAAGTATTTCCTCTTGCCAAACGGCATATATTTGATTGAAAGCTTTTGTATGTAAATATTGCGCTCTATCAATATTATGAAAAATGTCTTTGTCCAACCTAAATCCCTCACCATAGAGAAGTTTTGATTAGTCTTTCCTCAGCAGTAGAGAATTAGTCTAGTGAGTGTTAATATTTTCTAAAAATCGGAACAGAAAATAATTATCCAGAAGATTATTCAATATGACATTCTTCGACATTATCTAAAGAAATTTTTTATTGCGTCTAAGCGTATTTTATGATTGCAATCTTCACAAAAAAAAATTGTATTCCTATTTTTCTTGTACTGTTTATATTGAAGGGTTCCTTCGTATACTCTGTACTTTATTTTACAACTATAACAAATTACCTCATAAAAGATCATTGTATTTTCCCCCTATATGGACACACATTACTTGCTAGTTGACTTTTCGAAGATTGTCATAAGTTCTTGAATATATTCCTTAAAATCTATATGAAGCTTTCTCATTATTTCAATTGTAAACCCATCAATAGCATGCCTTACGGTTAACGCCATTACCCTTGCTGATTGTGTTGTAAACTCACGAAAAACGCCTTCTCCCATACCCCCAAAAAGAATATTTTCAATTGGAAGTAAAATCGTTTCATCATGTTCTGCTGCAAATCGAAGTTTACCATCATCTGTTCTTTTATTAGAAACGATTTCATTTACAACAAATACATGCTAACGGTTTCTATCAATGAATTTCAAATTTGATTCAAAATAAGTTCTAAGCATGTCTTTTGAAGAACTTTGAGCCTCAATTTGCGGGCGAATAAATGACTCCCAAGCCATATTATATTCAATCACTACCTGCTCAAGAAGTTCCACCTTATTTGAAAAGTGATAAGAAATAACCCCCTTACTTAATTTTGCACGTTAGCAATTTGTTCTAAAGATGCTTGGGCATATCCTACTACAGCAATTGTTTCTATTGCATATTCCACAATTTGAGCTCTACGTGCTTTTTCAATAAATATGACAACTCTTTTTGGTTATTTGTTCTTTTTTTGTTAGTAAAGTCGTTTAAAAAAACACAAGAAAAACCATTAAAATGTTAGATCTTAATCGTTAGAATCCATCGTTTCTTACGACAATCTGAGCATAATTATGCAGGTATTGTTTGTTTATAGTAATATTTATTTTTAGGTAAATACAATGATAACCAAGTTTTATATTATCTAATATATCTAATAGAATGCAAAGGTTAAAATTGCTTTAAAAGCCAATTTACTAATAAAGTGTCACATTAAAGGTCAAAATAAGACAAAAAAATGACTGGAGTGTTCCACTTGGAGCAGTTTGATACGGTAATTGTTGGATCCGGATTGGCAGGATTAACATGTGGTTTAGAATTAGTTGTCGAAGGAAAGAGAGTACTCCTTTTAGAAGCCGAGCCAGTTGTAGGCGGAAGAACATCTTCTTATAAAGATAATGGAATGCAGGTAGAGTCCGGTTTCCATCGCTATATTGGCTTTTATTCCGCTATGCCAAAAGTATTAAGGAAAGCAGGTATTAAGTTAAATGATATTTTCACATGGGAGGAAAAGATTGAAATTCGTGTGAAACATAAAGAAAAATTAGTAACAATTGGCCTTGCCCCCCTCTTCGGTCCATTGAAAACAATAAAAGGGCTATTAGGGAACAATGAAGTGGTTTCCCCACGTGATAAGCTGTCCTTAATACCTTTTTTTCTTAATGGATTTAAAGATTACCTTACAAATCCAAAGAAATTAGATACATACAATCTTCGAGAATACGCGAGAAAGTACGGAGTAAGTGAAGACGCTTTTCATTATGTACTAGTCCCGCTTAGTACTGGTCTATACTTTTTGCCACCCGAACGGTATTCTGCCTATGTTTTCTTTGGCCTCTTCGCACCTGGTATTCCTAAGTTCTATAAAATGCGTATCGGAGCCTTTCTCGGCGGAATGACAGAAGTTATGTGTCAACCTATGGCTAATGAAATTGAAAAAAGAGGAGGAATGGTAAAGACAAACCATAAAGTAAAGGAATTGCTTTTAGATGAAAACAATAAAGTAACTGGTGTAAAAGTGGAAAATGGACAGATTTTCAAAGGAAAACATACCGTAGTAGCAACAACTTTGCACTCAGCTAAACAATTATTAGATCCAAAGTTTGGAAAACATCCATGGTTTCAACCTATGTTACAACTTCCGGTGATGCCTGCTGCTACATTCCAACTTGATCTTAAAAAGCCTTCGTTACCAAAAGATATCACAACATTTGGACCCAAAACGTCTATGGCAAGTTTTTCTGAACAATCTCGAACTACATTTCGTCATGTACCAGGGAGATTATCGATTATTTTGTCTACCCCCGAAAAGTTTTTAAAAATGACACCTAAGGAGACGTTGCAAACCATACTAGAGGATGCAAGAAATTTGGGAATAGATCTTTCAGAAAATATTGTAGATTATAGACAAATTAATCACCATTACGATTTTCATTCATTAGAACCGGGATATAATTGGATGCGCCCGGAACAAAATACACCAATAGAAGGGCTTGTACTTGCCGGAGATTATACTATGCAGCCGTATTTTGCAACAATGGAAGGTGCAGTTGTATCAGGTCAAAAAGCAGCACATATTATCCTTGCGAATAAAAACCCATTAACAACTAAAGCTGAATTTTAGGTCTGACACTCGGACGGTTTTCTATAAGAATAGCGCTTTATACAGGAGTATATCTTGTAGATATAAATTAAATTTTTCCCAGTTAGAAAAATTTTAATTTTGAGTAAATATTACTCCTGTATTTTAACATTAGTAATATCTTTTTAACATTGCACGTAATGCGGTAGATCGTATTGAAGCAAAGCCATTTGTTCAAGTGAAAGAATTTATATATTTTTTATATGCTAAAGGTGTCATATTCATCGACTTTCGGAATTTTTCGATGAAATAACTTGTGCTGTTAAATCCTACTTGATAGGCAACCTCTGTGACATTAAATTCTGATTGTTGTAACAAAGTTAAACTTTTTTGAATTCGATAATCGGTTACATAATTCAAAGGTGTTTTCTTTAACATTCGTTTAAAATATCGACAGCATTCTGATCGGCTTAATTGACCAGCTCGTGCAATATCTTCTAAATGAATTTTTTCAGCATAATGTAGATGGATCCATTTTAGCATTTGCTTCATTCTTTGACTCTTTACCATTTCAGTCTGCTCGTACTCTAATTGAACACCATTTATTATTAAGTTTTTCCAAATTAACACTAAATGTAAACTGATGTCAATTTCAAAATATGGCGATTTCTGTTTAATAAGCTGATTGATTTTTTTAATAGAATCTAAAACATTTTTCGCCCAGTTCTCTGCTGGAATTAAGAAAATATAAGGTATATTAGTCGCCTGAATATAAGGATTAACAAAGTTTATATAAAGTTCCTGTGATAAAACAAAGCTTGGAGAAACATTCAAACAAATATAGACACAATCCGAATCATTCCTATCTCTTGCCATGTGCAGGCGGCCACTATTAATAAATAGCCCCTCACCTTCTCGAACAGTCATTCTTTCCTCGTTTATTTGAAAAATTGCTACTCCTTTTACTACAAGAACAAATTGAAATTCTTCATGCCAATGAAGTGGTATATAACCATGTATATTCTGATTTATCGTTGTTTCATAACATGCAATTGGTAGTACAACTGTGCGATGCTCGGTTAACTCTTTTAAACTCTGATCAACCATAAAATCTTTTATTTGCATAATACCACCTCAATATTCTTATATTTTTTCATTCTATTTAGATATTATTTCAAGTGTTTTTTCGTTATCATAAAAATATTATAACAATATGTTTATATTTTAAGGTGGAGTATCAATGATGAATAGAAGAAAAGGGATATTTCTTGTTATAGCAGGTGCAACTTTTTGGGGAATTGGCGGTACAGTTTCAAAAAAGCTTTTTCAACATGAAATCGATGTAGACTGGCTCGTAACGACCCGATTACTCATAGCTGGTTTTTTACTCTTGATGGTTCAATTTTTTGGAAAGGGTCGTTCCCAGATAATTGGTGTTTGGAAAACGAGAAGGACAGCTATTCAATTGATTATCTTCGGGCTACTCGGTATGCTTGCAGTTCAATACACATATATGGCTTCCATTAAACATGGTAATGCAGCTGTTGCAACACTATTACAATATTTAGCTCCTTTAATGATTATCGTATATTTGGTTTTACGCAAACAAGCTGCTCTAACTCGAAGAGATTTGATGTCTGTTTCGTTGGCCTTAGTTGGTTGCTTCTTCTTACTAACAAACGGCTCCATCTCTCAATTATCTGTGCCAACACTTGCAATCATATGGGGTGTTTTATCCGGAATAGCTTTAGCCTTTTATACGTTATATGCCGTTCCTTTATTGAAACAATACGATTCACTTGTCATTGTTGGCTGGGCTATGATTATTGGAGGTTTAGCATTAAGTTTTGTCCATCCACCATGGCAAATAGACTTTAAAAGCTTAACACTAGAAGTCTATTTATCCTTAGTCTTCGTTATCATTTTCGGGACTATGATTGCCTTTTGGTTTTATATCGAAAGTTTGCAAAGTCTACTGCCTAAAGAATCAAGCCTTCTGGGAAGCATAGAGCCATTAGCGGCTGTTTTAACTACCGTCTTTTGGTTAAAAGAACCCTTTGGAATTTTCCAATGGGTTGGAACAAGTTGTATCATTATAATGATTTTTTTATTAGCGTTGAGTAAAGAAACTCACTCAAAATCTAAAGAATCAAAAGTCGCTTAGGATATCTTAATTGCTGAGAAAGACTTTATTTAGGTCTATCTTTAACCCTGTTCTCAAGCCAATTGTATTATTCCAAATGAATTTCTCATACCATATTTTTATAGTCGTTTTCTTGATTTAGTCATCGAAGAGTTTAAAATTGAAGTAGAAATATCAGTTTGACAAAAATTCGGATTAGATAAAGAAGTTATTCTTCAATTTTTTGGCCCAGCGGACGTTGGGGCAGTGGAATGGTGATTCAAGAATAGAATGCCTTTACCAGCAAGTGTCATAGCTGAACAAACGGGGTCATTATTAGATAGAAATTCTGAGTAATCCATCAAGGTTCTAAAGACTAAGACCCTGAGTCCATACCTATACAGAACTCAGGGTTTTTTATGGGAAGATTCATTTCACCTTAATCCATTGTTTTTTCCAAAGCTCCTCTGACTGCAACACAATTCTATTTCGCTGCTGTTACAAGATCTTAAATTTCCTGAGCTGTCAGACTGACCTCGAGCGATCTTATAGCATCCTCAAAATGCGAGGTTTTTATAATTTAAAGACGTGTTATTAACACTTTTCGTTAGTTCCAGATATAACCAAAAACGTCTCATCCTTGTACTTTCCAGGGTTTAAGACGTTTTACTAATTAAGATTTACTTGTGTTTATACGTATTTTACACGAAGTTTAATTCTAAGAATAATAGGGAATTTCCTCCTTCTCTATCATGATAAAAATATGTTACACTATAATATCCAACTTGATTATGGTTTAATTATCCTTCTTAAAAATTCCAAACATTTAATAGTCGTACAGGATACAAGATCATCACTAATAGCGGCCTTTACTGGATAAATACGAAACGTTATCATTTAAAGAGAAAAAATACATAATCCGTGGATACACCCCGTTCACCTTGTTGTCTCAGCATCGCTGTCACATTGCCTCGATGGTATGTTCCATGATTCACTACATGATGAATGAGATCAGCAAGGATGAATTCACAACGACCATAATTTGGGTGCTCAGTAATGACGATTTGTTCTGGATCTTGCTGTTCGGCAAAAAAACCGTAAAATTCCTTTGAAAGAACATCATATAACACTTCAAGTTCATCTATCGTCACTCCTGATGCTTCTGACTTTCGGCTCTCCACTTTTTTGACTGTATCATGGAAGCTGCTACCCTTCATCGTCTCCAACCAGGTAATGTCTGTTGCATAAATGTGAATTAGAACCTCTGAAATCGATGAGAAAACACTTTTAATTGTCTTTTTAAAAACACTTTCATCAAGTTGTTTTAAGTGTTCGAACACTTGTTGGTTAGCCCAAACATGGTAATCGTACATTTTTATTGCACTGTTATTTTCCATTAGCTCACTCCTCTCATTTTTTAAAGCAAGAAAAAATTTATCAGTTTATTTTCTAATCTCTTTTCTACTTAATTCCGTTTGCTTAATAAGAAAATAAATGGTTCATACTCTACCTGTACTCCTCTTTACTTCATCACAACATGACTTTTTCTTTCTTGCCCTTAACAATGAAACCAGCAACAAAAAAGCTTCCCACACCTATTATTTTCATCATTAAATGACCTAAAATTCCCATTTGATCAATGGTTAATGAAAAAAATAAAGCTCCAAATATAATGAATTGAATCGCAAAAAACCACCGCAAACTTTTAACTCCTCCTTAGTTTGCCTTTTATAAAGATTGCATTGTATTTTCCTTTGTCGTCATCAACTTAACATTACCACAATATCCCAATTTCAGGAAGCTTTGGATAATCTAACAAAAATAATGTGTATGATTAATCAGGTTAACAAAACAATGTAATCTTCTCCAAAATACCGGAGAAAAAGTTCTTCAACTTAAAGTCCTTTTTTCATTTACTTCATCAACGAACTAGAGAATATATTATTTTTTTTCGTAAAAACTAAAAAATGCAAATTTAGGATAGATAGGAGAATGACTTGTGACCACTATTTTTGAAGCTGTAAAAGATTTTTTACAAATAAATTTGGATATTGAACCAAAAAATCCATTACATGTGGGAGAAGTTATGAGTTGCTGGCTCTATTCAGCTTTAATGGAAGAAGCAACAGTATATATTCAAATAGGACTTAATACTACAACAGATGATGATGTGATAAAAATTTTAAAAGAAAGCTTAAATCAGTGTGATACTCAAGGGAAGAGGTTTAAAGACTTTATGAAAAAGGAAGGTGTTCTTTTACCACCAACTAGCGAGCAACGTCCAGATTCTGATCCTAATGGAGTTCCATTAGGTGTTAAACTTACGGACGATGAGCTTATGAATGGTCTAAGTATTAAAACGGTTACTGCTATTACTACTTGCGCTTCTGCAGCAAGTCAAAGTATAAGAAATGATATAGGTGCTTTATTTACTCAATGTATGTTAGAGAAAATGAAATTTGGTACATCTTTAAAGGACTTAATGCGAAAAAGAGGGTGGATAAAATCCCCACCATATTATTATCCTCCAGGATTACCAAAGCAGTAGTATTCACTCTGGCACCCTGTTATTTTATTTTCTCAAATTTATGTGCTCATTTACAATAATTTAAGACAAACACTAAAAAAGGGTCTACAAGTGCAGAATGTTATAAGCTCTAACTTACATAGTTAAAATAACCCTTCAGTTTGCTGCTTAGCTATTACTTAAAAAATAAGACAGACTCACAATCCTGCTTTCACTCTAAAGAGATATTAGGGCAAAAAAACCCTACCAATCTTGGTGGGGTCAGCAACTTCTTTTATCATCATTCTATTCTTTAACCTTTAACAACTTAGATTTTCTACAAATCTAAAGAAACGGCAACTCGGATAACTCAATTTATTCTAGGTACAACAACTGCCCCTTAAGTTGATAAACCTTATTAAGGAAAGCATCCTCCACCATTCATCCGTCTCTCAATAATGTAAAATTATTTTGCAGCTCCCGTTCATTAATTGATATCCTGATTGCCAAGTCTTTAGTTCTTAGAACAAAATCTTTGACACCTATAAATTCAGATTCAGCAATCAAATAGAAATATGTTCCCTTTTTAAACCCTTTAAAATTATTCCTTAATTTATATATTTTCATGATCTTACCTTACTTACTCCCTTTTAAATCTATTGATTGAAAACTGAGAAATATCTATGTCATTCTTACCTGAAATAATCAAGTTACTCAATGCTTGTCCAACCGCACTGCTAAATTTGAATCCATGTCCAGAGAATCCTGCTGCAATGGCAACGTTGGTATACTTAGGGTGCAGATCAATAACGAATTTCTCATCGGGGGTAAGGGTATACATACAGGTTTTACCATATTTTAATTGCCCAGCATCTGGCATATATTGATTTAAAAATTGTATCAGATCACCCTCATCCTCTGCTAATTCACCAAATCCCTTTATTGATTCATCTGGATTTATTTGATCTCCACCATCATGGCGACCTATCTTCAAGCCAGAACGATCAATACTTGGAAAGCCGTAATAAAGTCCTTTTGTTGTCTCAAATGCAAAGGCAGGAAAGAGATTATGATTATAGATCGTTTCTTGAGCATTAAACCAAGCAAATGTCTTTCTCACTGGTGTAAGAGGAATATCCAAGTCCAACATTGAAAGTAGGTCCCCTGACCATGCCCCTGCAGAAACAACCAATGCATCTGAGTAAAACGTCCTTTCGTCTGTTTTGATTGTTACTCTATCATTAAGAATGGAAATTTCTCTCACCCTACTATTGGAAAGGATAGATGCTCCGTGCTGTTCAGCAAGTTCCTTGTATGCTTTGATGCTTTCCTCACATTTTAGTACACCGGACGTAGGTTCAAAACAGCCGGTAAAATTGTTGGGTAAAGTAATTCCAGACCAGTTATTTTGAATTTCATTTAAATCCATAACATGAAGGGGCAACGAATACTTTTCAGCACTTGAGATTGTGTTTTTGATAAAATCAGACTCTTCATCACCAACACTAAGTACTCCCGTTTGTATAAATAATTGCTTACCACTAGTCTTTTCTAAATCATTCCATAATTCCTGTGCTTTAAGAATGAACGGGAGATATTCCTCTCCCTCAGCATAAGCATATCGAATGATTCTCGTTTCTCCGTGATGACTCCCCTTATTATGTGGTGGGTTAAAGGAATCTAATAATAAAGTTTTTTTCCCACTTTTAGCCAAGTAATAACCTGCTGCCATTCCCATTGAACCTGCACCAATTATGATTACATCATATTTCATACATAAACCTCCAAAAATAATTCCAGCAACTCAAATTTTATTAAATTATAATTGATATTTTATCTTGTTTGAATTGTTTTTTACTAATTTGTCAAAGTCTACCTCTAAAACCTTTTTGTATTTTCACCAGAAAGATCCAATAACTATTTAGAATAATCTTCTACAAGGAATCTATTTGTTGAACATCAGTTACTACTAATCAAGATTTGGACTAGTTTTCTTTTTCGTAAGTTAGACAGCCAACAAACCAGTTAATTAGTTGAGTAACTAGTAAAAATGTCTATATTCTAATACTTAGAATACCTATAAAGTTTCAATTTTTTCCCTACAAAGATATGAATTTCCTCCTGTTTCTTGTTTGTAAATGATATTTTAACAATTTTAAATAATACCCTTTACAATACGATGATATTTTGAATTCGTATAAACATATAAAATGGGAGGATCTTTTTTATGAAATGGGTTGGGAAGTATTGTTACCTTGTAGCTCTTTTCTTTGTTTTATTCGTTTCGCTACTTTCATTTGGTTCATTGAAAGCAGTGAGCTCTTTAACGGTTAGCCAGGCTATTCAGACACAGAATAACTCTGTACAAACTGTCGAAGGGTATGTAGTAGGAAAACCAATTTCTTCATCAACAGTAGTAAAAAGTAACTTTCCAGATGATTATGCTTTAGCCCTAGCAGATAATAGTAGTGAAACTAATACATCAAACATGTTATTTGTTCAAATACCCTCACAATTTCGTTCACAGTTTGGGTTGAAAACGAATCCTGATTTAATGGGGAAAAAAATAAGGGTGACAGGTCAATTAACAGCCTATTATTCTCATCCGGGATTGAAAAACACATCACTAATGGTGGTAGTAAGCTCAAGTGATACACCAGAAGACATAACAGGTAATTATTATGAAAATGCGATCGGTAAAACTGGTACCAGGTTAAAAACGGCCTTACATAATATCATCGATGATCATACGGAAATCTCCTATTCAAATGTATGGGAAGCATTAAGGAACACGGATGAAGACCCAAATAACCATAATAATGTCATCCTCCTCTATACTGGCCGTTCCCAAAGTAAAACTTCAAATGGAACTTCAATCGACTCATGGAATCGTGAACACGTTTGGGCAAAATCACATGGAGACTTTGGAACAACAATGGGTGCAGGAACAGATCTTCACCATTTACGGCCAACCGATGTGACAGTTAATAGTTCTAGGGGCAATAAAGACTTTGATAATGGAGGGACAGCACAAAAGGAAGCTCCTGATACGTATGCTGATAGTGATTCTTGGGAACCACGTGATGAAGTAAAAGGTGACGTTGCAAGAATGATTTTTTATATGGCTGTACGCTATGAAGGGGACAATGGGGAGTTAGATTTAGAGGTAAGTGAAACAGTAAATAACGGCTATGCACCACTCCATGGAAAGCTATCGACTTTGTTACAATGGCACCAACAGGACCCTGTCGATGAGTTTGAACGAAATCGCAATGAAGTTATTTATCAGCAATATCAACATAACCGTAATCCATTTATAGACCATCCTGAATGGGTAGAGGCAATATGGTAAAAACAGATATAAGCAGTTACGATAATAATAAAAGGTCACACATTGTACTGCCCGCCAAAAGTTTGAGTGAAACCTGACTTTTGGCGGGCACTTCATATAAGTGGCCTTTTTTGTAAAATGATTGTCCTCTTTACTATTTATAAACCATATAAAACCTATTTCTTACTTTAAATGAATAACATATAGAAAATGTTTTTCTTATGGAGGTCCTCTAATGTATCAAACAGCTAGAGCTCGTTTGGTTGTGGGCTGGATCACACTATTTATTATGGGAACCGATTTGTTTGTCGTTTCTCCATTATTGCCTTTTATTTCTCATGAGTTTGGGATTTCCTCTACAATGGCAGGATGGATGGTAACAGCTTTTGCATTAACTTATGCTATTTCTGCTCCCTTTTTTGGATGGCTGTCCGATAATAAGAAAAAAGGCTTATTTATCACATGCGGCTTATTTCTTTTCACTTTTTCAAATGTAATAACTGGTTTATCTCCTTCCTATTTGTGGTTAATCATTAGTCGTGTTTTAGCCGGATTATCAGTTGCCTCAATTACTCCATTAATTTACGCAATTATTGGAGACATAGCACCTCCTAACCGTCGAGGTGTATGGCTTTCTATCGTCGTTTCAGGTCATTTAATGGCTCTATGGCTAGGAGCTCCTCTAGGAACATTATTAGAGCAGCTTGTTAATTGGCGTTCTGTATTTTTTGTAATGGCAGTTGTTGGGGCTGCTTTAGCCGTTGCAAATTACAAAACATGGAGTTCGATTCACCAAAATCATTCGGGTAGAAATCTCATGCAAGGAAATCTTTTTAGAATACTAGGCTCTATAAGTGTAACGACTATCTGGGGAATTTCAATGTATACACTTTATGTATATCTAGGAGCTGCACTTTATTTCGAAAATAAATTTTCTGAATCTGAAATCGCATTAGCTATTACTTTTTATGGGGTAGGTGCGGTTTTAGGGAGTCTAACAAGTGGGCAATTGACCAATAAATTAGGGGAAAACATTGTTTCAAAGGTAACTCTCATTTTACTTACATTAAATCTAATTGCTATTGGTACTTTCTTTTCGTCAGACAGCTGGCTTTATTTATTACTTTTTATGTGGGCATTTGTTGGATATTGTGGTTTTACATCCTACCAAGCTCGACTTTCTGCTGAATATCCGAAAGTACGGGGTATGGTGATGGCTTGGAATAATACCGCCCTTTATATTGGGATTACACTCGGTTCTTTGATTGGAGGATATGTCATCAATAATTGGGGATATTACATGCTTCCATTTGTTTGTGCAGGTTCAGCAGCAATAAGTTATATTCTTAGCACTCAAAAGGTAAAAGCATAAAAGGGATATGTTCCCCAGTTAGCGAGGATTTGTTTGATATTTGCTTTTCGGTATAGAAGGATCTTAGATACATATCAAATTATTAAAGAAGACGCTGGTGAATTGGCTAGCATCTTCTTTTTATTTTCTGTTACTTAAACAAGAAATGTCTTCAATTAAAAAGCACTTGTGGTTATAGAATTTTGCCCTGTTGTTAAATAGTAAATATTATTTTATAATCGGAATTTCCCTAATTTTTTATATGATTACCGTGATGCTTTTGGCGGTTGACACACATCACATTTACGTTGGTTATTATTTTTAAATTTCGTAAATGTTTTTTCAAAATTGCTACCACATGCACATTTAAATAATAACTTTTGAGAAAAACCATGATATTCCGTTGTCAGCAACTTACTTTCCGAATTTTTCTCAACAAATTCTTTAATTTTACTAATTGTCCATCGTTTATTCATTCAATAGCACCTCCATATTTTATCTTTAGGCGGAGGCTATTCTTGGCATCCGTTCAATTATGAGCTAAAGTCGTAATTATCCTAAGTTTTTCATTATAACATGGGCTGACACACAATTAATATCTATTCTAATAATTAATTACATTAGTTCCTCTTGACCTAAAAATATACTCACCACTATATCATCATTTTCATCTGTATTAATTTCAACTCAATTTATCCCCCAATAACATTCTCAATACAGGAACATTACTTATATTATCCTAACAGACTCATTTTTATAAAATGAATATACACTCCTTTAGGGAATTAGCATACCCATTTCATCGGGTTTTCAAAACGTTTTGACTACTAATCATTGAATATATGATTAAACCCTTTTTCCTAAGAATATAGTGAAGAGATGAATACTCTTAGGAGGGATCTTGATGCAAATCCATGTGGTACAACGGGGAGATTCGTTATGGAGGATTTCACAGCAATACGGCGTCACGATTAACCAAATAGTAGCCGCAAATCAGTTGGAGGATCCAAATAAATTAGTAGTCGGACTCGCCCTTGTCATTCCTACAGCTTATCGTACGCATACGGTAAGGTCTGGAGAGACGTTGTGGCAGATCTCCCAACGATATGGAATAACTATACAGGCGATTGTGCAGGCAAATCAGATTAGTGATCCATCCCAAATTTATCCCGGAATGATTTTAGTTATACCGGCTAGAACACATATTGTTCAACCTGGTGAAAGCCTATGGCAAATTGCCCAACGTTACAGTACTTCCGTTCAAGAAATTGTGACAACAAATCAAATTCAAAATCCTAACGTCATCTATGCTGGCACCGTTCTTACCATCCCGTTTAGAAAACCTGTAATCGACGTTAACGCTTATACAATCAATACAGGGGATGTTGGAGCAAGAGAAGTTCGGGATGTAGGAAGATATTTAACTTATTCATCTCCATTTGCTTATATTATGAAAGCAGACGGCAGTTTAGAGTCGATTAATGATACACCGATTATTCAAGCTTCCTTAACTGAGAGGGTTGCGCCGATGATGTGTATTACAAACTTTACGTATAGGGATCCCGGATCACAGCTTGCACGAACTATACTTTCAAATACTGATATTCAAGACAGACTCTTAACAAATATTTTGAACATTATGAGAGAAAAAGGATACCGAGGATTAAATGTTGATTTTGAAAATGTGTATCCAGCTGACCGCGAGTTATATAATCAATTTTTGCAGCGTACAGTTGACCGATTACATCCCGAAGGTTATTTTGTCTCATCAGCACTTGCCCCAAAAACAAGTGGTGAACAAATGGGATTATTATATGAAGCCCACGATTACCCTGCACACGGAAGAATCGTTGACTTTGTTGTATTAATGACCTATGAATGGGGCTACAGGCTTGGACCGCCCCAGGCAATTTCGCCTCTTAATCAAATTAGAAGGGTTCTTGATTATGCCGTATCCGTTATCCCTAGAAACAAAATCTTTTTTGGCTTCCAGATTTATGCACGTGACTGGCTACTTCCACATGTCCAAGGACAAGAGGCGGAAACGTTCAGTCAGCAAGAAGCAATCCGCAGGGCCGTTCAATATGGAGTTGCTATCCAGTATGACCAGGTTTCTCAGTCCCCATTTTTCCGCTACACTGATAGTCAAGGTCGCAGCCATGAAGTTTGGTTTGAAGATGCACGCAGCGCCCAAGCGAAGTTTGATACTATAAAAGAATACGGTCTACGCGGAATTAGTTATTGGGTTCTAGGATACCCTTATCCTCAAAATTGGCTCTTGCTTGAAGACAACTTTAGTATCAGAAAAATATTGTAGCATTCATAAACTATTATTAGGAAATATTTATAAAGTCTTAAACAATTTCGCTGCTGATTTTGTATTTACATACATAATGAGCAGCCTTTTTCATGCCCAAATTTGAATATACACCCTTTTCCCCTAATCCCCCCTTAAAGGTAAAACAGCTCCAATTTTGACTTCCTATCAAATTATTAATTTTCCAAAATTTTGAGGATATCACACGGAGACGGTAAGCCTTATAATGACAGAGTTATTATATTATAAGGATGTGAGATCCCAAGATGAAAAAAGTTTTCAGCTTTCTTACTATATTATTATTTTCCATTCTTTCATTTGGAAACTTTGCACATGCTGCAGCCTATACCGTGCAATCAGGAGATACTCTTTGGAAAATTGCAACAAAAAATAATATGACTGTCGAAAATCTAGTTAACCATAACAGATTGACTTCTACGTTGTTAAGCGTTGGACAAAAACTAGATATCCCCCAAGCAAGTAAGTACACCGTCGTTTGGGGTGATACCTTTTATAAAATCTCCGTTAAACTAGGTATTTCTACTGTCCAATTAAAAGCGGCAAACCCGCAAATAAAGGATCTAAATATGATTTATCCAGGTCAGGTTTTAAACATTCCAGAAAAAACTTATAACGGAATAATTTATATGGGGCCAAGCAACAAAAAAGTAATCGCTCTAACCTTTGATGATGGTCCAGAGGACGTTTATACACCACAAATTTTAAACATCCTAAGAGACAAAAATGTCAAAGCAACCTTCTTTGTTATGGGACAGCAAGTAAGAGCATATCCAGATTTGCTGAAGCAGATCCACTCAGAAGGACATGCTATTGGAAATCATACATGGAATCACCCTGATATTAGAACTTTAACAGATTCACAACTAATTCAAACTGTGCAATCCACTTCTGACGAAATTGAAAAAGTTACAGGAGTTAAAACAAACCTATTCAGACCTCCTTACGGCGCTATAAATGATAATCAGATAAATACCTTAAATGGTTTGGGGTACCGTTCCATTTCATGGACTATTGATTCCTATGATTGGAGTGGGGCTAACGCAAATGTCATTTTATCAAGGGTAAATGTGAGAGCTGTACCTGGGGGAATTGTTTTGCTTCACAACTTTAAAGATCAACGGAAATTAGATGGAATGATAGAGGCGCTTCCTATCATGATTGACAACTTGCGAGCACAAGGATATGAATTTGTTACGATACCGGAATTACTAAAATAATAAGATTAATCCAGTAACTTTTATATTTATTTTAAATTCTTTTTTAAACTATTTTGAGTGAATAGAAAATAAAGGATCGTACCTATTTGCTTCACTAATAGGTACGATCCTTATATCTTTACCGCAATTTATTAATAAAAAGTACGTGAAAGTGAGCGCGCCTTTAATTTGATAATTAATTACAGCATTTTATATATTTCAGTTTTTTGAGCAGGATTCTCGGAAGTTGTTACTCTGTTATATATTATTTTTTAAATTTCTTAGATTCTCTATATCTCCATTAACTATCACATCAATATGAGCAGAAATAATTTCAATATCTAAATCCCACCATTTAAATTCTAGCAATTCGTTAATAATTTCTTTTGAGAAACGATCTTTTAGTTTCTTTGCAGGATTTCCTCCTACGATAGTGTAAGGTTCCACATCTTGTGTAATAACCGATTTAGCTGCTATAATTGCACCGCTCCCTATTTTTATTCCAGGCATAATGACAGTATCCAATCCAAACATCATTGCCAATTATGGTATCACCTTTAAAAGGCAACTGATCTAACGTTGGCGTATATTTCTCCCAACCGAGTCCGAATATATTAAACGGGTAGGTTGAAAATCCATCCATTCTATGATTAGCGCCATTCATAATAAACGTTACACCGGGTGCTATTGCACAAAATTTCCCTATAATAAGTCTGTCCCCGAAGAACTCGTAGTGATACAACACTTGATCTTCAAAGGATTCACCATTTCTTGCATCGTAATATGAGTATTCACCCACTATAATGTTTGGTCTAGTAATTGTATTTTTAATAAATTGCACAACATGATTTCCTTCAATCGGATATTTAGCTTTAGGATTTGGCCCATGTTGCTTATTTGATTCCATAGAGATCCACTTCCTTTCAGAGTTTTATAATAAACTTAGCCGACCGATCTTATTGCATTCCTCAGCGAACCAAATGGCACCGTCTGATCCTAATACAATTCCATGTGGCTCTGCATTTTGCGTGGGGATTGAATATTCTGTAATTTCACCTTTCATTGTAATTCGACCAATTTGATTACTTCCCCATTCAGTGAACCATAAAGCACGATCAGGGCCTGTTACTATTGCGTGTGGGCGAGCATTTGCAGTAGGGATGGTATATTCACTTATTGTTCCAGAGGGAGTAATTCTGCCGATTTTATTTCCGTTCATTTCTACGAACCAGAGGGCGTTGTCAGGACCACATGTAATACCTACAGGGCCAGCATGTTTTGTAGGCAAAAGGTAATTCGTTACTTCTCCAAGCATTGTAATCCGACCAATTTGATTACTCTGATTCTCAGTAAACCAAATGGCACCATCAGGCCCGGCAACAATAAAAGAAGGATAGGAACCAGGATTCGGTAAATCATACTCAATCATTTCTCCTGACGGTAAAATTCGTCCTATTCTATTTCCGTTCATTTCCGTAAACCAAATGTCTCCATTGTGTCCTTGAGTTATTCCAAAAGGTGCTGAATCTGGGCATGGTAGAACATATTCGATGATTTCACCTGTTACTGTCAGTTTTCCAATTTGATTAGCTTTATTTTCCGTGAACCATACATCACCCTGGATTGTGGAGATTAAAGACATTACACCTGCATTGGGTGTAGGAACATCGAAATGAGTGACTTCGCCGGTAACAGTCATTCGACCAATCTGATTGGCTTTATGTTGTGTAAACCATAGCGCACCATCTTTTCCTGTGGTTATTCCATAAGGGCCTGAACCTATGTCAAGAAGTTCGTATTCTTCGATCTTTACAATCATGTAGTTCCTCCTTTTCTTTTTCGAAAATGTTTTAGTATTTCGATAGAGAATAATTGGAAGCTTTTTATATAGGCCACTTAACTAAATAGCTAAGTGGTCTATTTGATCATGACACGTTCTCTTCTAATTGAATAATTTTTTTAATGATTTCTTCTCGTTTCATTTCTTCTAAAGGAAGGAACCTTGGCGGCGCCGGCAAGTTAAACTCAATATGTGAATGGGATAGCTCAAACAGTAGAGTACCTATCTTATCTTTATGTTGATTTTCAATCACAATCCAAAAAACTCGTTTTTCATGATGAGGTGTGCCCCATTTAGCCTTTTCCATTGAATTTCTAAAATGTAGACACCCTCCAATAACAAAGTCATCTTCTTTCGTTTTTTCTGTAGATCGAAACCCATTTTCTTTTATTAGTTTCCAGATTGGCGGAAGAAGTTTATCTAAATACATGCCGTATGTTGCATCTTCATATTCCGGAAATAACTGTTTAAGCTCTTTGATATTCTCGTTCAGTACGTCCTTCCAGTGATCTTTTATATAAGTGAAAAGTACTTCTCCTAACTCATAGATGGTCATCTGGGGTTGAATATTTACTGTTGTCATATGAATCCCTCCATATTTTTCATCGTACAAATCAAGCATACAACATTAAAGCCAATTCTAAAGTTTTTTAAAAAAACGTCTGAATTCACAATACTTAATATGATAAACTTTACATTATAGTACAGTTATCAAAGATAGGAGTGTGCTCATTGAAAAAAATAAGACCTATCGATATTGCAAAAAAATTAAGTATAAGTACTAGCACGTTAAGAAGCTATGAAGAAAGAGGAATTGTACCGAAACCTAAACGGTCAACCGCTGGTTATAGAATATATACAGAGGAACATGTAGCCTATTTTGAGTGTATTGCAGCTATGTCTCCTGGGTTTGGAATGGACATAACCTCAGCTGCTCTAAAAAAGTTGCAACAAAAAGAACTAGATGCTGCTCTTTGGATAATAAATCATGCGCAAGTAGCAAATTATGAAGACAAAATTATGATTGAGCGAGTGAATAAACACCTGGATAACTTGAATCATGAACACTCTATGACGACTGGAGAATTGTCCCTTCAGACAAATATACCTCCATCAACTCTTCGATATTGGGAAAAAGAGGGATTTATTACGTCCAAAAGAGGAGAACTAAATAACTATCGCCTATTCGACACATTCCAACTCATAAAAGCTTTATTAATGAAAATAACTCAGAATGCAGTTTATTCCTATGAGGTTATTCAAATAAAAAAGGAGATTAAAGAATTAAACCAATATGATCTTGAAGAAGTAAAAAAAGTAATCAATCATATTCAAAAACATCTAAATAAACGTAACCAAAAACAGCTTAAAGGGATATTCTATCTTTATAAATTATCCAATATATTAAACCAGCTTTGAATATATAGTGTATTTTATGATATTGTTGACAACTTTAGGAAGCACGTAAAAACGCCAACCCCTTATAAAAGGTTTGGCGTTTTTGTTTTTTATCGTTTATGCTTAATTTAATCCTTTAAAGGAGTAATCAAGTCCAGCAAAGGAATTGCTTTATTCCAGAAAATGGCCCCGATTGCGGTACAAAAAAATCCTGTATATCAATACAAGACTTTTGATCAAGCTTTAATTTAAATCACAATACGAAAAATAAAATAAAATTGATAATGAAATTCGCCTTACGTTAGTAAAGTTAACCCATAAATTAGTACATAATTACTTTACTCTTCTAGCTGCTTGCTGAATAGGATCCCATACACCATTATATGGGGGAGCGTAAGCAAGATCTAAATCAAGCAGTTCATTAGTTGTCATAGAGTGAAATAATGCAGTTGCTAGTACGTCAATTCGTTTATCTACGCCATTTTCTCCTATAATTTGCCCGCCTAAAACTTTAAATGTCTCCTTATGATATAAAAGTTTCAATGTCAATTTTTTATCATTAGGATAATAACCAGCGATATCTGTTGACGTAATGGTTACTGAACCGCATGGGATATTCAGCATTTTCGCCTCTGTTTCTGATATTCCAGTTCTTCCTAGGGTTAAATCGAAAAATTTAATGATTGAGGTCCCAACAACGCCTTTGAATGTTTTATGATTATTAACAATGTTTAATCCGGCGATCTGGCCTTGCTTATTGGCATGTGTTCCTAATGGAATATGATCATCCTTTTCTTTAACACGGTGATATTGTGTTGCACAATCACCTGCAGCATATATATCTTCAATGCTTGTTTGCATATAGGCATTTACTTGAATCGCACCATTAACACTTGTTTTGATTCCAGTTCCTTCTAAAAATGCAGTATTTGGCTTCACACCTACAGCCACTAATACTAAGTCTGTATCATATTTCCCTTTATCGGTTTTTACATATTCAACATACTCACTTCCACCGAATGCTTCAACAGATTCACCCATTTTCAATACAATGTTTTGCTTCACAGCTTCTTCATGGATAAGTTCAGCCATTTCTTTATCAAATATTTTTGCTAATTGCTCATTTCTTTCAATGATCATGACCTTCTTACCAAGCTCAGCAAAACTTTCCGCCATTTCAAGACCTATGTACCCGCCGCCAATTACCGTCACATTCTTTATGTCTTTCTCAAGATATTCCATGATTGCCTTTGCATCAGGCATTGTCTTTAATGTAAACACACCCGGAAGTTTAACACCCTCCCACTTTGGAATGACCGACCCTACCCCGGTTGCAATAAGAAGGCGGTCATACGGAAAGCTAAACGTTTCATGATTATTAAGATTCATTCCACTTACCATTTTATTTTCCGTGTCTACCTTTTGGACTTCATGAAATACTCGTGCATCAATACCATATTTCTCTTTAAAAGTGGACTGTGTACGGGCTATTAACTTATCTGTTGACTCAATCTTCCCGCTAATCACATAAGGCAGACCACATTGTCCGTACGAATACACCCCACCCTTTTCTAAAACAGTAATGTCATGTCCAGTGCTGTTTCGAACAATTTGCATTGCCGCACTCATTCCTGCTGCATCTCCACCAATAATAAGTACCTTCATATTCATCCCTCCATTCTTTATTTTCCATATATTACTGATTTTTAAACATGGGTTTATCTTTTCCTATGTACAGAAAAATAATAGCTGGGCTGTTGAGCTTTTTGACAAGTTAAAATGACGTTCGAACTATTCCTTATTATATTTAAAAGATGAATAAAAAACGCCGCAACCCCTTAATTAATAAGGAATTGTGGCGCTTCACTTAAACAGTCTAGTTTATTATATTGAACTTCATCATCTTCAGAAAGGCGGAATTAGTCATTACAGCAAGTCTCCTCACCTTCCATATGTCCAGACTTGCTTATTTTTGTTTTCAAATACTTCTCATTATATTCAGAGACGTCTCCCCAAATAGGTTCTCTCCCTGAAACTTCAAGACCAGCATTTATTAATGCTTGTAGTTTATTTGGGTTGTTTGTAATTAGTTTTACAGGTTTTTTTCTTATTGCTTTTAGTACAAGAATTGCGTCTCCATAATTTCTAGAATCATCTACAAATCCAAGTGCTTCATTCGCCTCAACTGTGTCAAGACCATTTTCTTGCAGAATATATGCCATTGCTTTACTAAATAAGCCAATTCCTCTTCCTTCATGATTTGCCAGATAAAAAAGTGCACCTGTACCGTGATCTGAAATGATTTTCAGAGACTGTTTTAATTGATAACCACAATCACATCTCTTACTTCCAAATATATCACCAGTATGACAGATAGAGTGAAATCTAATAATAGCATCTTCTTCGTATTCAAAATCACCATATACTAAAACACTTGATTGCTGCAATTCAGCTAAGTTAACAGAGGATAATTTGTCAATAATACGCTCATAATTTTCTGTTACTTCTTCACAATTTAACCAACAATACCATTGAAATACAACCGTCTCTCCATATAAGTTAATCGGAAGTCGAATTGGACCAACTAAATAAATTGCTCCTTTATCTGTTTTAATTAATTGAATTTTATCTTCTAATATCGAAAGAACCTTTGAATCGAACTTTGTTTGTGTCATAAGTCAAACTCCTTTTTAAATAGTTTCAGTATCAATTCAAAAAAATATCCTTCTAACTGCCGTAACTTTTGTTTTATGTTTGCATACAATCCTCTTTTATTTCCTTCATGAAAAAGAGAGCATTACCCCCTAAATTTGAAGTAATGCTCAATTTAATCACGATTTTATTATAAGACTCATTTTATCGTTGTTGTATTTTCAGCCTTGCTCCCTTTAAAAATAAATTGCTCTAATGCAAAAGCTTTAGAACCTGTAATAGCAATGGATACTGCCATTACTAAAAAGGCAACATCTAATTCGTATCCAGCCATTTGTCCATTTCCTAAAAATCCTGCAGCTAATTTTACCTTAATGATAGCTCCTACCATTACTAAAGCGATTAAGATCGAGACAATTCTTGTAAATAAGCCTAGTACTAACGCAAGTCCTCCTACAACTTCTATTAAAGCAACAACATAAGCTAAAAACCCTGGTAATTCGATACTGCTGAACCATCCAACCGTGTTCTCAATTCCGCCCTGGAATTTGACGAAACCATGAACAAAAAATGTAATCCCCAATACTACTCGTAAAATAAATGCACTAATTTCAAATTTATTTTCCATTTTACTTACCTCCAAGTTAATAATTATATGGTAAATGATCGATATTCTACTTTAGTTCTCCAAATTGCCAAACACTGTGACTAAGGTTTCCATAACGGTAACTGCGATGCAATAGTGTTGCGCTTTTTTCTTGATCTGCTGCACCCATTGCATAAAAAAGAGGAATAAAGTGTTCTTTTCCATACGGCGGTACGGCAAATTCAGCGGCAGGAGCTAGTGAATCATAATGAAATAAGGAATTTAAATCCCACGTACTTAAGTGCTTTTCAATCCACTTATCAAATTGAATGGCCCATTGATCAACAGTTCCATTATCCTTCGCCACGTTTAAAACTCCCAGATTATGAACCGTGCCTCCACTCGCAATGATTAAAACATCCTGTTCTCTTAATATTGATAAGGATTTTCCAATTGTATATTGTTCGTCAGGTGTAAGACGAGGGTTTACAGACATTGAGATGACAGGAATATCTGCATTTGGATAAAGCATTTTAAGAACGATCCAAGCACCGTGATCTAATCCGCGTGTTGTATCAATTTGAAAAGGAACTTCTTCCTTAGTAAACAAATTGACAATTTACTTCGTCATATCACTATTTCCTTTTGCTGGATATTTCATCTGGTATAAAGCTTCCGGGAATCCACCAAAATCATAGATCGTTTCAAACTGATCTACATCACTCACTTTTTGGGTCGGGGATTCCCAGTGGGCTGAAAATAATACAATTGCTTTTGGTTTTGGCAAATTTTTGCCTAAAACGTGTAAAAACTGAGTATACTCATTATTTTCAATAGCTAATAATGGTGCGCCGTGTGCAACAAATAACGTTGGCAGCATTGTTATCCTCCTCTTTCTTCAAATGTTGATATATCATTTGTTTATTCATAAAAATAAAAAATTCCTATTAGGAAACTAACAGACAAAAAAAATAAGAGATAAGCACAGAAAAGAGTATCTCTATATGAATAATCTTTACATAAAAGATAACAACCAAAGCTATAGAATGTCAATCTTTTTTTTGCTAATATATAAATATGTTTCTTAAAAGTAAACTTTAGAGGTGATTAAACTGGATATTGGTACTAAAATTCGGGCTATTAGAAATAGAAAAAAAATAACCATTGCCCAAATGTGTGAAGGTACAGGCCTTTCAAAAGGATTCATTAGCAATGTTGAAAATAACAATACTTCTCCTTCTATTCATACACTAAGCACAATCGCAGAGTTTCTAGGAGTTCCTTTGCCTTATTTATTGTTAGAAAAGAAGCAACATATGCGTGTTGTTCGAAAAGAGAAAAGAGCAACCTCCTCTTTTAACAATTTAAAGATTGAACACTTAGCCTCTAAGGGTGGACTTAGAACCATGATTGTCGAATTCCCTCCAGGAGCTTCCATTGGAGATCCACATGCACACGAAGGTGAAGAATGCCATTTAGTATTAGAAGGAAAAATTCTAGCTGAACAAGGCGAGGATTCATTCATTGTAGAGAAAGGGGATTCTTTTAGTTGGAATGCCAGTGTTCCACACTTCGTGAAAAACATTGGGGATTGCAAAGCCGTAGTCTTTATATCCATTTATGCAGATACTGAATTGAAAGATATATTATAATAGTCACAAGCATTTCTTACGATACGTTTAAAAAAGAAGTAGGAGTCTACTTAATAGAATCCTGCTTCATTATAAAATATTTTCTATAATTTTTGGAATTTCTTCTCCATGAATACAGTAAACACCCAAGGTCATTACTAAAGTATTTAAAAAAACAATTGAATCAATACCATGTATACGATCGTTCCCCCAGATATCGAAAGAAACATATTTCTCTTCCAAAAATGAAGAAAAATAGCTACAGATGCTCCTAGAAATTCAGGGATGCCATGATTTCCAGATAATAATCTTACATCCACATCCTTAAAACAATAAATAACCAATAGTCCAAATACCGCTGACGGTAATACTTTCCCGAGATACTGGATATATTTCGGTGGGGGTTTACCTGAAGGGAAAACAATGAATGGAAGAAACCTTGTAAGCATTGTGCCTAAAATCATCATAACAATGGTCAAAATCTGCTTCGTTAAACTCATTGTCATGCTGCACTCACCTCAACTTCTTCCAATGGCTTTCTAAGTAGGGTGAGTATCCCAAGTATTGCAATCAAAGCCGGTATAATAAAATTGGTTCCACCAAAAATGATAAGACTTAAGGCTGAAAGACCAGGACCTAAAACAGAACTGAGTTGCTTCTTCTCTGATTGGTTTTTATTAAATTCCTTTCGGCTTTTTCATGAATTCATCACTTGCAATATGACTATACCTTTGTGATTGAGTTGTAATTAAACACTAATTTTATTGATAGTCCATACTGGTATTTAACCTTACTTAACGAACGTAAGCTGTAAATAATCCTTCACATAAATTGTACCACTTGGGTAAATATTATATATGATGTTAATCAAAGAAGGAGGAAGCTAAATTATGGACTCACAAAGGGCACAGGAAATATCATCTTCATCGGTAATGGGCACTGTAACTTATAATGGAAATCAAATTTACATAGAACATGTGGATCAACAAAAAGGGATCGCCACTATTCATCCCCTTGATGACCCTAATAAGAAGGAAACTGTTTCTGTAACCGATCTAATCGAACAATAAAATATTACAATAAAGAATAAAAGGATAACTTTGTAATGTTATCCTTTTATTCTTTATTAGACAAAACTTCTTACTTTGAGTATTATACCTTTTTTAAAGAAATAACAGCCTACTATAGAAGTCGGGCAATTTCATTTCACACCACTGGGAATAGTTAATAACTAAACTAGAAGTTCAATCATCATGAATTATTAGCCTATATTTATTAAAACCAGAAAGATTCGCTTAAGAATTTTCCTAATAATAGGTCAATCAGATAAAAAACTAGCTGATCTTTTCCGATTGCTGAGAAAGGTGTGCTAATTCCAAGCATTTTTATTATAGTTTGGATATTTTCCCCTATCCGTAAGTTTACGGAAAACAAAAAACGTCCTAAACCCTCTAACAAAAAGGAATTAGGACATTTCATTTTAAAAGGTAGTTTAAAAAAATTTAATTTTCATATTTAAAAATCAGGTTTTGCTAATCGTTTTCCTTTGCTAAAAGTACCACGTTTCAAATTAAATCCTGCTTCACTCATGTAATAAATAAAGTCATCCTGAAGCATAACCAATTCAAGCCTAGTAAATATACTATTTGCAGCAAGTCGATTATCTCCAGTGATTGGTATAAATCCAACATGCATATGGGGGGATTTTTCATCTTTATGAATAGTTGCATAGATGATATTTTCAGATCCGTTCTTAACTTGAAGATACTTTAATCCATTTTCAAAAAATCTTTTTTCTTCTTTTTCTGTTAGATTTTCAAAGAAATCATTATCAGAAGTTATCACAAACTCACAAAGTCGGACTGCATCATTTCGTATTCTCTTCGTTGACTTGACACCTAGCTTAATCTTCTCCACTGCTTCCACATAATCAATTTTTTCCGTATTTAATAGATCATCGTTTAAATTAGATTTTTCTATCTCGATAACGGGATCTGTTTCACTCCTCCTTTCTCTTTGGTTGTGAATTTGGATTTCTCGTATGGCAGGGAATTTTAATTTTTGCATTCGGATAATAGAATAACTCATAAAAATGAATACCTCTCTTCTTAGGTATTAGTAGATTCCAGTATATTTCAAGCAGAGATTCTGGTGATATTTTTCATAATTTTCGGGTCTTTCTACTTCTCCATTTTCTATCTTCACGAAAGTTCCTTGTCTGCAAATCAGGCAAAGTTTATTCCTAAGTTTTGCCAAGACTATTTTCCTCTGATCCTAATTAAAAAAGGATGTCCCAAAAGCCAGGCTTTGAACATCCTCTAAAATACAAATCAGAACTTATCATTTACCTAACTCACATAGTGCTGATGTCAATTACAAATCGATATTTCACGTCTGAAGCTAACACGCGTTTGTAGGCTTCTTCAATTTCATCAGCTGAAATGACTTCAATCTGAGGAACAATATTATGTTTTCCACAGAAATCCAACATTTCCTGTGTTTCACGAATGCCTCCTATCATTGAACCTGCAAATGAGCGACGATGACCAATAAGAGAGAACACATTTACTGCCAATGGCTCTGCAGGAGCACCAACATTTACTAATGTACCATCTAGTGTTAATAGTGAGAGGTACGCACTAATATCGATACTTGCACTTACTGTATTAATGATTAAGTCAAAAGAACCGGCAAGTTTTGTAAATGTCTCAGAATCACTTGTTGCATAGTAGTTACTGGCACCGAATCGTAAGCCATCTTCTTTTTTCTTCAATGATTGAGACAAAACAGTAACCTCTGCACCCATGGCATGTGCAATTTTGACAGCCATATGACCAAGACCGCCCAAACCAACTACCGCTACCTTTTTACCTGGACCTGCCTTCCAATGGTTTAGTGGCGAATATGTCGTAATACCTGCGCAAAGTAATGGTGCTGCGACATCAAGCTCAATGTTATCAGGAATTCTAACTACAAAATCCTCCGTTACAACAATGTGGGTAGAATAACCACCTTGAGTTGGTTCACCGTATTTGTCAACACCGGCGTATGTAGGGATATTTCCTTTTAGACAGTATTGTTCTTCTCCTCTACGACAATTTTCACAATCACCACAAGAATCAACCATACATCCAACCCCTACCCGGTCGCCTACCTTATACTTTGTGACATCTGCTCCTACACCTGTAACAATTCCCGCAATCTCGTGTCCAGGTACGAGTGGATAGTTCACGGGACCCCATTCACCGTGAGCAGTATGGATGTCAGAATGGCATATACCTGCATATTTAATTTCAATTAGTACATCATGCGAATCAAGATCACGTCGTTTAATTTCAGCTGCCCGGAAAGGTTTGTCTGGACCGTCGACAGCTCGTGCTTTAGCGGTTATCATTCATAAAACCTCCTATTTATTTATACATTTCAAGAGAATATGCTGGTAATAGGTAAATGAAATACTTAGGTTAAACTCCCTTTCATTCATTTTTGTCCCTGCCTTCTCTTTCAAAACTATGTTAATCCCTATAGTAAACTCTAGGTCAAGTGATAAATTTATTTTCTTTTTGATCATCCCGGTTTCATTTTATTAATCGATCTTGCCTATAGCTAACAACTTTCTTTAAATAAAGTGATTTTGACATTCAACATATACCATGATAAAATCCATTCACAACAATAGAGTTAACTCGAGGTCTATACCTTAAAAAAAGGGGGATAAATAATGAAGACGTATACTATCAGCGAAGTTGCAAAAGAATTAAATCATACCGTATATACCTTGCGTTACTACGACAAGGAGGGACTTATGCCTTTTGTAGAACGGACAGCCAACGGAACACGTTTGTTTAAAGAGTCCGATATCAGCGCTTTAAAGGTAATTGAATGTCTGAAATCCACAGGAATGCCTATTAAGGAAATTAAAAATTTCATTGATTGGTGTACTGTTGGGGATTCCACGTTGCAACAAAGATATGACATGTTTATGGAAAGAAAAGCTAGTGTAGAAGCACAGATGGAAGAACTAAAAAAAACAATGGAAATTATCGATCATAAATGTTCATATTACAAGACTGCATTAGATGCCGGAACGGAAGATATTCATAAAAAAGATAAAATTGGGATTTCCATTTCTAATTAACAGAAAACCACCTGTAATTCATAAATTTATATATGAATTACAAGTGGATCTATTTGTACGATATATTACTAACTTACATATTTGCCTGTGTAAATAAACTCTTACATTGGATAACTGCACTATAAAAAAACTTATAATTGCAGAAATTATTTCACGAATAAAAGAACAATTGTTAAAACGCTGTCTTTCGGGAAAAACATACAATTTAGTGCCCCTAAAATTACCAAAATTAAAGGCAAAAGCCGTCTAATAAACTTCATTTTGTTCCTCTCATTTATCAGAGGAAATAATATAAATCCTTCTTCAAATAACCTGCACCGTTACTTTAAATATATTTCTTCGCAATCTTCCTGTTACAATAAAAACTAAAGAAAAAAAGTTTAGAAAGGAGAAGTAGAATTTCTTCCTCCCCCTTAAAAATATCTGTTATTAAGCAAGAGCTATATTCTTTGTAACACAACTTGCTTGAAAATTATCATTAATTGTAAGAATACCTTGAACAATGAATGGTACTCTAAGTTCTAGGTTTTTAGTTTCAAAATCGAAATCCGCTTCAAAATCACACTCTCCACACTCAACAGTTGACGAGATAAGTGCACCAGTGGAAACGTTGTAGATAATTGTTAAACAAACTGGTTGAAATAAATCCGAACGAACACATGGCATTTTTATTTCCCCCCTTTATTAGTTAATATATTAATAGGAAATGCAAAATGGCCAAGTTTGGTAAGGGCAAATTCAGATAAAACAACAAAATGTGTGCATGCCATTCCAAAATAACATACACATTAAACACCACTTACCTAAATATATTAAAAGTTAGAAATCTTCTTCTTGAACAACCGCCATCAGTTAGTTAAATAAGAAAGGATGCAATTTAATATATTTCCTTCCCATAAATTGTTCTACTACTCACACATTCGCCATTTAAAATTCCATTTTCACAACAGCAATTTTGTTTTTTACAACTACTGGTGTAAACTTACTTAAACAAAATTCAATAGTTTTTACTAACGAACTATGTCCAAGTTTAATAGTTAAAGTATAATGAGGATTCCTATTATCTGGTAAATGATACTCCGTTATTGAAGTATCGCACTCTTTAGCTTAATAAGATGTTTTTGGGTTAAGGTGTTTCCTTTCCTAACGAAAAACCTTCAAATAGTCGCCCACCATATGGTTCTAAAACCATCTCACTTAAATGAACTACTTTGGTTTTATTACCCGTTTTATAAAAATCATCAAAGGCTTCAACGAATTGTTCGGTGAAGTTTTCATCATATTGCTTCAAAGACCGAATAATCCATTTTGAAGAACCTATCCAACGCCCATTGGTCCTTAATTCAAATTCCTGAATTAGTTCAGCTAATGTATTAGCTATAAATATCGCTTCAGCTCGATTATTACAACCTATAAAATCATCCAGTACATCAGTTATAAAATATCGTTTTGTCGTAATTATTTCTTCTGTCCATTTTTCAGGACCCTTATCCAATATCTCTTTTGCTTCTTCTTTTATAGAATCTATAATTCCTTCATCTTTTAATATAATCCCTTCTAATACCATTCTTTGCATAGAAGGCTTAGCATTTTTATAGTCCATTTCGAAAAATTGTTTGTAGGAAGTTAAATTATGAACGAAAATCTCTATTGCCCACCCAAAGTCTATTAATGATTCTCTGTAAGATGAGTTTATCCTTTCATCAAATACGACAATATCAAGGTCCGAGGTATCTGTTTCCTCACCTCTAACAACACTTCCAGCCAATAAAGCGCCTTGACAGTAAGGAAAATGCTTTAAAATAAACTGATATGCTGCATCGAATGGATTTAACCTCATTAATTCTTCCATTTATACCACCTCTTACAACGAATTTCTAGTAACTGTATATTTCGTTATTAAAAAGCAAAAACCTTTATTAATCATTGTTTCTTATTAAACTAACCAGCCCCGTAGTACAATAAAAAAATGCTCTACTTCATATTGAAGTAAAGCACCTTTTCGTTTTCAAGTACATTAATTCACAATCTACTAAATTGACTTGTGATATTGATAGAAAGAAATCACAAATAAAACAATCATTTTCTTGCCTTAATAACTATAATGGATGGTCTCCTTTCCTCATTAACTAATTGCGGCATTTTTTCCAATCCAATAGGAATAGCTTGTGGTTCAATAATCTTTTCTAACACAAGTCCGCTATTGATAAGCGTATTAATGAAAGTCGAAATAGTCCTATGGTATTTAACCACACCATCAATATACCAATGTTCCTCTCTCTTTCCTTCTTCTTGATAATTATCTAATCCCCAATGTAAGTTATTCCCGTCCTTATCTTTAATCCAATTATTCATTTCTTTTCGAGCTGTAACAATAGGATGTTCTGTTGAGAAAATAAACTCCCCGTTTGTATTTAATAAGCTCACAACTTTTTCAATTAATTTAGTGTAATCTTCTATATAATGAGTCATAAGAGAGCTTATTATTAGATCAAATTTCTGATTTTTAATTTCCAAGTCTTCTATCGGTGTACAAATGTATTCTATATTATCGTGTTTGTTTTCATTTTTTGCTAGTTCAATCATATTCATTGAAATGTCTACTGCTGTAACCTTTAACGCACCATTATCTGCACAGTACTTAGAAAACTGACCATTACCACATCCCAAGTCCAATACTGTCTTCCCGTTAAAGCTTGAGATAGCTGATTTAATTGCTGGCTGTTCAACAAAATCGTTAAAGGTTACTCCTGTCTTTCGCAAAGAGCTATAACTTTTGAAGAAAATATCATTATCATAAATATTTTGTTTCATTCGAATCTCCCCCGACTATCTAAATTAATTGGCGCTCTTCTTCAGCTAACCTGCCCAAATGACAGGCATTGATCTTTAACTCAAGCTACTCGTCAGTTTCATAACAACCTATTTCTTTAACGGCATAAATGTTGCAGGAGTCAATTCTTCACTTTCGATGACAATAGCAGTTAGTCCTGCATCGGTCTTTGTTTCGTGCCACTCATCTTTTTCCCAAAAGACAGCATCACCAGACTCAATTTTAATATATTGGTCTTTTTCATTACGGACATAACCCTCTCCGTTCATAATTAAAAGAAGTTGAGGCACTACTGCTTGATGATATCCTACGATACCATTTCTGTATAAGTGCATACATCCAATGTTAGTTTTCTTATTTGTTTGAATAATACGGGACATTATAAAATTCGAATTGAATTTTGAAATCTTATAACCGCAGTCTTTGTTAAATTGATAAAACTCCATTATGACCTCCTAGAAAGAATTGTTACATTGATAATTCTATTGTTATTGAATTAACCTTATTCTACAAAAAAGGTACTTCTCCTTCCTTGAAGCAAAGCTACCCGTTTTCTTGAACAATATATATAATTCAATTTCGTTATTAGTGTGGTGTTGAATTAGTTGCAAGATACCAAGCCATATAAATGCTAAAACAACCTAGAAGAATAAGAATCGTAAAAACAATCTTTCTACCTATCTGTCCTATGAAATAGATGTTCACTAAAAAGTAATAGATAATTGCACTTCCAACAATAAATAGCAAAAATTCTATGGTGTCTTCACTCGAAGAATTTGGAGTTGTGACATTAGATAAAGCTAATCCACCAAAAATGAACATACCTATTATATTTAGTAATTTTCTCATACTTACGTCTTTTTTAGTTACAATTTCAACGTTTTGAGACGTTTGAACGTTGGTTTTCAAAATGACACCCCCACTTTATAAGACCTAAATAATTATACGGATTTATCAAATAAATGTTTCAATATCCGACTATATTGCTTATTAAACAATCCTGACCTTTAGTTCAAACAAAAAAGAGCACTAATCCTTTTTAGATTAATGCTATATGTTAGTTTATTACAGCGCTAGAATAAATAATACCATTGCTGCAAAACTTGCTAATGTTCGAATGTGGTTCCATAACATCCATTTTGACAGATAATCTTTCCATAAAGTTAAACTTTCTCCTTCTTTACTATCTACACGAGCTAAGGCATCATTTAGAGGAACATTGCATAAAACCTTGACTAGAAAGCTGCCAACAAAATAAAGCAAACTTCCAGTAAATAAAAGAATGGTATTTGCACTTTACCAATTAATAATAGAATGGGTGATAAGTAGTATAGTAACTAAGGCTGTTCCCAAAAATAGAGGTAAAAAAGATCGGATTAGTACCACTACATTAATTGACTGCATCGCAGCATCTCCCTCCTCATTCGGAAGCAGAGCAAGTGCTTTCATATCAAATGAAGAAAATGTGAAGAACACTCCAGCAACCAAGCCGGAACACGTAGCTCCAAATAAGATGACATAAGGAATTAATTGTTCAATTAAATCTCATCTTCCCACACATTTTTATACATCATCTCCCTTATTTTGAGTACTTATATAATTTTCGTTAGAAAAAGGTAAGTTTCCCTCTTTAACTAAACTGACCGATCAATAAGAAAAAGAAATTATTCTTCTTAAACAATCACAACCTTTAATTAGTTAAAGTAGTTTTTTCATAGAAACAACTTTAATATTCATACCGTTTGGTTTATGAATAACTTCTTCATCATAAACATCATAACCAATGGAACTATATAGCTGTATATTCTTAGGTACAGTCATACGGACTTTACATATTAAAGTATTGATATCAACTTTATTTGCATAGTCCTCTAAAGATTTTAATATCTTTTTTGCAATACCTTTTCCTTGTTTTTCAGGAATAACTGACAAACGATAAAAATATAAACTCTTGTCTTTTAATTGAAATCGCACCATACCAACTGGATTATTTTCTTCAAAAGCAATTAATGCTTTTTCCCCTTTTTTTAAAGCATTTGAAACCGACTGGACCGTTTCTTCTAAGGCACTTGATGGAGGTATTTCATCTTTATATTCCATAAAAGCCTTTATCATTAAATCGTGAATTACTGATGCATCAGAAGATATTGCAGAATTTATTTCCATGTTTCCCCTCTCCTCTTGTAATAATTATTCATTTTAACTCATCTTTATACATGAAGGAAGTATTAAACATCTTAAACAATCCTGCTCATTAGTAGTTGAAAATTCTGTCCCAGCAATCATTGTTAAAGATACAAAGTATTAAGTATTGTTCACCCTTAAGCTGCAATTAGCAGCACCGAACGAGACATTTTGCAACCCCGGAAAAAATGAATCTGAAAACAGACCAAATAAACTTCCTCTTATGTTAATATTTAGGAAACCGCTATTTTTATAGTACAACGTGGAAATTTAATCTAAGTAACAATTGTAAAAAAAGTTAAATAAATCATATGATAATTTAATTATATTTTATTCATGGAGGTTCTAGTATGATTTGGATATACATGTTGATACCTGTGGTTATAATAGGTGGAATTGCTGTTTATTTTGAAAAAAAATCTGGAATGATTCCACCTGATGAAAATAATCAAGCAGAAAAGTTAGGGGAAATTACAACACAAAATCGAATGAACTCTAACGGACCTGGACCGGGAACAGAATAAAAATTAATTAAATGGTCTTCAGTGAATGAAGATGATGCCCTGGATAGTCCTATTATCCTCACCGGTTGATTGGTATAAATACTCCTGAGTCAACAACTAAACATGAAGAATACGGAAACAAAACCGTCAAACGATATGAATGGATCAGAAATTGGTTCAAAAGATGTTTAATGCTGACAGCTGAACCTGTTCAACAATCGGAAGAACCAACAAATGAAACAACTTCAAATTCATCATGTAATATCAAAGAAAACCGAATTGGTATATATCATGTCCCAGGTGGGGCTTTCTCTTCTGAGCAAAGCTGGAATAATGTTTTGTTCAGAAGAAGAAGCTGAAGCAGCAGGCTACAGAGCATCAAAAAGATAAAGGTTTTTACTTAACATATAAAACAGTTTTCCTAAATGCTTATTGTTTAATAAGTACTCCTTCAATACAACATCATGTAGTTATGAACCAACAGGTTCCAATTTCATTATGGCACCAAAATACTGTGAAGCCGTTGTAAATGTAATAAAAGCACAAAGCTCACTAATCTCAACATCAGAGAAATACTTTTTCAACACTTTAAATTGAGCATCTGATATTTCCCCTTTTTGCTTTAAAAAAACCTCTGCAAAACCTACAGCAATAGATATTTTTTCATCAAATAACTTTGGATCAGGTTTTCCTTTTGCTTTACAATACTCACAACCGTTTTTTTGTGCTAATGTTCTTCTTACTTGTTCTTTTAAATAAGCAGAAAGGCTCCCATCCTTTTCTAACTCGCTACCCAGTTGATTCCAACAAGTCAATATCTCTCTGCTATGACCTAACAGTTTTTGAAAAGGGGTCTCCCCATTCTTAGATTCAATAATTCTTGCCATAAATAATACCTCCTTGTAATATGTATGATATCGAATCATTTAGTTAAATCACATTAAAATCCAAACTAAATTAACCTTGACTTTTTAATAATTAAACGAAAAAAGGAGAATATCTTAAAAAAATGAAAGTTGATTCAATCGATAAGAAAATAATAGATGAATTAAGAAAAAATAGTAGATTATCGATGAGTGAGTTAGGAAGAAGAATTAATTTATCTTCTCCATCTGTAACAGAACGCGTAAGGAGAATGGAATCATTTGGAATAATCAAAAGGTACACATTGGAAGTCGATTATGAGAAATTAGGGTTCCCAATCCAATGTATAATAGAAGCCACAATTAAAAACGGGGACTATAACTCTTTTAAGAAGTTTATTGAGGGATTTCCAAATGTGGAATTTTGTTATCGGATTGCAGGAAATGCCTGTTATATGCTTAAAATGCAATTCGATACTTTTGCTAATGCAGAGAAATTTATCGAGGATGTTAATCCATATGCACATACTATCACGCATTTTATTTTCTCACAGGTAGAGACAAATTTTAGAATGAATCCCCAAGACATTCTTTAATGTCCTTTTGCGAACTATACCTGCACCATCAGAAAAAAGCCTCCAAAACTGGCAGCTGGATCTTGAATTTGCTTACACTTTAATTGAACAATTTAAGGTGTTGATTTAATGCGAAGCGAACTTATTTTTTAGAAAAGGGAGTTGGAATCTTATACTTACGGGAGGTTACTATGTTTAGAAAAAGTAAATATTTGATGTTAGCTGTTTTAATGTTAGTGGTTTTATCAGCTTGCTCATCTAATAAAACCATTAAAGAAGAAAATTCAAAAACAGAAGTGAGTTCTACTTTTTCAATTCCTGTTACGTTTGAGGAGGAAGGAAAAAAGGGTGAATATATTTTAGTGGGAGAAAAAGAGAAATTAGCTTTTCAAATCGCTTCGAGGTCAGATGATGAAACTATTGAAATAATGCCAATTGTAGCAAATCAACCTAATAAATATATGTGGTATTTATGGGGAGAAAATTTAAGTGGTAAACCATTTAAAGTAATTGGTACGAATACAGATACAAAACAAGAAATAGTTATTTTTGATGATAAAGTTTTAGGTTCAGAGTTAAATGGTATTGATGCTCATACTCCAAGTTCAATGGAATTTCCTACTGCTGGCATCTGGGAATTAGATGCTTATGTTGATAAAGAACTGTTTGGAAATATTATTGTGGAAGTTAAATAAATTCACTCATTTTGAACTAAAAGGTGGTTTACGTAAATTATGTTAATATATTATTACGTCAACGCTCAGATTTATTCTGAGCGTTTTTACTTACTATATTAAATAAACAACTTACCAGTTGAAATTAGCAAAGCACCGTTTAAAATAATAAGGAACTCTCTTCAAACTACCTGCTCGTTAGTTCTATATCTTCTTTCTGACTTTTATCAAGCTCCATGATAATACCCAAGTAATTCCAATAAAAAATATTTCTATTATGTAAGATTCTAAGTGATTCATATGTATAGCAAAAAAATGTGATGAATCAGATGAATAAAAAATTGCCAAATCCACAAATAAAAGAAAAGAGATACTATTATATGGATTAAAGGTCCTATCCATACTTTTGGTAATCTACGCTTAAATGGTTCCCAAAATGATAGCAATTGGTATTTCGAGCACTTCCAAAACAAATGGGTCAAACCATGTAGAAGCACTTATCATATAGTAGCACCTCATTTCTCATTAAATCTTTCTTGTCTCTTTTATTAATCAATCCCTGCGATACTTGAATAAAGAAAGTACAATAAGATTACTTACTTAGATTATGCAATTCAAATGACTCTTCATAGTCATTCCACTTAACATTAACTTTAACTACTTCATCGTCCCTTACTTTTGCTCCGTTTACCGTTCTTCCCATATTCTTATATGTAACTTTTGTGGGCGGTTCATCGAATTCCCTTGTACTACTACCACTTCCAACAGATGTTTCAAAAGAAAATTCAAGATATTTCACCGAAGAAAGCTCTTTTAAAGAACCTTTATATGTTAATACTAATTCATCAGTATTTTCGTTAGAGTATGCTGTTCTTCCATCTTTTTCTTTCCAGATTTCTGTTCCACTAAAAGTATATTCAGCTTCCCAATATTCACCTTCTCCACTAAATGTATAGTCATATTGTTCTTCTTCATCTGAACAAGCTGTTAAAACTATCATTGCGAATAATACTGTGAGCATTTTTTTCAATTTAACCGCCCCCTTAACTTTGTTTTACACCAAATATCAAACACCTTTGAGGCTACTTATTAGAAATAATCTTCCCCAGTTAGTTTAAAAGAAATATGGACTACTTCCTTTTTGAGCATAAATTTTCTATTAATTTTATTGTATTAAAATGACATCCTAGAAGAATATATAACTATATTTACGACCAAGGTGGAAAAAAGTTCCTAAAAAGTTTCTGTTCAATACCATAGAGTAAATAAATCCGAACAGGTATCCCCTTCTCTTTGAGTTGTTTACAAAGTTCAGGACGAATTCCGTATAACATTTCTGCTTCACATCGGATTAAGTAAATAACCAGGCTCTATAATCTGTTTATATATAGTTTCATCGTGAGAAGCAATTGATACCTGATGTCGGGCATTAACACATAAATCCACTAATTCTATATAACCTTGGTTTAACTCATCTGAATGAGAGATACAAATTGTCGTATTATCACGACTGGGTGCTTGGTCAGGATAATACGACCATGCATTAATTAATTAAGTCAACAGATTTTGAACCAACAACTATACTATAGTTTTCCCGAAAGCGTTCAAACATTTTTCAGGGTAAATCGATGTTCAGAGTGAAAGGAGATCAATCTATGACTAATCCTTAAATATTTCTTCACAACCTTTTCCTAATTTTTAAAAATTCACACACAATGTTATTCAACAATGATCTAATCGCTGAACAAGATCCAGCTATTTTATCGGCATGAAAAAAGTATCTTCAATCGAAGATCCCTTTGTGCTGCTTGTTCAATTAAATCCGTTAATTGATGAACTAAAATTGCATTATATTGTCCTATTTTATTTCATTTCTCTTACTCAATTTCATCTAAAACATCCTCGATAACCTCAGATAATATCTCAACACTTCTATATTCCTCTTCTAAGGTATTTTCTGGGCCACCTATTTCTAATAAAAGCGAATTTCCGAATAAATCTTGATTATAGGTGTTTTTTGTTTCTTCACCTGTTGTATAAATGCGACTTGAAATCCCTGGGTACTTTTCTTCTAATTTATTATGAAATAGTTGTGCTATAAATCTATTTTCTTCATATTTTCTGCTAATAGGTGAAACCGCGAAAAATACCCGAGAAACACTTTCACCATTAATATCAATAGTTGTTTTGTCACGTTCTCTACTTCCTCTATGAATATCCAGTACAATTTTTAGATTTTTATTTTCGCTAAGAACTTCCTTAATAATTTCTCTTATACTTAATGGTAAAGACCATATGAAAGCAATTAACATTAATAATTGTCTTGATGTAAAAAAGGAAATTATTGCTGTAAAAGTAGGAAAAACTAGCATAAATAAAGTGATTAAATTGATATCGATGTTAGCTTCATTTAAGTATGGATTAATAAAATTTAATATTAACCATAAAGCAATTGATAATATTGCTGCAATTAATCCAATAATAGATGGCTTTCTTATCATTTAAGTGATTTCTCCTCCCTTGATAGCACCTCTTTCATACCATAAATAACCAGTTTCTTCTTCAACTATAGGTGCACTTTAGCACAATAAACAAGAAAAACACGATCATTTTTCTTGAACGATCGACCCCTTTAGTTTAAGTGCATTTCTTCACAAACGTCTGAACACAAAAACAAAATGCGATGCTCCTTAGAGCATCGCAACGTTTTTTATGAAAAAAGTATCTTACTTAATTTTAACTTGGTCAATTCTACTTTTGGAGCATCAAAACGCATTAATATTACTTTCTTGTATTCGGAAAGTTATAGTATCTTGAATCTAATCCAATTAATTATCGGTTTCCTCCGGTTTTTCGTTCATTACCCCTCTTGAAATTTCCAGTTATCTTCGCCATTATTAATTGTGCTTCCGTTGTATTATCCGCAACTCTAATTCTCTTTAGAAATTTCTCTGCTTCTGTTCCTTTTAAGATTTTTACCTGTCTACCATGATAATCCAAAAAGACTGTATTATCTTTTGTCACTCGATATTTAAAAGGTTCGTCACCTAAACGATTTCTTTTATCGATATTATTCAATATTTCTTATCATCCTTGTCAAATTTAGTATTTTGAAACTTTTAATGTGAATAAATGACTGGAAATAGATGTTTAGTTTTTATACCTTATTTTTTATCAATTAATAATAAAACTGACAACACCACCACACTAAATACCATAATAAACAGAAATGACAAGTATAGCGTCATGAATCCTCCAAATGTCTCATCAAACTCTAAGAGTGCGAAATCTGGGTCATACATGCCACCCATGGAAATATATCTAGCCACTTTAAGATAAACAATATGGAAGATAATACTCATCCATATTGTTCCTGTATACTTTCTATATAGCTGCAATTCCAAAAGTGAAGAGTAATATAAAATAATCTATCGTTATTGCAACTGGCTCACTAAAGAATATTGACGCCAATGCCATCACCGTAATCGGCACACAGACGAAGATTAACGGTTGCAAAATTAACGAGATGTTAAAGCGAAATTTCTTATGCAACTCTTCAAATATTAGTCCACGGACCAAGGATTTAAGACGTTTTATCTTATCAGATTTAGTTGTGTTAATAGATATTTTACACGGAGTTGAACCTTTAATAATAATAGGGAGTTTTCTCCCTCTCTGTTTTTAAATCTGTTTAATAATATATCCAACTGGCCTATCGTTCAACTTGTTTTTTATAGTAAGAATGTGAAACTAGATTTTCAACAATCGCGCTTGTTTGTTGAAGATCAAACCACAATATTATTCAACTAACGCAACCGTTATTTTAAGTGCAATCCTTCACAAAATCTAATTAAAACTTCCTGAAGTTCCTTTTTTGAATTAGGGTTATATCAAGAATAAATACCTGTTTACTCAGATTAAATTTCTCCCAATTTTTCAGCATATTTAATAGAAAAGTAAATACTAATTGCACCCAATACAGAAAGTACTGCTATCACAAGATCCTGACTAAGATTGAAGACTGTTGAAAAATTCGGAAGCTGCATGGCTAAAATAGCACATATAACGGTTTGTACGACTGCCCTTTTCCAAATAGCGAAGTAAAAAAGCGGAATAAAACTAATGAGAGTAACAAGAATTGAGCGAACAATCATATCACCAACAAATCCCACGGTATCCGAAACTTCCACCGTTACATTTATAAAAGGAAACATTTGATCAATCAACAGGGTTGTCGCTACCGTCAAACCAAAAGAGACAAGTGTTGCTATAAAGACTAAAAATGCGATGAATAGGACCTTTACCCAAAACAGCTTTCTTCGATTGATTGGATAGCTGTAGGAAAGAGAAATGGTCTTATTCTTAAATTCTTCGATAAAAACCTGATTGATGAGAGAAGCTCCGAATAGAACAAATCCCACTTGAACCGAAAGGATTAGAGCAAATAATGCATCAATGCTCTGACCAAAATCAGCACTTATCATTTTTATAAAAAACACAGGCAAAAACATAAGAATCAGCCAATAAACGATTAATTCACTCATAACAGACTTTTGTCTTAATTTCCTCCACTCCAGCTTCATCAACTTAGCCAACTTTTCCACCTCCATTAACTAGAGCATAGAAATAATCCTCTAAAGAACTTGTATGTTTTTGAATTTCTTCAATTTCAATATCATGAAGGATAAGCATTTTGGAAATTGTGCTCTGGGAATGCCTCAAATCATAAATTCGAATTCTGTTTCCTTGAATTATTTTCATATTGGTAATTTGCAACTCATGTTCAAGTAAATAAATGGCCCTTTCTACATCGGCTGATACGAGTTCAATATAATCTGTTTTTTGCTTTCGAATATCTGCCAAAGTAACTTCATTTAAGAGCCTTCCTTGATGAATAACTCCAATCCTGTTTACAACCTGTTCCATTTCACCTAAAATATGACTGGAAAGGAGAAAGGTAATACGGTACTCTTTGTTAAGCATCTGAATTAAATCTCGTATATCCTTTATCCCAATTGGGTCGAGTCCATTTGTAGGTTCATCTAAAATAATAAGTTCTGGTTTTGTAATAATGGCTCGAGCTAGCCCAAGTCGTTGCTTCATTCCGAGTGAAAAATCCTTCACAATTTTGTCCTCTATCCCTTTTAAATGAACCATATCCAAAGCATATTGAATTCCTTTATTATCATAAAATCCAAGGTATTCACAATGCAATTTAAGGTTCTCCATAGCTGTTAAATGCTCGAAAAAAATTGGATATTCAATAATACTTCCGACTCTTTTTAAAACGTGCTTTGATCTCTCGGAAAGACTTTGGCCAAATAACACGATTTCTCCCCTAGTAGGATTCGTCAAGCCAGTTAACATTTTCATGATCGTGGTTTTACCAGCCCCGTTCTGCCCAAGGAATCCGTAAATTTCCCCTTTTTTAATATGAAGATCTATATCGGATATTATTTCCTTCTTCTTTACTTTTTTCGTCAAACCAATCGTTTGAACTACGTAATCCATGATTTGGTCCTCCTTTTACTGTTTCTTCTATCATAGACAACGAATTTATCTTTTTTCTTTCTTATTTCTTACATGTTTCTTACGTTTTTAAAAAAAGAGAGGCTGTTCCCTATGGGATTCCCCTCTTGCAAAAAGTATTAGTATGTAATTCGTTTAAAAACACAGGTAAAGACTGTTTTTTCGAAAGGCTTACTCTTCAAATGAATAGAACCCTTCAAAGCCTCTGTGAGTCTCTTCGTAATGCTCAGTCCTAAACCGCTCCCTTGAAATTCAGGATTTCTCGCATCGTCTAACGTATATAACCTTTCAAACACACGGTCTTGATCCGACTCGGCAATTCCCTTTCCTTTATCCCATATATCGATTGCGATATTTTCTCCTTCTTCTCGAAGTGTTAAACCCAATATCCCTCCATTACTTCCGTACCGAATGGAGTTAGAGATTAAATTATTCAATATTCGATTTAGCGCTTCTTCGTTTCCAAGGATGTAATAAGGCTGTTGGGGAATAGAGATTACAACCTCAATACCTTTTAATTGAAGTAAGTCATAAAATTCCAAAACATTTTTCCGGCAAATTTCATTTATTTCTATCCTACTTAATGGAATTGAATAATCAACCGAATCTATTTTAGCAAGATCGAAAAATTGATTTAATAAAGCGATTACGCTTAACATCTTCTGATGTAGTCGAAGAATGGTCTCATTACGCTCTTTCTCCGTCATATTCTCATCTAACTGCACTTTTTCAACATATCCTAAAATAACGGTTAGAGGAGTTTTCAAATCATGTGACATATTAGATAGCATTTTCTTTAAGCTAAGTTTTGTTCTTGCATAATCTGCCATAACTCTTTGATTATAATCTAATAGTCTGTTAATTTGAATAAGAAACCGCTGAATTGTAAGGTGAGCTGTTTGGAATAACAATTTTTCGGAAGTCCCATGCTCGATAATATTGGCCAATTTATTGTGAATTTCATTTAATTCTCTATTTACTTTCCTTCGAGACAAAAATTGCAGTCCATTTAAAATAAGTAAAACAATAACAATAACAATTAATACTTGACTCATAGCCTACTCCCCCAATTTATATCCGATACCCCAAATGGTTTGAATATATTTTGGATTTGACGGGTCCTCTTCAACTTTTTCACGAAGTCTTCTTATATGTACGTTAATCACATTTTCATTTCCGTAATAGTCATCTTCCCAAATTAACTGGTAGATTTGCTCTTTTGTAAAAACTCTGTTTGGATTGGTCATAAATAGTTTTAACACATGAAATTCCTTGGATGTCAGCTTGATGAAGTTACCCTTAATTTGTGCAGAAAATGTATGTAAATGAAGAGTTAGATCTTTATATTGGAGTGTATCTGGGACAGATGGACTCTCCGAAGGTTGATATTGTGTTGCCCTCCGAATAGCCGCATTTACTCTGGCTGTAAGTTCGATCATGGAAAATGGTTTGCTAATATAATCGTCTGCTCCAAAACCAAGCCCTAATGCTTTATCAATATCGCTCACTTTAGCCGAAATGATCAATATAGGAATTAAGCTCGTTTCTCTTATCCGCTTTAAAAAATCCATCCCATTTAGCTTAGGAAGCATTAAATCAAGCAAGACAAGATTGATTTCTTCTTTCTCAAAAACAGCTAGAGCCTCTTCCCCATCAAAAGCATTGAATACTCTAAAATTCTCCCTTTCCAATTGACTTGTTACCAAATAACTTATTTCTCTGTCATCCTCGACCAACAGAATGCTCATTTTCATTCTCTCACTTCCAATTGAAGATCGGTTCATCGGTTCCAATTATTTCTGTCCTCCGTTAATTAATTTCACCTTTCGAATCTTCTATCACTACTTATTCATAATTCGTTATGCAAAATACTTATTCCTTCTTTCGCTAAACTGTTCAATAACAAAAGAGTGTAGATTTATAAGGACATAAAAAAACTAATTAAAGCTATTGGGCAAATTACAAAATTATATTTAAATAATCTCGTTAAGTTATCTATATATTTTATTAAACCGCCTAAAGAATAATTAATTGTTTTTCCTTATTCATTATTAAATCCTCCTATATCCTTTTATTTATAATTTATCATTGGGAACCTTAATCCTTCTTCCACTAACCTGAACCTGTTAATTTCGCTGTGATTACAGGTAACATATCAAACTCTTTTTCTATTTTGCAATTTAATAAACGCTTATCTATTGTTATTTTCAAATCCAACAATATAAGATTTGCCTACAGATAATATGCGAACTACGATCTAATGTAATAATTAACTAACCTTAACTAGCCCCTAGTCCCCCATTTAATGTGATTAATCGTAAAGTTTTGAAATTACTCATTTTTCCATGTCTCTTAATTACCAAATTTAAACTTATATAGTAATATTTTATAGTCTCCCCCATGAGAGGGGGTGAGAACATGGATGTAAAAGACATATTAAAAAGCTTCTCAGACTTTGAGTTGACTGTTATGCAAGAAAGGTTGCATTGTTATCTTTTTTGTAAAGAATCAAAAAGCTTAGAAGACCTTTTGTATTTAATAGTTGAGGAAATCAACAATAGAAAACACTAGGTAGCACAATAATCCATTTTCCGTTAAATCTGGCAACAAAGGATTCAATAAAGGGGGAGATCCTAGTCTACCTCGCATGTGTTATAGTAACGCATTCACCCTCTTAACATTACGATAATAAACCACTATTGAATCTCCCCGAAATTGTAGTTTACGTCGATTCCATATATTCCACAAAAAAATGCAATTAACAATTCTCCTTTTAGACATAATATCTAGAGACACAAGGAATAAGTATTTTAAAAATTTCGCAGTTAAGACTAACTATTAAACCAATCAATAATATTCATAAGACTTCCCTTTAATAAATAGTGTTGTAATTACTTTTCTATTAATAATGTGAAATCACCTTATTGTTCCATTAACCTGCTTCTATAATTCAATAAAAAAGAAGTGCCACTCCTACTTAAAGAAAAGCACCCTTTAGTTGAATGAGACGTCATAAACAATAAAAGCGATTATTATTCCGATAACAATAAAACCACCAATTGTTGGACTTCCATAAAAGGCTCTATTCCAACCATCATCGGTTTTTATTTTGCTTTTCTCTTTATCCTTATTATCACGTTTCATAAAATCCCACCAAATAAATTAAATTATCCATTTTAAACTATAATATTTCTATATTTTGATTTATTCTTCATAAACAAACCTGCTTACCTAGTCGAAGAAGAAAAATGCCTTGCTCCTTATTGAAACAAAGCACAAATTAGTTAATTGAAGAAATAAATGGACTCTATTTAAGAAATCAATCAAAATATACAGGTTCTTGTGGGTTATGTAAATGTTTAAAAGCCAATTGAATTTGCGATTCTGTATTTCTTGCTATTGATAACAGTGGTAGTTCATTTTCATTAAAGAACTCGACTGCACTCGTTTCTATTCCTTTTTTTGGTTGTCCACCAATTATTTCGCATTGGATAAACATTTTATAAACGTGATAAGGAGAAGGAGGATGTGGGTGGCACTTCTTATCAAGTACACCTAATAATTTGATTGCTTTCACATCAAACCCTGATTCTTCTTTTACTTCTTTGACCGCAACTTCACTCGGAGTTAGTCCTATGTCAGCCCAACCGCCTGGTAACGACCAATCACCATCTGTTTTTTCTCTGACCATTAATATTTTATTATCCTTAAATACAGCAGCCCTAATATCTACTTTAGGTGTTCCATAACCAGTTTCATTTGCAAACAAATCCCTTATAACTGTCTTATCCATATCTGTATGTTGCGACAATATTTCAACGCTTATATTTCTTATTAATTCAAATCTTTCCAAGTCATAAACATCTTTAGAATAAGTTAATCCCGCCTGTGAAATTGCTTGCAGCTGTTTTGCCCAATCTAGCCATTTAGGTTCCATTTTTCCTCACCACCAATTCGATTATACCAAATATTACCGCTCTCCATGTGAAACTCAAACAGTCCTTGTTAAACTTATCTGCCAAATTAGTCGAATAAGAAAAAAGCGATTATTCTTCTTGAACAATCGCACCCGTTAGTTTAATAAGAACCATCCATAATTCATTTAATTTTAATAAATTTTAAAAATTAAAATGTATAAATTTTTAAAGCGTGCTACATTCGAAATGTATCAAACAAAATAAGATAAGAAAGGAAGAAAAAATAATGAAATTTAAAGTCCAAACATTTCCAAACTATCGTATTGCTTATATGCGACGAGTTGGCTGATATGGTCCTGCCAATATTGTAGTAATGGAGAAGTTTAAAAAATGGGCTAAGGAGAAAAATCTTTACTTCTTGTTCTTCTTTTATTAACTTGTTTCTATAGAAAAAACGATCAGTTATCGAAGAAAACTGCTCCGTTAGTGGACAAAAAAAGCTGCCGTAGCAGCTATCGGTCTTAAACTCTTGCACCCGTTACTTGAATAAAAAGGCAATCACTAATTGACCACCCTTTTACTCATATATTTACTTTATAATTCAGTGCTAACTCATCTCCAGATAATCCTCTTATTCCCCAGTTATGTTTTGGTGTTTCAAAAATTGTAATTTCAACATCTTGAGGAGATATATTCAATTCACTATTTATACGTTCAAAAAGTAACTTTAATAATTGTTTTTTAACTTCTACCGTTCGACCTTCGAACATACTAATCTCAATAACAGTGTAAGCTTCAGTTCTTCCATTTGCAAAATAAAAATCTTCTTTGTCCATTTGGAAAAAACGATGAAATTTCTTATCCGAAGGAAATTCAAGTGCTTCCACCATACACGAATGAATAACGTTTGATAGTGTTTCTTTAATCGGATTTAATCTATCCTTAATTCCATAAATTTTTATTTGTCCCATTCTCATCTCACCTTTCTCTTCTCAACTAAACTAAACTCTGTCACATTTAATCCTATTCTACAAAGAGATTTGAAATTCCTTTTTCAAGAATCCTGCTTCGTGAGTGTAATAAAAAAAACGAGTTTACTATTATAGAAACGTCCCCGTTAGGTTAAGTGTGTTTCTTCACTAATCACAGTTTTTGACCGTTTTATTTTTTTCCATTTGAAATACATTTCAAATAATGAAAAAAGGAATACAATCCATAAGAAACCATTATCAAATGATATTCCAGAAACGGATTTCCCTCCTAAAGCAGTTAACAACACCATTAGGAAAAGGATATAGACAGTCGAGACTATTTGCCATTTTAATACCATTTCACCATCTGTGTCTCTGTATCTTTTAAAAAAGAAACTAAACAGAAATAATCCAACAAACACCAGAATCACAACTTCTTTTGGAATCTTGTACGCAAGAAGAGTATAAGGAAAATAGTCATAAATAAATAGTAATGTAAAAGATAAAAGAATCATTACATCTAATGGTTTTAAAAAAGTCAAGTTTATCCCCCTTTTTTATATTACCATTTACAATTATTGTTTACTAACCTCCCGTTAGAGGAATTACATAAAGGGCCAACTTCTTTTTGAAGTAAAGCTACCCGTTAGTAGTTAAATAAGAAAATTTCATTTTTCAAATCTAACTAACGTTTTTTCAGTTATTTCTATCTGGTCAATATCAAAGTTATTGATTTGGAGGGTTATCTCACCCTCTCGACTTTCAGTTTCTTCTCCTACCCAACAACTATATAATTCAAAAAAATCTCCTTTTTCAAGGTAACTGTCCATAATTTCACATAGTTCTATTAGCTTCTTTTCCGATTCGGCACAGATTTCTGGAGTCGTATATTTCGAAATGTTAATTCCCCAATGACTAGACACTTCATAAACATACAGTGTAGTAAATTGATATTTCTTTACATTTTGCAGTTCATCTTCACCAACAAAACATCTGCCAATATAAAAAAAATCCTCTGTAAATTCTTCATCATTACTCGATATTTCTATATTACAGCCAATGTAGGAAGCCAAACTCATTACGACTCACTCCTTGTTATTTCTTATTCAACTATTCTTCCGATAGTTCGATAACTTACGTTTCCATTTCTACAATTAAGGCAATAATTCCTCCAATATAACCGAAGAAGAAGATTATTTTGTTATTATCAAAGACCTGGGATTTATATGAATCCGATAAAAGGATTGAAGGATCTCCCCTCAGACATTAAAAGCATATAAACTTCAGTCTAAGCTACTTATCCAATACTTTAACGATGTGAATATTGAATCATTGACGACTGAGCGAGTGAAAGAATACTTGGCAAAATCCAGTGAACACCTTTGTATCTCTTGATAAAAATTGTATTAATTGGTCAAATCGTTCCGCCATTGTGCTTGGGAAGGGTGATAAGGAAAGGGAGGTCTACTTTAATATACGGTGTGAAATATGGCTTAAGCGATACTTAGACCTTCGGCAAGATAAAGAGATAAAGACCCTGCTATATTCGTTACTGAACGGAAGCCACACAGAATGAGTATTGGACAAATGAGGTATGTCATAAAGCGAATATCCAGTCGGTCAGGAACCAACAAAGAAATTCATCCACACCAACTGCGCCACAGCTATGCCACACACCTATTGAACAACTGAGCTCGCATTGATGTTATTCAAAGTTTACTGGGGCACGAAAAAAGCGATACAACAAGAATTTATGCTCAGCTAAGTGGAAGCGTTAGAAGAGACTTTTACAGAAAATATTTTTAAAATGGATAGTAAAAGGCAACGGATATACTCCTCTGCCTTTTCACTATCGCACCCTTTAGTTGAAGAAGGACGATCACCATTTTTGTGGAAATCGTCTTTTTTTTAATTTCCTGCTGAACAGTATTGTTGTACTGCACAGCTGGAAAGCTGTTCTTCTTAAAGAAAAGCACCCTACAGATCAAAAAGAGATAGTGGGTTAATCCTTTACATCTTCCTTGCATATTTCACTAACTAGCTACCATAACGTGTTGTTTTTTTATTTTGCGGTCCAAGCCTATTACAATTTTTATATGAGGCTTTGAATTCCTTTATTCTTTGTATCAAACCCTCATGAATCTTTCAGAGGTAACTAATTATTATGTCGTTTGTTAACTTCAATCTTAATGAACTCCGGCAAATAGCTGGGAGTACATCCTTTTGCTACTATTTCATCTTTGTAAAGACCCGTTTTCTCTCCAAGTTTAATACAACGTGCACGATTCTTTTCATCATAAACGCCTATCCAGCCTGCGGTGAAATTCATAGCCCATTGAACTTCCGGTTCTTCCTGCATAATATTAGCTTCTAATGCAGATAGCAAATCTTCGGTGTTATCAGACGGTGTTTGTCCAGTCCATCTCAATCGCCCTTGATAATACCAGAATTCTCGCCTTTGAAGAGCAGAAGGACTATTTTCCCATGACTCCATCAATGCAATTGTCTTCTTGTCTTTGGTGAGCTGATTAGCCATTAACCAATCCATTAAGTTATTTCGCTCATCAAAAGTATGAGTCTGTATATCCTTATCAAGCTTATTTAGCACATCTTGTAAAAGAAGTTTTTTGTCCATAATTAAGATTGCTAATAGTCTAGGGAAAAACTCTTCGGTTGACCATAGTTCCATAGCTAGTTCGTGATCTTTTTTAATGTCCTTCGCGATTTTTCGTAAGTCGCCTAGCTTAGTTTTACTATTGATCTGAGATAGAATGTTTTCTGCTTTTAAAGAGCGTTTTATTTCTGTACCTTTATTTTCATTCATTTTATACAACTCCTTTATTAAAGCACTGTTTTAATATGTACTTGACGGTATATATCAAGAACTCAATTTCGTTATAAGTCGTATTGCAGTGGTGTCCCTCCAAAGTTTACCTTTTTTAATATTGTAGCATATATCATATTAAAGCTTTCTCCACCTATTATAGAAGAGCAACGATCTTTAATTTACTTCCTTTTATTTGGATACGAAAAGAGCATTCAAGCTGCCGCAGCAACCCTTATTAAAGGCAAGCTATTCATTAACTATAAAACAAAAACGATGACCTAAACAAATTTACTTTTGTTCTTTTCTAAAATAACTGTACCAAGGCTATCCTATGAAGAATAAAGGTGTTATCAACAATGTGATAAAACTCTCTGTTTTTAACCATTAAAAATAACAAATGCCATGAGAATCATAAAAACTAATAGTCTTAATGCAAAACATCGTTTCATTGCAAACTTAGGAATTTTTTCCCCTCCAATAGCATTCTTCTCACTTAAAGAATCACCAATATTTTACTATGAAAACACTATCCTTGTTGAAGAAAACTGCTCCGTTAGCTCAATAAGAAAAAGCGATTATTCTTCTTGAACAATCGCAGCCTTTAGTTTAAGTGCAATTCTTTACAAACTTGAACAAGAAAATTATCTCTAAAGCTAACTTTTAAATATTTTAGAGGAATTAAACAGAAAAAAAGCAATCCATTATTGGTGGATCGCCTTTTTCCGTATAGGTTTAGTTGAATGAACCATTATTTAATGGAGGTAATATGCTCCTCTAGACGATCCCAAGTTTCAGTAATTCCTTGTTCCATTCCCATATCTAGGACGGTTTTTAGTGCTTCTGCAGAAGTATATACTGCACGATTAATAAGCCTTGTCTTTCCTTCATAATCTTCAAATGATAAGGTGATGTGAGTTGAAGGCATGTCATCGTTTTCATTACCCTCAGCATCTGAAAAATAGTCAATATAAACGATCTTTTCATCCTGAATGATTTCTTGATAAACCCCTTTACCCCAAGCTTCAGATCCAAAAAAATCTCTTTGATTCTCATCAATACACTTCATACAATAATGCCAGATTCCACCTACTCTAAAATCAACGTTACATACGGTAAGAACCCAACCACGCGGTCCCCACCACTTCTTTAGATGTTCTGACTCCGAAAATGCTTTGAATAATAATTCCTTAGGTGAATCAAACTCACGTTCAAGAACAAGTACGTTATCCACTACTTTTTTGATCATTTTAGTTGACATATAAATTCCTCCAAAGATTATTTTTAATAATACCATCTGCGGTATATCCCATATCCTTTACTTGTGAAGTGTCTGGATTTAAGCAATTTGAAAGTATGATAATATCCTTTTTACCCTGACATTTACATTTACCTGCCAAACTTGTAAATTATTTATCCATTATTCTCAACTGTTCTTCAAGGCGATCAAGTGTCTGGTTTGCTCCTTCAATGGCTCCATACTCTTTAACCACTTTTTCTCGAATTTCTTCAGTAGGGAAGATCAATCGCATTGTAAGGATTGTTTTATTGTCCTGCTCGACAAAACTAACTATTGTTTGGAATTGCCCTGGATCATCTTCGATATCATCACTGGATGTGTAAACAAGACGCTCTGGCTTTACAATTTCACGAAAGGAGATCTTGTTTGGATAATCAACGCCATCCGGTCCTTTCATAATGAATCTCCAGATACCACCTGGCCTTATATCAATTTCAGATGTCCTTATTGAAAAACCTTTTGGCCCCCACCAGTTTACTACGTGTTCTGGTTCCGTCCACGCTTCCCAGACAGTTTCTCTCGGTGCATTAAAAATTCGATTGACAATTAGTTCTGGTCCCTTAACTTCCACGGTGGTCTGTTTATTCGCATTTATTTCTACCATATGAATCCTCCATCATTCACTATTTTTATTTTCCATCTTTTTTTGCATTACCTTTAAATAATCGTCCAAGTTGTCAAATCTTTCTTCCCAAATTTGACGATAAGATGCCAGCCATGAGTCCAATTGGATAAATGGCTCAGAACGTAATTTGTAAATACGACGATTCGCATCTGCTTGTGCTTTAACTATTCCGGCCTCACTAAGAACACGGAGGTGTTTAGATGCTTGTGGCTGACGAATTTGTAAACGTTCTGCAATTTCCCCAACAGTAAGGGGACCTTCTCGTAATAGTTCAACAATCTGTAAACGATTGGGTTCGGCAAGAGCGCTCAATGTTGTCGTATCCATATATAGAACCTACCCCTATCCATAAAACAGCTGAATTTTATTATAACTATACTCTTGGTAATAATCTGAAACATGTATTCAGTCTCAATAACCCTCCCAACTTGCATACACTCCTCGAGAAATGAACTTATACTTTGGAGTTCTAACATGTGTTTTCGTATTCCTCAAAAAGAATATACCACATTAGGAATATACCTGTAAAGGAATATTATAATTATTTTCTTGTTATTTTTAATTCATTAAGGCATTTTTATTCCTTTTAAAAGAAAAAGTGTAATGTAACTAAATGCAGCCGTTACTGCTAGGTTTAATTTATATTTTTCTGCACCTTCGATAAGCATTCCTATTTTAGGCTTTCTACAAATACAGTCTTCATTGTGACTATGTGGACAAATAAAAGTATCATCGAAACCAAATATGGTATGTTTGTTAATAAAATCTTGTGGAGTTGCTTTTCCTTCAGATATTCCTGGTTGATTGGTAAATGAGAATACTTTAATCCCATCTTTCTTTAATTTGCTTATTAATTCTTGAGAATGAAAAAATAATTCAAATGTTCCTGGATAGTGTACAGTGTCATCACCACCAATTGTTCCATCACGGTCTAAAAATATAGCTTCTATTTTCGAATATTATTCATTAAAATGAACTCCTCACCCAATAAGAATCAATTATTTAATATTAAATCAACTTCAACGAACCTGCCTGTTCGTTATAGTACATACTTTACAATATCTTCCTAATTTCAACATAACCGTCATCCTTGTTTTTCTAAAATTATTGGCTTAAATTGAAATAAGCACCTCTCCTTATTCCAGAAAGGCGCTTTATGGTTGAAGATCACTGTTCAAAAAATTTGAGCCAATTTATAAATTACATATAAATTTTATGAGAAACATAGTAATTGTATATTATAGAATTATCTTAAATGAAAGGTGTTAATGAGAGTTGGAGTTAGTATGTCAATGTTGAATCCTGCTGGAATACTAATATTCACTTTAATTATTGCAGCATTAATAGGTATTGTATTTATTAAACGATTAAAAAATGAAAAATGAGCGCTTATCCTTTTCCAGGATTGCGCCCTTTAATGGAATAACGAAAAATTGAAAAACGGATGCAAATTAGCTTATTTTTCTTCCATTTGCGCCTTTTTTAGCAAAGAAGAAAAGTTACTTAATTCTAAACAAAATCTGGATTACTTAAATCATTATTTTTAATGACTACATCCGCATTTAATTGAGGTGAATGTTGCTCTAAATAGATTTTCGAAGCTGCATGATACCTTTTAATGAACATTTCTTCGGCTTCTTCATAGCTTCCAAAAGCTTGTTCTTCCCGTTTTGCACCTCTTTTTCTCGCTAAATCAAAGTCAGTATTAACGAATATTTTAAAATCATAAAGGTCACACAAATCCTGCTTGAATAAAAATGTCCCATCTACAATTAAAATCATTTCCTTGGTTGCTACTTTTACTTCTGTATCAACATACTCATCCTTTGCTAAATCTAAAGAGGTGGTTTGGTAATGAAGGTTTCCGTTCGGTCCTAGAGGAATTAAAAGCTTTTTCTTAAAGAACTCGTAATCATGGGCATCCTCGTAATAGCCAATAGCTGATTCCTTCCCCTTCCTGTAACGAATGTCTCTTGGGTTATGAAAATTATCTATACTTGTTCTAATAACCTTCTTTTTTCTGCATGCAAGTTCCTCAGCAAGCTCATTAGCGAGTGTTGTTTTTCCCGATGCTGTTATTCCACTAACTCCCACTCGTACGGGATGGTTTATTCTTAAACTCAATATTCTATTTGCTAAATCAGAAATAAGTTTGCTCCTTAACATATAAGCTCCTCCCCAAGTTAGCCTTTTGTACTTCGTCTATCTATAAATATGGAAAACCCATTGTTAATTGAATAACTTAAAGCTTCGATTTACTCTGTAATATTCCTTCCCTTATTCCATAATCTGGTACGATGGTGGAATAAAAAAAATGGATTAAATCTTTTATAATTATGAATTTTGGTTGACGATATATTACATTTATTTTGCTATAAAATATAAAAACCACGAAGATAAATTCATTCGCCGTGGTTTAGTAGTGTAATTCATTTAATATAATTATAAGTTTACTTATTTATATGATATCTAACCTTTCGCAAGTAAATGACACATAGTCACCTTCATTTATATCTCCTGGAATCAGACTACTGTCTAATACGAATAATAGTTCTCCTAATTTTACAATTTCATTATTTTTATCAATTAGTTGTCCTGTTAATAGATAATTAAAATTATTACCTAATTTGACAACTTTATATTTATTTTCTACTACTTTTCTTATTTGAGTAACATCATAACAATAGATTGGTTCCTTAAGTGAACTTCCTACATCATATTGCAATGGATGTGCAAAACACTTTACCCTATGTTCACCATCAGAAACTTCAACTTCTGCCTCTAAAATTTCTTCTGAATGCCATTCTATTTTGGATATTTTCATCTATAATCTCCTTCACTTTATTCCCAAACTTGGTGCTTTATTGGAAAGTTCCTTTGCAGTTTTAACATGGAAAGTAGTTATACTTCAATCGAAGATTCCCATTGCTGCTTGTTCAAGTAAAGCGCCCTTTTCTGGAATAACTAAAATGTGATTTCCACTCTTAAAATCAATTAATGATATTTGAAAATGTCAAAGATCAAAACCTTTGATATGAATGGTTCTTATATTAGAGATTATGTGAACTAAGAAATAAAAAACAAGAAATCACTTTATACTACTGGATATAAACATTGAGGCATCCTGATTCATAAAAATACGATTACCATGAAAGAATGTCTTAATTTCAATTGATTTAAATCCAACTTCGGATAATATTTTTTTCAGTTCTTCATGTGAAAAACCGTTATGAACTTTCGGATGATTTATTTTATCGTTTTTGTCAAAATCAATAATAATTAGCTTGCCATCATTATTTAAAATGTTGAACAGTTCTTGTAAAATTTTTTTAGTATCCGGAATATGAAGAAGGACTAGTGACATTAAAATTATGTCCGTCTTAAGTTCAGGAGTTTCTTGAGTAAAATCTGAATAGAGTACTTTTGAGTTGGTATTTCCTGTGTGAGAAATTTTAGCTTTCGCAACCTCCAACATTTGTTTCGATGAGTCTACCAACAAAATAGAATCTACTAAATCTGATAATTCTAAACTAATTAGACCAGTACCACTCCCATAGTCTATTAAAGTTTTTGATTTACTATTTCGTAATTGTGGTCTTACTTCCTTAACTATAACTTTTGCTAATTCAATTCTTTCTTCTGTATCATATCTTCTTGCCATCTGTTCAAAAACGTTATTTTCCATACTCCACACCTCCAAATCCCTATTTAGTAAAAATTAAACCTATATAGTGGTCATTATAGCAAAAATCAAATAAATTATTTGGAATTGCATCATAATCTTTCATTGAACAGCCATGTAGGTTCTATGTCTCCATCAAATAGTTTTTGCACCAGCCCCCCTTTTTTATCACAAAGCACCATGTTAACATAAATATCCAGATATATTTAAAAGTCTTACTTCATTAAATAGCCCGATTGATGAACAAGTTCCAGCTATTTTATCGGCATAAAAAAAGTCCTTTAACCGAAGTCCTCTCATGTGTTTATTCAATTGAAGCGCCCAACTGTGGTAGATCTTTAATAAAATAAAGCAGTCCTTCATATTGAAGAATCGCTCCTCTTTCACTGAAAATAGTTATTGAAGTAATGCACCTGTATGAAAATTAAAAAGTTTTTTTATGAGTTTGCAGTAATAAATGGCAAAAGCAGTTTTTATACTACAAATAAGACACCTAATAATATAGGTGCCTCTACTCACTTTTAAGTTTTGGTTTCCAATTCAAGTTCGGTTTTTTACCGAATCTACTATCTAATCCCCAATAAAATTCGTAGCCATTTTGATAAATAGTTTCATTAATGTTTATATCCTCAGTGTGCAATAGTACGTCAACGAGTATCATGAAAATAGCATTGTACTTATAATCTGTATCATAATCGAACTCTCCATAATATGTATGAGCTTTCCATTTAACTTTTTTCTCTCTTTTTAACCGTCCAATTTGATTATTACCTTTAAAAATGGAATATGTGTCACCCTTTAAACCACTTCGATGATAATAACAACTAAAATTGAAATTATTAATATTTATGAAAAACTTTTCTTGAATGAAACTCTTAGGAGCGTTTATTTCCCCTATAATTTCCCCTTCCTCTTCTATTAAAAAGGTAACTGAATTAAACCAAGAAATTATCGGTAGCTTTTCAATAAAATGGGATAATTTTCCTCTTTCTATTATATTTATAATTACTTTGCTGTTTTCATCAGTTAATGTAATTATCCTTTTTTCAAGTGCTACCCTTCTATTGGCAGTACCATAAAGAGTCTTATTATCAAGAGTAAGATTGTAAGTATGGGACCATTTCCCAACTTCTTGCATCATGTTTACATTCATTAAATTTACGCTCCATAAATTAAATAAAATATTACATTACTAATTAGGGAAAATGTTTTTCGGAAATTAGTCGTTTTCCCCAAATTTTTAGATAATAATTTCATTTTAACATTTAAAAGAAAGTAACATTTTACTTTTTTGTTATTCAAGTAAACTACCAATTTACTTGAATAAGAAAAAGCGATACTCTTTGTTTAAATATTGTACCCTTTAGTTGAGTATCGCTTTTTATTTGGATGATTTCCATAATCCTCCTGAACCAGGTATAAAACCGCAAGTTTTGTAGAATTTTGTATTACTTTCCTCATAGGATACAGTTACAATTCCCAGTCCAAAGCGTTCTGCTTCTCGTAACAATTCCTTTACCAAATTAACTCCAATCCCCTTTTTTTGATACTCAGGATGTACGATAATATCTTCCATATATCCATGTTCCAAGCCCATTCCACAAACATACCCAAATGCTATAAGTTTATTATTCTTAGCTCTAATCCCAGCCAAAAAATTACAACGTTCAAATAAAGCAGGATAATCTTTATCACGTCTTCCCCATCCAACACTCTCTCTTAAATCTGGTACCTCATTATTAGATACTGGAAGATTTATAATAACTTTGTAATCCATTATTTTTTCTCCTTTGCCTTTCTAACCCCTTTATTATTTACTATTTCAATACGATATAGTCCTAATCCTTCTTTAACTAAACTGCACTGTTAGTCAAATAAGAAAAATACCTTGCTCCTTATTGAAGCAAAGCATACGTTACTTTAAGTCAAATAGTTCACAACATTTTCATTTAACTGAAACCTTCTTTAAGTTGAAAATTGAAAATTTTTTTTACTTTCAATAATATATTGAAATCCATATAACAAATTAAACTCAGTGCTGCCGTTATCAAGGTTATTGTAAAAGCTTCGGTGGAGTATTTTTATGTGCTTTATTCTGAACTTCTGCAAAAATGTCCTCCTGGCTTTCGTCCTTATACTGTTTGTTTATCAAGTTTAAAATTTCGTTTATACGAGTAAGTTGCGAATTGCTAGGTATTAAATTAATCAGTGTTTGTTTAAAATCCTCAAATTCTTTTTTCGTTATGGGCTGAGCATCCTGTTTCAATTCAAAACCTAATTGACCATTTGGTTCTAGCGTTGCCCATTTTACTTCACTTATTTTTGATACACTGTTTTGTCTGAGTTTCATTTCAAGTTGGTCCACCGATAACCTAAGTTTCCTCAAGTTTTTTTCATTCAAAGTTCCATTATCAATTAACACCTTTGCTTTACCAGTAATCATTTTTTCAAAACTGTCAGATTTCATTTGTATAAATTCCAATACTAATAGTGTTCCGACAAGAACACCACCATTCAAAAAGGTTGTCCAAATATTTTTTCCTGCCACAGGTTGAATAAGCAAAGTCCCAATAGCAATCATAAGAACAGTTTCAGCCAATGTCATTTGTGAAATTGTTTTCCTACCTGCAATTCTCAAAAGTACGGTCCCTGCAAGAATGATTAATATCGCTTTCCAAATATAATCCCATTCCATAAAAAATAACCACCATTCGTTTGAAAAGATTTGATGATATTCTTTCCCAACTTATCCTTTATTATCCATTAAAAACCACCGTTATTGCCAAATATATGATTACAATATAAATTTTATATTATATTCTTCATCCCTTTTCTAAAAAGGGGTTTTATTTTAAAATAAATTAGAACAAGTTTTAGATTCTATTAAATCTACAAAATAATCCTTCATTAATTAATCAATTATTATTATGAGGTGATTTCATGATACAGCGATTTACATTAGGGCATGTACAGATGAACAGACAGAGAAAGGATATTCAATTCGAAAGCAAACAGACCGCTAGTCGATTAAAAAAAGGGATTATTTTTCTTGAACAATCGCACCTTTAGTTAAGAATAAGGGTTAAATTATTTTCTTTATAACTTCTACTAATTCATCCCTTGTACCTGACAATTTATTTTTTAAACATTCATTGTTTGAAGGGGTTTCTAAATAAAAATCAGCAAATGACTGATTCTTATACCTTGGCACAACGTGCATATGAAAATGGGATAATTCGCTAAATATTCCTCCATTTTGACAGATTGTTATTCCATCAGGTTTATATAGTGCTTTTATAGCTTTTGAAAGTAACCTTGATGCCTGTATAATGGCGTTTGCGGTTTCTACATCTAGCTCATCAACATCTTCATAGTGTTCTTTCGGTAGTATCATAACGTGCCCTTCATTAAAAGGGTCATGGTCTAAAATGCAACAAACAAAGATATTTTCGTAGACTACATTTACAGGAATCATCTTATTAGCTAAACTGCACCCAAAGCATTTCACACTATCACCTCTATATTGTATTTCTATTTATGAAAAGGAATTCCCTTCTATATCTAAAAACCCTTATATGTAATAAAGCGATACCCCGTTATTGAAGTATCTCTACACTTTAGCTTTTGAAGTATTCTTCTTTCAAAATAGAGAATATCTTTGTATCACGAAACTCACCTTTAATAAATTCGTTTTTTCTTAGAGTACCTTCAAAACTCATTCCAATCTTCAACATTACTTTTTCAGAACCAATATTATCAATATCACATCTGCCTTGAATTCTCTTCAAATCAATTTTTTCAAAGCCAAACTTGATTAATTCTTTAATTGCTTCAGTTGCGAAACCTTTGCCCCAATAGTTTCGATTTAAGACGTATCCTATTTCAGCGTTACTATGTTCATTAGACCAATCAATAAAAGAACAAGTACCGATTACCTTTTTGTTTTCTTTAAGAATTATGGCCCAATCTCCAGATTGACCTTTTTTATCATTCTCAACAACTACACTAACAAAATTATTGAACGTTTCTTCTTTTGATCTATTCACTTCCCAAGTCATATGGTGAGCAACTTCCGGGTCAGATGAAAACTCAAATATATCATCAAGGTCATTTAATTCTATTTTTCTTAACAACAGACGGTTGGTGTCAAAAGTAGGCAAACCTATTAAAAACTCATCTATATTCATAAGATTCCCCCTTTAATAAATAGTGTTATTAGTAATTTTTTGCTATTCTCCTTATCTTCATTATTACGTTTCATTAAATACCCTCCAAATAAATTAAAATATCCTTTTTAAACTATATTCATCCTTATTCTGGTTTATCCTTTTAAAACAAACCTGCTTCCCTAGACCAATAAGAAAAATGCCTTGCTCCTTTTGGAAGCAAAGCACCTATGAGTTGAAGAAGAACTTCCTTTTTGTTCAATTAGTTTCCTTAGCTTTTAAGTTTTGCTTCGTATAGTAAACATACTCAATTCCTTCACAAACAGTTAAATTTCCATCTAAGACATTGGTTTCCGAAAACACAAGACTCTTTAATTTGTTTAGCTTTGGTACAAAGCTGAGTGAAAGTATATCTCCACAGGATAAAATTTTAAGCTTTTCAAGTTCCTTCAAATTCTGGATAGGAGAGAAGTCAACTACGCTTTTACAATTCTCAAAAAACAATTCAGTAATGGATGCCGTTACATCTTGCAATGATGTTATATCCTTTAATGTTCTTAAATAGTACAATCCAAGGCTTCTTAAATTTTCTATTCCTTCAATCCCCTCAAGAGTATCAATTCTTGATTGTGTTAAACTTATTACATTTAAACTTTTCATATTCTTAAATTCATTTAGGTTTCTTGATTTTGGTTTATAGCCCCACAATTCCACCTTTTTTAATCTTTTTAATTTATTAATACCAAAGGTGTTTTTCGGTAATTCTCCATACAATTCCTCTAAATTCTTTAACTCATCGATTCTAAATTCTGCCTTGGTTGTAGTTTCATTTATTGACAATACTTTTAATTTTGTTATGTCATAAATTCCACTAAGGTCTTTTATAAAATGATTAAGAATCGACAACTTTTCAATTGATAAACACTCCTTTAGGAAATTTAAATCATCCCAATCAAAGTCATCTATATCTACATTCTTTACATTAAACTCATTTATATATTTAACACTCTCATTAATTGCATTAGAATCCTTGATGATAACTGTATCATCATTTGACTCTTTCCTAACACAGACATTTCCTATTTTTAAAATTGGCATAAATACCTCCATTTGTAGTAAATTCACTTATCAGAAATGGCTTATAAAAATAATTATTTCTATCCTTAATATTATTTACCTTCTTCTGCTAACCTGCACTGTTAGTATAAGAAGAAAATAGCGATCCCTCGTTATGAAGAATCGCTGCCCTTAAGTTCAATAAGCATACGTTAGAATTTCAATTGAGATACTAAAAACACTTGTAATAGTATACTAAAAATTATGGCAAAAATTTTAATCCCGAGGTAATTTTTCTTTGCTAAAAACTGTATGAGACCTTTTGATATATCCAACCACAACAACCAAACCCAAAATACCTATATATGGATTGAAATAATTTAATTTCTCATTACTCCAATTTGTATCAATAAAACTATAAAAGAACAGAAGAAGAAAAGTATAAGTTCCAATTACGAATATAGCCTCTTTAATTACTCTAAATTTCATATTATACCTACTTTTCTATTTTCTCTATATTATATTTATAACTTTAAATAATTTCTTTTTTTAGAAACTAGATCATTAAGAATAAAATATACAGCAGCCTTTATTTTAAATTCAAGCTATTATTACTTACATTTATTAATTAAACAAAACTTATTATTAAAGAAATTTTATCCGTGCCAAACACCGGTTCTCTTATCCTAATGTTATGAATGGAAAATTGTCTTTTTCACCTGTATAGGGCAAAGTATCCTTATAGATCCACACTGAATCACCTTATCAATCCAAGTTTCTATTTCACTATCATCAGGGTAAGGGCTTTTATTCCAGTTTTCTAAAAATAATTCTTCCCAATTATCTTTTATGGGTGCATTCACAGAAAGGTAACTAGCGATCAAACAATTTTCCTTCTTCATTGTTATTCATTTCTTTATATTCCTCTATAACATTCCAAATCTCTTCTGCAGTTAGATTATCCTAATAATTCTCAGCCCAATTAACTCCCTTTGCATAACCATAATTAGAGCTACCCATATATTCATCAAATATGTATATCCTCAACGCTTCCTTTAAAAGTTCCATTTCTTCTTGGGAAACACTATCCAGTTTAAGTGTTGAAGTGGAGTTATTACCAATATTCTTTTCTTGTTTTTCTTCAAGTGTTGCTTCAGCGATTTCTACTATATCTTCTTTTTCTGAAAGATCAATAGCCCCTGTAGAAATTTCTTTAATAGACTTATCATTTATTAGCTCATTGCCATCGTTATCGTTAGAGTCAACAATATGGGAAATATACGAGCACCCAGATAGTGTTACAAATAAAAAGAAGATTCCAAAAAGATACAGACGGCTTATTTTAGCATCTCCTTTTATGCTTTGTTAAACATGACTATTCCCTGTTCAGAAATTAGCTAAAACTATTATAACTTCTTTTTCAACTCAACAGCACTTTTTAGATCAATAAGAACAAAGCGATTATTCTTCTTGAACAATCGCTCCTCTTTAGTTCAATAACTTAATGCTGTTACACTCATTATTGTCTAAATTATCAATATAATGTAATTGTTATACAACCGTGTTTTTAGCATTATTTCCATCTTTTCTTTTTTTACTAAACCCACGCAATTCAAAACAAAAACAATACAAAAGAAAGGCATTAAATAATAAGCCAACCATTCCATTATTTTTAATCCTTCTTTAAAACTCAAGCGACGACTTCTTCCTCTTTTCGATAAACACCGTTCTTAAACAAACCTACTCCGTTAAATGAAAAAAAGAAGGTGCAATATAATAGGTAAAAACAAAAATCACTTCCAACCTGCAACGTTCGAGAAAGTTTCATAATCACAACCTGCTAAATATTCAAATTCTTTTCCAGTTCTCCTATGATATGCTTCAGATGCTAGAGACAGTAATAGTTCAAAAGAGTTATCCTTCGGCATATTTTGGGGATTCTGAAGACAGTCATCAAAATATTTTTTACCCGCAGCAATCACTGCACACCTAATATACAAGAATGAATCCACAGAAAAATGCTTTTGAGATATTTCATTATATGAATATTCTCCTATGTTTATGGCGTGCTCTTTAGTGTCTAATAAATATAGTTTATAAGACAATGCTTCTTCAAACTCTTTAATGTCCTTTACACTCATTTTTGCCAGTGAATTAACAGCAGGTTCTATTATTTTTTCTTCATTATTTTCATCATAATTAAGTAGGGAAATAATTGACCAGAAGGTTTCATCCTTCATCATTTTTTTAGGTTTTTGTGGTTTATTATGATATTCTTCTTTGATTTTTTCTTCACCTTCCCTAATTTCCTTCTCAAAGTTTTCTCTATCATTTTCCCACCTCCACTCTAAAAAGACTGCGATTCCAACAGATTTGTCCCATTTCCCACCGAATGAGTTACATATTATTTTTCTTTTATTATCCGTAAAAGGAATATTCCCAATGTATATAACCTCTTTAGGTACCTTCCCTTCAACCCATATCAATGCACGACTATTATTGAAAAAAAAGCGATTTTGTAGAAGAATATCACCTAAAACTTCATTTTCAATAGGTGGGATTTCTGTTCCAATATATGGGGTTGTGATAATAAGATAAGAATTCTCAATGTGGTCAGCAACTCTTATAGCCCCATATCTACCATCGGGTAAACTTACAGCAAAAACGTCACCTATTGATATTATATTTTTGAATTTTCCCTTAGCCATTTTGATTCTCCCTGGAATATATTACCTTAATAATTAATTAAGTAGAGTAGTTTTTTCAACTTTACTTTACCTAAACTTCGTTAGTACAAAAAGAAAAAGGATTACCGAAGCAACCCCCCTTGTTCCATAAAAGCACCCTTTAGCTCTATTTTGACTAATCACTTCACCAAATGTTCCTTATTAAGCGAATTATCATTCTTGGTATAAACATTATGATGTTCCAAACCACTTCAAATATAAACTCAACAAGGGTATCTTTAAAAAAGCCGTTTCTATTTCTTTTTTTATTTTTCAACTTATAACTCCTAAATACTTTGTTTAACTCTTCTGACTAAGAATAACAAATTTAATTTCTTTAAATAGATTCTACTTTTATTTTCTAATTCCTTCTTCCTTTAACCTGCTTCGGTAGTAGAATAAGAAAAATGACTTGCTCTTTATTGAAGCATAGTACCCGTTGGTTGAATAAGAATATTTATTGATATTCATTTAACTGAATGGATATGTAATTAGTTTTAGAGTAGTTGATCAAAGCAACTTCATTATTCGATAACCACTTTAGTTCCCCTAAATGACGTCGAAATATTAATTCATCTGGCATCTCAGATGCTATTTTTTTTCGGGTTATCTCTTGTCCATTCTTATCCTTGACTATCAAATATATATCACAGGAATATAAACCGTGTTCTATTAAAACTTCTGCTTTATAGTTTCGATTTTGGCTACTCTTTGGTTTTTTCCAAACATAGTTAGTGTTGTAACCAGATTCTTTTACACAGTTATAAGCATCATCGAACGGAGAGGAGTCCCAGTTATTCAGTTCAACTACTTTATCAATACCTTGCTTCAACTTATCGAGTATTACTACTTTTTTCTCTTCGTTATCTAATTTCAAAAATCCACTTACATCATAGAGAATTTCTATATCGCAAAAACCACCTTCAACGATCAAGTTTGGCTTTGGAAATTCCTTCATACAGAAGACATTAATTTGTTTAATATCGGTTGTATGAAACTTCGAAAAACATCTCTCGTAAAGTGATGTTACACATCTTGATTGAAACGACAAATTTTTATGTACCTCTGTTATTCCCTGATCTTCATTTGCGTATAAAAGAAAATGTCTTAAGATCATTAGTCATCACCCAATGATAATTTCTATACAAAGTATCTTTACTCCTTCTTCCCCATTCAATCTTTGAAAACTATGAGAATACCGCAATTTTACGTGCAATAGATTCTGTTAAACGAGATGCTACTTTTGGAACAGCCCATTTAATTATTGGTGTTAACACCGCACCCGATAATCCGCCTGCATGGACTTCCACTGTACAAGTCATAGTTGTTTTACCATTAACATCTTCTGCAGTAAAGTGACCGCTTCCTGTAAAATTATCTGATAAGCCTTTTAGTTCAAACTTAATATTTGAAGGTTCATTCCATTCGGTAATATCTACCTGCGCTTGTATTGTTTTTTTAATACCTTTGACACTACCTTCAAATATCCAAATAGATTGCATGTCATTTATGATTTCATGTTCTTTATAGGCTGGCACTGTCGTTGCCCATTTTTCAAGATCACTGACATAATCCCAAACTGCTTGTACATCTACTGGAATTTCTACTATATGTGTTCCCGTCGCCATTAAGATTCCCACTTTCACTAGCATGATTTGTAAATTTACATTTCTTCAAAATATTATTATTACATAAAAGACATAAACATACATCACTAATTATACAAGAACGTAACTGCTCTTGGGGCTTGATCCCGTCAACTAAACTGTTTGTCCCCTACTTGTAGAATCACTATTGAGGCTGGTTGGGTCTAGGATATCAGAAGAAGAAAAGATCTGTATTTTTTCTATATAAGTAATTAAATACAATATAAATTTTATATTATTCTCCACCTTTTCTAAATAAGAGGTTTTATTTTAAAACAAAAAAAAACAATTGTTCTTTTTCGGTGTTTTGATATTAGAAATAAATCTACAAAAAATTCCTTTATTAATTAATCAATAATTATTATGAGGTGTTTTCATTCGTACAGCTATTTATATTAGGGTAAGTACAGGTGAACAATCAAAGGAAGGACATTCCATCCAAGCACAAACGGATCGTGTAAAAGCCTACTGTGTTTCTCAAGGATGGACTGTAATTGATTTCTTTATTGATGATGTTATATAAGTGCCAAAGATATGAAAAGGCCTGATCTAAAGCGAATGCTAAAGTGTATCGAACAAGGATTAGTTGATTGGTTTTAGTCTATCGTCTGGATCGACTTACACGATCAGTCATTGACTGATATACTCCTTGAAATATTTGATAAATACAATTGTAAATTTTAAATTGCTACTGACGTATACGATACTACTTCAGCTATGGATCGTATGTTTATTACAATCGTTGCTGCTCTCGCTCAATGGGAACACGAGAATCTTTCAGAACGCGTTCGTATCGGTATGGAGCAAAAGGCTCGTGAAGGAAAATGGGTTATGATATTCCCCTTTATGTTTTAAGAAGAGTTTCTCCATAAATCTTTCAGACATACTTTTTTGATCACACAGTTTTAGCCTCTTCCTCATTAATTTAAATCGTTCCTATCTTGGATTCGTGGCGGCTCTTCAATTAAATAAATTCTCACCATAAGCTTGGGAGAGCTATACTCTACACCTTCTAACTTATTTGTCATCATTATATTTTCATTAAATTTAAGGTTTTCTACATAAAAGGAACTATTATGCAATAAATGGATTTAATTTCCAGTTCTTCATCAACTAAAGCATGCTTTAAAAACTAATCATTAGGACAAAGATAATAGAGATTAGTTTAGGGGGTGCTTTTATGAATTACAACGAGTATTGGAATAAAATATATGAGGAAAAAAATGAACTAAATTCAATATATAATTCCTACTGGAATGAATATTCTAATTTAGGAACTTGGCAATTTTGGATGGTTATTTCATTATTAGTTATTCCTCTAATTATACTTTACTTTAAAGTAGATCGTAAAAGGATATTTGAGTTATTTTTCTTTGGTTACACAATTCATATGCTTTGGACTTATATTGATATTGCTCTTGGAAGAAACGCTTACTTAATTCATAAATATTTTTTGACACCTTTATTACCAAACGCAACAAATATCACTGCATCAGTATTACCAGTAGGTTTCTTGCTTATATACCAATTTTGTGCAAATAATAAAAAGAATTTCTACTTGTATTCATTAATATTAAGTGCTTTATTTGCATTCGTATTCGCTTCAATTGAGGAGTATTTGGGATTTGTGGAATTTAGAAAAGGAATGAATCAATTTTTCCTATTTCTATTAGATATAGGAATAGTATATACTTCTTACTGGTTTACAAAGTTAATCCTTATACTAAAAAGTAGTGGTAAATAATAAAGTGTTATTGAACTAAGGGTGAGAAAGTTTAACAAAAGAATAACATATGCATAGTCGTATAATCACGACTGGCTGGTCCGTACATCTACTACGGCTACTTCAAGTATAGTACTAAAAACGATCAACTATAAAAACTGGCTAACCATAAAAAGTCCTGCCCGATATCAGAGTTGTACAAAATCTAAGCTTGAATGTTGATTTTTATAGTAGTTTGGATTCATTAGTTCCTTTTTAATATAGAAAGCGTAAAAATCCTATGATAGCAAGGATTTTTAACGGCTTGACTTTCAGCAACATAGTTTAATAATAGAGAAGAGTTGCAAAAACGCATGATATTTTTTCGTGTCATGCGTTTTATAATAAGGTGTGATATATTATTTCCGCCAAAAGTTCGTATATTCTGCTTTATCCTGAATATTAAATTCAATCATTTTCTCAAGCAATTCGTAATTTACCGGCTCATTCCACGGAATTCGAAATAAGCCTTTCGTAGCGGTGTAGCCAGCTTGTTTAATGTCATCAGCAAAGTGCGAAATGCCTACTTCTTCGGGTGAAACACTTAAATGATGCTTTGCTGTGGAAAAGCCAATGATAAATGTGCCATGATCGGAAAACATTGGCGTATTCCACTTGATTTGAGGTTCTAAATTTGGGAACTTTTCCGCAACCCATGCTAATATTTCCTCTGTTCGGTTGCGATGGTCGGGATTATCAATACCTGCTAAATATTTTAAAAAAACTTCCATGTTTTCCTCCTTCAATATTATGCGATTGTCGCCAATATTCAATTCTTAGCCTTAACTTTAATATTAATTAAAATGATCCTCTCTAGCAATTCATAATGAACTTGTTTAGATAATTGATCGTTTTCACAGGAAGTAATATCAAAGAATTAGTTGGTGTTTCCTACATCCTTTACTATTAGCCGTTCTTGATTAAATCCAAATCGAATATTACATTAAGTCCGTTAATTTATCGCACCTAATACTTCCATTAACATCTCTTTAAATGCATTTCGATCAATTCCTTCACTAACTCGAACATTTTTTTTACGCCCTAAACGATTATTAACATCCACAAGACTGTAACCTCTTGTTAGTTCACCGGCTGTTTCTACATCTACATGATAAAAATTCGATTTTGTCATTATTTCTTCATTTGCTGCAACAGCAGCCAGCAGTGTATCTGGATGTGTCGTTCCATTTAATTTGTGAACACTTTTATTAAATTTCATCACAACTTTATTGACATCTTTAAAAAATTGCGAACCTTTTGTGGCCAAACCTTCGATCTCAATATGATCATGATCATCCATAATTGAATATTGAGTGCACATTTCCCACCCAACCATTGTGATTGGAATACCTGAATGAAGAACAATTTTTGCTGCTTCAGGGTCTACGTAGAAATTGTACTCTGCGCTCGGTGTAATATTTCCTAACGTATTATTTGTACCACCCATAATATACAGATGCGGAATTTTGGAAACAATGGTCGGATCTTTTTTGATCGCCATTGCAATATTTGTTAACGGTGCAATCGCTAATAAATGGATTTCTCCTGGATTTTTGAGAACTGTTTCGATCATAAAATCAACTGCATATCCATCTGAAGGAGATTGGACCGCTTTTTCAAAAAATGAATCCCCCATTCCATCCTTACCATGTACATCCTCAACTGTGCGATGCTGATTTTCACCGAGCCCCATTAATGGCCGTTTATACCCTTTATAAACTGGTACTTGTCCACTCTTTCCTGCAATTTGAACAGTGTAAAGTGCATTTTCAACCTGCTGATCAAATTGAACATTTCCACCCGTTACCATGATACCTTCTACTTGAAAATAGTGAAGGGCTGTTAATATTGAAATTGTATCATCTCCGGCAGTATCGGTATCAATAATGACTCGTTTTTTTTCTATCATTTTATTTGTCCTCTTCTACTTTCCTTGCTAAGTCAGTTATATAATCGAAGAACGCGTCGCGATTCACGTCATAAACAACATTGACTGGTCGTCCATCAGCTGTTTCAACTGTACGGCCTTGGCTTGGACCGTCTGTTAGTACAATGCTATGAATCGTTTGTACCTTTACAAGCTCATTTTTGCCTATAAACGCAGTTGTTAACACATCCCATAAATAGTATGTAGAATTCGTTGAAAAGTGAACAAGTGGTGGTACCATCGCATAACATTGGCCAAGAAAATCAACACCGAGATATTTGCGTTCTGCCGCCCAACGATTGCGTATATCTAAAGTTAGTGGTACTTGATTTGTGCTTTCAAGTGCTACTAAATCAATTTCTATGCTTGTATCCCATACACGCGCGGCTGCCTCCGGGTCCCAAAACACATTCCATTCAGCTGTTCCATCATGTTCAGGCTCATGCACATTTCCTGCCTCAAGGAATGTACCCCCCATCCAAACAAGTCGTTCAATTTTCTCTTCAATTTCAGGAGCTTCATCTAATGCACGAGCCAGATCTGTAAGCGGTCCTGTAAATAATAAAGTTGTTTTTCCTTCCGTTTCACAAATCGTATGTATTAAATGGAGATGTGCAGGTTTGTCTGCTACTGGTGTTACAACCTTTCCAGACTCATTTAAAATCGGCAGAGCATCAACATAAAACGCGTGCATACGCCAATCTTGCGGGAAAGGATTTTTCCCTCGAGAATTTGATTCTGCTACATCAAGACCGCCATTACCAAAACGATCAATAATTTTTCGGCTCGCAAACATTGCTGGCTCTAAATAACAATCTGCAGGAATAACCGAAACACCTGTAAGTTCAACATTGTCCATCTGAAGCAATAAAAATAATGAAATTAAATCATCTACACCGCCATCATGATTAAAGTAAATTTTCTTTTTCATCTTAATCACATTCCTTTGCTCTAATTATCCAAATATACCCAACCGTTCAAATGTATATGTATCATAAAATTCTGTCAATATATTTCCGTATAATATATCAAAATATTAATGATGGTTATCTTAAGAATTATTTTTATAAGAAGAAAACATAGTCCTGGTTCAATATTAGTATTTTATCCACTATTGGGTTTATTTGCGATACCGATTTTGTATGAATTAAAAAAAGAAAAGGACCTATATAGGCCCTTAGTCATTCTTCCATATTGAAATGCACATGAAAACTTGATAGATTTTTTCAATTTAAGAGCTAATTACTGATTTATTTTTCTATCCTTTTTATCCCTAATTAAACCAAAGCCGCTCTTTGTCATCAACATCACCATTATAGTTGATTAATATCTCATCTCCTGCTTTTATATCAGTGAAAGCATAGAAGTCAAATGTGTGATTTTCAAAATTAATTTCATACGTTGCATTAGGTTGATAAGAATGGTTAAACAACATTCCATAACCAAGCAGGATAGCCGTGTGATTTATCCCATATTCAAAAGCATAATCAGCAAGTATAGTCTTCTCTATGTGTTGATGCTGGTCATTTGAATACGCAATAACAGGTGCTTCATGTAGAAGCTCTCCTTTTTTGATATCACATGTAGCAAATACCCCTCTATTGAATTCTCCATCACTTATTTGCGATGTTTTTATCTCAATCATGTTATTCGCCTACTCACTTTTAAAATTTCTTTCTAACTATAACATTAATTTCATCATTTTTCTCTTTTTTTCGAAATGAGACATGGTTTTTGAATGACAAAAAACGGCTCAAACCCTTTAACAAATAGGATTTGAACCAATTTATATAAATTTTTCCGGTTTGGATAGTTGATATTTTACTTTTAGTTTAATGCTGACTAGTATTTCTAATGGATAATCATTACCTTATCCTCAATAAAATTTCTATCAATATCAGTCACCACCACTAATTAAATCCTATGATTTACACCTAAACTTGTAATCTATTCTTCGGTCCTTTTAATTATCCTTGCAGGATTTCCACCTATGACCACATTATCCGGTACGTCTTTTGTTACGACTGAACCTGAAGCGATAACAACATTATTTCCTATGTTAACTCCAGGGTTAATTACAGCTCTCCCTCCAATCCAAACATTATCACCGATATTTACTGGTTCCCCATATTCTGCACCTGATATTCTTTCTTTTGTATTTAGCGGGTGAGTCGCTGTATAAATGTGAACTCCTGGTGCAATCAAGCAATTATCCCCAATCCGAATCTCACAAACATCCAAAAAAACACAATCAAAATTAGCATAGAAGTTTTGACCGACGTGTATGTTATAGCCATAGTCACATCGGAACGTCGGTTCTATATATATTCTCTCCTGTGGAACCGAACAGTTTTTTTAATAATTCCGTTCTTTGGTTTTTATCTGTTTCAAGTGAGTGATTAAATAACCTTGTTAACTCTCTGGCATTCAATCTTTCTCTACATAATTCAGGGTCAGCAGCATTATAAAGTTCACCGTTTAACATTTTTTGTTTTTCTGTTTTCATTATTTACATCTCCTAATCGTCATTTTTTAAAGAAAACATGCAACTTTTCCACTTCTTGTTTTTAAGGACTATTAAAACAGGAACCCCTGTCAAACGTTAGAAAATAAGATTCAAATTCTTTAACTTTATTATGATAATTTGAGTTTGCAGTCCCATTAAAATACGTTTCATAGAACCTTTTCATAGCTTCTAAGTCTTTTACTCAGATTGCCACATGCTCTATTTTGATCTCGGTGACTCTCCTCAAATGTTGTGTTATTTTTTAGCGTTTTTCAAATTCTTGCTCGTGATTTAATATAAGAAACCCGACTAAATAACTGTGGAGTTGTTATTTTTTACGTTTATTAATTTGTTCCTATTTAATAGTAAATTTAATTTTTCAGAACCTAATAGCATAATTGCAATGAAACTTGCAATGACAAATGGGAAGATTCCAATTGTTAAGTGTGCTGCAATGAATCCAAGAAGAGGTGGCAGAAAGGTACTACCTGTATAAGCAACAGCCATTTGATAACCCATTATTGTCTGAGAATGTTTTTGTCCAAATCGTAATGGTGTTTCATGTAACATACATGGGAAAATAGGTGCTAATCCTAATCCAACCATGATAAAACCGATAAGTGAGAAAGTGGCCGGCAATGGCAGGAATAGGAGCATGGCACCAGCTAATGCAACCCATTGCCCCATCCGAATAAGGGTACGGTTACTTATTTTCAAGGTGATAAAACCTGTTATAAACCTTCCAACTGTTATTCCTGCGAAATACAAGGAAACCCATCTTGCTGCGACATCTGCGGATAATTCTTTCATATTTACCAGGTAACTGCTTCCCCATAGTCCCATCGTTGCTTCTCCGCCACAATAAAACAAGAAAGATACTAAAGCTAGTTTAACTCCCTTAATCTTCATAGGTTTTCGGTTATCCGTATCATCATCAACCAATCCGCTTTTTGTATTTTCAGGTTCATTAGTTGAGATTCCATTGCTGTTTCCTCCAACCTTATTCCATAAAGGTAAAGTGAAAAATAGAATAACAACTAATGCAAACTGAAGACCGGCGATGACTAGATACCCGCTTCTCCAAGAATGTTGCCCTGAAATAAACTGAGCCATAATGATGGGACCCAGTGTAGCTCCAACTCCCCAAAAACAATGAAGCCAACTCATGTGGTGAGCTTTATAATGTGAGGCTACATAATTGTTTAATCCCGAATCAACTGCACCTGCCCCTAATCCAAGTGGTATAGCGCAAATAAACAACCAGAAAATTGAATGGGCAAAATGAAAGCCAAGGAGTGCTCCCGATGTCATTAAACAACTGAAAAATGTAACAATACCTGTTCCGAACCGATTAAGAATTCTTCCACTAGCTAAACTGGAGACAATTGTACCAGCTGCAATCGTCATAAAAAGTAATCCGGCCGTTTCAAGCGGCGCACCATAGTCCGATTTCATCGTGGGCCACGCTACCCCCAACAATGAATCAGGTAAACCCAAGCTAATAAAAGCCAAGTAGATAATTACTAAAAAAAATGTAGCCATTATAAAACCCCGCCTTTTCGATATTAAATAATTTTTTAACTGCTAATACCGGAGATTATGAGATCAAGACCAAGACTTTGTAATCCAAATAAATAATCCTGTTTCCAATCACTCATAATAAACTCGGGAAGATGTTCTGCTGGAATATACTTTAAGCTTCGTTCAACAATTTGGTCTATGATAAATTGGTTGACTTCATCATCGCAAAAAATAATCGAATGAGGGTTTATAATTGATACAAATGAAGCTACTAACCTGCTAATGGCGTCGATCTCATATTCCTCACATATAAATGATTTCTTAGTCCAATTTCCAGTTTCTACAGCCTGCTGAAAATTTCGGTCATCATAAAGTGGAACGAATGAAACTTCACCTGTAAAATTAGTGCTGCCTCGCACAACTGCTCCATTTACCATAATTCCAGCGCCTGGACCATTTTGTCCTGAATATAAATAAATAAGTGATTTATTTTTCTTATAAGCCTTTCGATCATGAAATCCAAGTACTGCCGCATTCATATCGTTTTCTATGACAACAGGCAGTGAGAAACGTTTTTCCAAGTAACCTTTTAAATCAAAGTTTTGAAGATGCTCATACCCTGGTATATAAATAATCTGTCCATTATTAACGGAACCTGGTACACCGATTGCTATAGAATTTATTTTCGGATAATTTTCGATTAATTCTTCAACGCACTCAGTTAATAATTTTAAATTGTCATCTTTTAATGCACTTGAAGTTTTACCTGCATCCTTTATTTCTCCTAAACAGTTAAAGACGATATAATTTGTCTCTGTCCCCTCTAAAAAAATCGCCAATCCTAACATATACTCCGGATTGTATGTATACCTTTTTGCCCTTCTTCCACCACTGGAATCATCAAGTCCAACTGAAAAAAGTTCTCCGTTCTTTTCCATCTGAGTTAAGAATTTACTTATTGTAGGGAAACTAATTCCTAATTTATCGCTAAGTTCTACTTTAGTTGCACTTCCAAGCTCTAAAAGAGATTTACGAATACTGCGAAGGATTTCCGTTCTCAATGTTTTTGGAGTCGTATTCACATGGATTACCGCCTTAAAATAGAGTTATTAAAGAACTTTAATAAGTTTCGAATAAAAACACTTATCAAAAGCCTTTAATAAGTACTGAATAAAAACTTATTAAACACCTTTAATAAGTGATGTTGATACTGTATCATATACATTTTATGAAAACAATGGAGATTTTTATTCAATTGATATTGTTAATTAAAACAAATATTAAGGATATTTTTAAACTGTATTAAATACCCGCCTTAACATAAAATGCAATCAGATATCCTTATTTATTCGAGAAGTTCAAAATTTATTTCAAAAATGTTCCATAAACACAAAATATAAATAGCAGAAAGCACCCATGCAATAATAGGTCTTTTAAAGTGAATGGATAAAAGAGAAAACATTGCAAAATTAAACACTAATGACCACCACATATTCCAGCCATGATGGTAAGTTATCATCCCTAAGGATTTAGAAATTAATTCAATTACACAAAATAAAAATGTCCAAGTCAGAATGTGCAGAAGAATTTTCACTAGATTTCTTTCCTCAGGAAAAAGCGAAAGAAAAGTGAAAGCTAATATTGGAAAGGATGTAAAGGTTTTTAACAAATCAATACTCATCCTCGTAGGAAGAAGCCTTTCTTCAAAAGTATGTTCGAACCTCCACAATGGATAATCTTTAAACAAGAAGCTATATAGAAGATTTCCTACCACCATAAATAATACAGTAGGATAATATTGTTTCCAATTTTTCCATTTTCCCATTTTAATGAAATTAGTAAAAAGATTATTGGGTAAATTATCTGCATGAGTTATCACTTTTTCTTTTTTTATATATTTTCCCATATAAAAAATACTTTATTCGTCTTCATATTTATGTTGATTTTAAAATTAATAATGGGCTGTTGACGTTTATGTACAGTTATAGGATAGTTTGGAACAACAAAAAAGCGGGCATAAATTCTGATTTATAGTGATTGCGGAAATGTGCCCGATGTTGAATAATACCTATTTTTCCGAAAAAATAATTTATATTTTTGCCTTTTGCATATTTGAAAATGAAATTTAACATGTTCATTTTGTAAAAGGTTATAAATTTTGAACACATATCTGCTTTTAAAAGGCAAAGAATAACAATGACCTAAATGCAATTTGATAAACAACTAGAGAACCAGGACGTGGAAATTATGGATTTTTTTAGCGGTCAAGAATCGCTTAACGCCGTACAATGGAGCTTAAGAGCAATTATTGGTTTCTTCTTTTTAGTAATCGTAGCTAAACTAATGGGACAAAGATCAATTTCACAGTTAAGATTTCTGGATTTTGTTATGGCGTTACTAATAGGAAACATTATTGCCCATCCTTTGTCAGATGAACAGTTAGGGTTAAAAGGTTCTATGATTACCATGAGCGTACTAGTCATTTTATACCTTACAGGGGTATATTTGAGTCTAAGGTGGAATCTACTACGAAAAATTTTTGATCCTGATCCCATACCACTAATTGAATATGGAAAAATTAATTTCAAAAATTTAAATAAAGCTAGAATATCAATTGATATTCTTTTATCTGAACTGCGGAAGGAGAAAACTGAAGATATTCAAAAAGTAGCGCTAGCATTATGGGAACCTGGAGGTAGCATCTCCGTATTCCCTTATCCTCAACACATGCCGATCACTCATTCTAATTTCAATTCAACAATAAAACCGTTTGATTTTCCTAAAATCATTATTAAAGAACAAAAGATCTATTACAATGAGTTAAGACAACTTGGAAAAGACGAACAATGGCTATTAAATAAAATTAAAACAACATATAACGTAAATGTAAGCGATATATTACTTGCCACTATTGATCGTAATGAAGACATTAAACTATTTTTGTATCATTAACTTTAAAAAACATCTAATTTTTCAACAAAATCCTGCCCAATTGTGAATGAATGGACCCATTTAAGTTAGTATGTTCACTTATATTTTTAATTCTAATAAATAATAAAGCCGATAACCTACTAAATTTCAGTATTTTATCGGCATTTAATATTCTCCATTTTGCCTCAATACAATGAGGACCTACTTAAGACTCATTGTACCTCCGCGAAATATGATTATTTTTTTGAAAGGATAAGCTCCCTTTCATCAGGAATTAATTCGGACACCATATTATTAATAGCACTAAACAAAGCTTTTACAGATGAAGTCATAATATCTACGTCAATCCCACAGCCCCAATATACTGTACCATCAATTGCCGTAATCCCTACATAAGATACAGCCTTTGATCCAGAACCTATTTCTAACGCATGCTCTTTATAGACTAAATCTTTAAATTGGATACCTAATTGGGTTTGAAGAACGTTGCTTATAGCATCTAGTCGCCCATTCCCCGTACCGATAAACTCATGTTTTTCATTATTCATTCGAATCGAAACGATCGTTTCATATTGGTCATTTGCAGTAAAGTTGTAATCGATAAACTCGACAGGTGTATTTATATTTACATATTCATTCATGAAAATATCATAAATTTCATTAGGCATAAGCTCCTTGTGCTTGCGATCCGAAACATTTTTAACGCTATATCCAAAGTTTTCACGCATTTTAGCAGGCAAGTCAAGTCCATATTTTTGCTGAAGTATATAACCGATACCGCCCTTGCCTGATTGGCTGTTAATTCGGATAATATCCCCTTCATATTCTCTGCCAATATCCATTGGATCAATTAATAAATAAGGTACGGACCAATGTGGACTATCTTTTTCTTCACGCCATTTCATTCCTTTGGCAATGGCATCTTGATGGGATCCGGAAAATGCAGTAAATACAAGTTCGCCTCCATAAGGGTGTCTTTCGTGAACTGTCATTCTTGTCAACTTTTCATAAACGGAAATAATTTTAGGGATATGATCAAAATTCAGCTTTGCATCGACTCCATGTGAATACATGTTTAATGCAAGTGTAACTATGTCTACATTACCTGTTCTTTCCCCATTTCCAAACAATGTTCCTTCGACTCTCTGTGCTCCGGCAAGCATTCCAAGCTCTGCGTCTGCAACCCCGGTTCCTCTGTCATTGTGAGGATGGATTGAAAGGATCACATTGTCCCGGAATTTAAGATGATCGCTCATATATTCAATTTGACTCGCATAAACGTGAGGCATTGACATCGAGACAGTAGCAGGGAGATTGATAATTACCTTATTATTAGCTGTAGGCTGCCATACATCAAGAACCGAGTTGCAAATCTCAAGCGCGAACTCCATTTCAGTTCCTGTAAAGCTCTCTGGGGAATACTGAAATTGGAAGTTCCCTTCTGTTTCAGCAGAATATTTCTTCAGCATTTTTGCTCCAGTTACGGCAATGTCAATAATTTGTTCTTTCGATTTCTTGAATACTTGCTCTCGCTGCGCGGCAGATGTCGAGTTGTATAGGTGAACCACCGCTTTATTTACACCTTCCAGAGCTTCAAAGGTTTTACGTATAATATGCTCTCTTGACTGTGTTAGCACTTGAATTGTCACATCGTCCGGAATTAAATCTTGTTCAATCAATGCACGTAAAAAAGCATATTCTGTTTCCGATGCAGCTGGAAAACCAACTTCTATTTCCTTAAAACCTACTTGTAAAAGTAATTGAAAATATTCTAATTTTTCTTCCAGGCTCATCGGGACGACCAAAGCCTGGTTTCCATCGCGAAGATCCACACTACACCACGTAGGAGCTTCGGTAATATACTCCTTCTCAGTCCATTTTAGACTTTTTACTGGGGGCATAAAGTAACCTCTAGAATACTTTTCAATATTTTTCATTTTGACTTCCACCTTTTCCATCATAGTTATTGTTTCGTTAAAAATATAAAAAGCCTATCATCTCATAAGAGACGACAGGCTTTGCCTACGTGGTACCACTCTTTTTGATTCATTTTAATAAATAAAATGAACCCACTTAAAGACTTTATTACGGTAGTCAACCGTTAAGACCTACATATATCAGTCCTACCACTCCTGGGCGAGTTGGGGAATTAATTGACTGTCTTTCACCAGCCGACAGCTCTCTAAACAATTAGTATTCCTTAATACTCCCGATCACAGCGTTTTATTATTGGATTTATCTGATTTTTCTAATCTTATAATGAATTTAGAAAATTTTCAACCCTTAAATGTTAATTTTGAACAATTTAATTTACATTTAGATGTTCATTACTCGTGTTTTTCTCTTTAAAGGTCGAGAATTATGTGTTATTCTCATCTCCTTTAAATCCATTTCTTTTATTTTCAGCACCTTTAAAGAGATACCTTATACCTTTTCCAGCTAAAGGTTCATCTCTATATCTAGGTAATACATGAAAATGAGCATGGAAAATATGCTGACCCGCTATTTCTCCGCAATTCCAGCCAAGATTATAGCCTTGAGGTTTATATTTTTTATCAATATATTTTTTCACTTCTTTTAGTAGAGAAAAGGTAGCTCCCCACTCCTCAGCTGTTAATTCAAAAACTGTTTCTCTATGACTTTTGGGAACAATGACTCCAGCCCCTTCAAGTTGACTGCCCCTTACCTGTGCTTCAATTAATTGAAGAAACATACATTGTTCGTTACTAAACACAATATTTTGGTTTGATTCAAGCTCAGGGTTACAGAACACACATGAATTCAAATTAACTCCTCCCATTATTTAGTACAAGAATGATCCTTATAAATTCGTTTATAAAATGTGGATTTACTTTAACATGTCAAGATGTGAACCTCGAGGAAAATAAAAATCTTTTAATAGTATTTTATTAGCTATTCTTTTATAAAAAAACGTTTTATGGTATAGCTATGATGAGGGGGTGAATGTATTGTTTATTAAACTTACTAAGGAACAGCAGCAATTAATGATTTCTGATATTCAAGAATTCTTTTCTCAAGAGCGAGAAGAGGAGATATCTGAGTTTGCAGCTGAACGAGTACTTGATTTTGTGAAGGAGTCACTTGCACCACATTTTTATAATGCAGGAGTATTGGATGCAAAGCATGTTGTTGATCAGCAGTTCTCTTCTTTAGAGGATGAAATTCTAACTCTAGAACGTCCAATTAATAGATAAGCGTTCATACATACTGCTAGGAGGAGGTTCATGTAAACCTCCTCCTAGCAAATCATTCTTAAACCTTAAACTGCTGTTTACTATTGAAAAATGTTTTGTATCCAAGGGTTGTAAACACCATAACTGTTAAAGCCACACTTCCTGTGATACCTAAAAGAATAGCAATTTGATATTCTATTGCGATGATCGGATCAATTCCAGCTAATATTTGCCCTGTCATCATCCCAGGTAAAAACACAATTCCCATTCCTACCATGTTGTTAATTGTTGGAAGAATAGCCGAATCAAAAGCAGAGTTTACAACAGATTTTGTTGCAGCTTCTGGTGTTGCACCAAGCATGAGAGCTCCCTCAATAAGATGTTTTTGCTTCTGCATCCCATCAACGAGATTTTTCACACCAAGTGTGATCCCTGTCATTGAATTACCAATGATCATCCCTGCAATTGGGATTAAATAATGAGGTTCATACCATGGTTGGAAATGAATGACCACAACATTGAAATAGAATAAGGTTACTAGGGAACCAACTATCATGGACAACGCAACTATTCGCTTTAATTTTTTTGATAATTTTGTGCCTACCTGTTTATATGTATTAAATATCGCGAAGGTCAACATAAACAATACGATAAATGTAATAAGAAAAGGGTTCGGCTCTTTAAAAATATATGTAAGAATATATCCGACAAGCACTAATTGAATTGTCATTCTAGCAGTTGATACGACAATTCGAATTTCTCTATTTAATCCACGCCACTTCACAAATACAATTAATAGAAGAATAAATAAATATCCTGCCGCAAGTCTCCATAGTTCAATATCTCTTATTACACTAACCATTATCCTTCACCTCATGCTTTACTATGGTCACTTTATTTTCACCGTAGGTTGAGATGAGCTCGTTTGAATGGGAAATAAAAACAACGGTTTTCTTTCTCTCTTTCATAATTGAAAAAAAATTCTTCATAACTTTTTCTTCTGTTTCTTTATCCAAAGCAGATGTTGGCTCGTCTAACAAATAGACCTCTGCATCCATGAGAAATACTCGCGCAAGAGCGAGTCGTTGCTTTTCTCCCCCTGATAATGTCTGAGCCTCTTCGTCTAACTCCTTTTGTAAAGAGACCAGATGTAATGCATTTAACAATTCCTTATCTGGTTTTTCATCTTTCCCAGAGAATACTAGTCCGATATTCAAATTATCTCTTACAGTTCCTTCAAAAATAGTAGGTTGCTGTTCAAGCATAATCACACGTCTTCGATGATGAATCGGATCTATTTCTCTTACATTCTCACCACTATAATAAATTTCGCCTTGGTCTGGCGAGATCATAATGTTCAACATTTTCATTAACGTAGACTTTCCTGCACCACTCTCACCGACAAAACAAGTGATTTTCCCCATTGGTATATGTAGAGAACGTATAGTTAAAATATCTTTATATGTTACGTCCTTTAACTCAAACATAAAACTCCTCCTCACATTTCTATACCCTATCATAGCGATTTTGGTTATATGATAAAAGGAAAATCTTTGAAAAGCACTAAATTTTCGATTTCAGAGAAGAGCAAAAAACACCTACAAATTCGGTTATTCCCATCTGTAGATGTTTTTACCTTAGCTTATTCTTTAATAATCTTCAATCAAATCAATGTCCATATAAGCAGGAACGACTAACCCTGTTATAGCTCCTTTAAGGTTTACATATATATCCTTTAACCTACTAAAATTTCATGTAATGTTTTATCAAGATTATCATAAGTAAATATAAATCCTTCTTTTTCAAGTCTCTCTGGTAAAACCCAACGACTTTTTAACACCAGCTCAGTTTCTGTACGAATAAGGATTGACCCTAGTTCAAGCATCCATTTAGGTGCAGGAAGGCCAAAAGGAATATTCATGATCGTTCGAAGTTTTTTCATTAGCTCTTGGTTGCTAACAGGGTGCGGAGCTGAGCAGTTAAACACACCTTTAAGATCTTGTCTATCTTGTAAAAATAGGACAATTCGAAATAGATCTTCTACATGGACCCAACTGAATTTTTGATGACCATTTCCCTGAATACCGCCTAAGCCAAATTTGACTAAATTTCGATATGGAGTCATAACTCCTCCATTCTTTCCTAAAACAATCGCAATACGCAAGGCTATTTGCCTTGTATTTGGCAGGTTAAATGAAAAGAACACCTCTTCCCATGCAGTAGCGACATCTACTGAAAAACCTGTTCCAATTTCTCCATCCTCCTCTGTCATCGGCCTGTCCTCAGCGTGACGATAGATTGTAGCCGTGCTTGAATTAATCCACATTTTAGGTGGTACTGTACACTTTTTAATTGCTTTTCCTAACTTTTTAGTCGTTTGTAATCTTGAGTTCATAATTTCTTGCTTATTTTTCTCGTTATACCGACAGTTTACTGATCTTCCCGCAAGGTTTATAAGCATCTCCGCATGATTTAATGCCTCAACTATTCCTTTTTCATTCTCCCAAGAAACATGCTGTGGTCGTCTTGAAATGATCACTACTTCATATCCTCGTTCAAGAAATTTCTTTTTCAAAAATTGTCCTATGAAACCTGTTCCTCCAGCTAACACAACTTTTTTCTTCATTTTCCCCCTCCTTCAAACATCCCTTTTTAGCTAAAGTTTACCATATGTTTGTGAAAGGGGTATATGAAGTGAACGAAATTATCCTTTTAAATAATAAGATGTCTTTTTATGAATTTCTAGTCTTCTTCCTCTTACGCGATACCATTCTTGACAAAGGAAATAAACAAGCCCAAGATCAATCACATCTCCACCATAATACATAAGCATCGCTCCTAATTCGGCTTCTTTCTGGGAAACTCCTAGAGGTGGATGTGCATACATGTATTTTGACAGTAATCCATGAGCTGCAATGGCTAAAATTAATACTATGGCCCGATATGTAAACGACCTTTTATGTGCTGTTGGATCCATACATAGAATAGAAAAAGTAAAAGCAAAGCCTGCTAAAAACATATGGAGGTGGATGAGACTGGCTAAAATGAAATGATCATGCATCAACGGGAAGAGTTCTGTCTTATAAAGGACCACTAACCCGCCAATATTTAAGACCGCTGTTACAGTTGGATCAGAAAGTACCTTAAATGGCCAACTTTTTAACACTGTTGTTAACCTGCGAGCATACTTCACTGGCAGAATGTTAAAAAGCAGAGTCATTGGTCTAGCCAATACAAGAAGAAGTGGTGCAAGCATTCCTATCAGAATATGACCAATCATATGAAATAAAAAATGATGGAGAGCTTGATCTGCTATTGGTCCAACAAATGTCGAACCAATACATGCCCATCCGAGTAACCATAAGCAACATCGGATGATCGGCCATCTCTTCCCCTTCTGATATAATAAGATGGTTGCGACTAAATATCCTGCAACCATGATGAATAGAAATAGTAAAAATAAATGGCTAATATGAAAAACACTATCTTGATGAGAATTATTGATCATGTGTCATTTTACCTCTATTTAGCTTTTCTTGTTCTTTAGAATGATAGACAAGAAAAATTCCTAATATGAGCAATATTAGAGCGATCGCATTCCATACCACATCATAAACGATCACGGAATCAACATACCTAATTTGATGAATTTTCATAAGCTTGTGCTGAATCGTTCCATCATAAAGCTGAAAGCTGCCTGATCCGATCAAGGAACCTCCCCACCACCTTTTTATCGAAAACTGCCCTTTACGACGTAGATCAGCGAACATAAATAAGCCCATCACTGTAGCAAACCAGCTAAAAGCATGAAAAAGCCCATCTGAAATTAATCCAATATCTGTTGTTGATTGATCATAAAAATGGTGCCAATGTAATAATTGATGAAATACAGTTTCATCTATAAATGCGACAAACCCGATTCCAAAAAAGACTCCTGCCCAAATGTTTCTATTTCGATTCAAATTGGAACCCCCCAAAAAATAGATAACGATATTAAAGTATAGACGCAATGTTTAGCTTCCTATACTAGTGATAAAAACATAACAAATAGACTAAACTCAGGTTTGATCGAGTTTAGCCTTATTCATTATATATTCAACGTGCTTCTTGCATATATTTCATCCATTTTTTTAATCTGTATCCACATATTATATACCCTATGGCTGAGATGAAGGTTAACCCGCATGATAATTTCCACATTATAGCATGAGAAGAAGCAATACCAAATCCAATGCCAATTAAGCCGACTAAAACAAGTTGAAAGCAGTGCTTTTTATTATTTTCAAGCATAGTAAATTGAAAATGTCTTCTTTGTTCGGTTTCTTTTAGCATTTCGTACTTTTTAGGTAATTGAAGGAACTCGGTTGCAGAATGAATGATTTTAAATAATGGTTGAGACTGGGCCCAATGCCATATAAAAGACCATTTATTCCTACCTTGCGTTTGCAACCATTTCATAAAAACAGGCTTACCAAGCTCTAATAATTCGTGATCAGGCGCTAATTGTCGTATATTTCCCTCAATGGTGACAACTGATCGCCCTAAAAATACGAATCTAGTTGGAACTTGAATTGGTAACGCCTGTATTAGATCATTCATTTCGAGTTTCAATGCTAGTAAGTCAGCTTCCTTTAGTTGAGTTGGATCAAAGGACACCAGTTCAGCTAACAATCTTTCTATCGTTCCAGAATCTGTCTGGGAATGTAAAAACTCTAAATGGTACAGGCTCTCTACTGCTTTTGGATAATCTTTAGCAAGTAAACTGCCTATTAAATTCTGAAAGTAAGTGGCGTCCTTTTTGGAAATCTCTCCAACCATGCCAAAATCTAATAATATGACTTTACCATCTGCTGAAAAAAGAATATTTCCTGGATGAGGGTCAGCATGAAACATTCCTGGCTCTAACCATTGAGGAAGAAAAACACTCATCAATCTTTTAGCAAGCTCCTCTCGGCTAAAGGGGAGCTGATCAATTTGGTGCTCATTCGTGATCCTTATTCCCTCTATCCATTCCATGACAAGAATTTTCGGTGTACACAATTCCGTGTAAACAGATGGTATTTTTACAATATCAGTGGATTGATAGCGTTCCTTAAAGTGTAAAAGAGTCTTCATTTCCTTTTGAAAGTCTAATTCTTGTTCGATCACCTGTTTTAATTCTTTGAATAACACATTAAAATGAATAAAACCCTTTGGTACTGGCACAAATCGGTCAGCAAACCATATAATGATCCCTAAAGTTCGAAAGTCTGTTTGAATGATCGACTGAATATGGGGCCGCTGTACTTTAATCGCAACAGCTGTACCATCCTTTAAAACTCCTTTATACACCTCTCCTATTGATGCTGAAGCGATGGAATGCTTCTCAATCGAATGTAAATGGAACGCTGGCTTTTCTCCCCATTCGTTTTCAAGCTGTTTTTCGATTTCATTCCAATTCGAAGGTGGAACCTTGTCAGTTAAATCCTGTATTTGATTGATAAAACCGGAAGGAAGTAAATCAGAACGGATACTCAATATTTGCCCAATTTTAATTAGTAAGCCCTCTAATTCAAATAACGTTTTACGAAATTTCTTTCCGATCTCAATCCATAATTTTTCCCACTCAGCTTCTGGCTTTTTGCTTAATTTGTACCAATAGATTTTGAGAAATATTGAAAAAAATAGTGATAGAACCTTGTACATACGTTTCCATTTACTTTTCACTGCCATCATAATACCTCATTTTTCAAGATTCAAAGAAATAGACATGATTTCTAGATATTTTGTTTCATTCCTAATTTGATATGAACGTCACTACATTTATTCAGGGGAAACTAGATTTGCAAAGCTCCACGATTTTCCACCGTCTAAGGAAGTAAATCGCGCCATTACTTTACCACCTTGAAAATCACCGCTTGGACCTTGATTGACTAAAAGAGCTCCGTGTTGTCCATCAAAGACAGGCATCTGAGCTTCGATAAATATTTCCTGATATTCGGGTGGAATTGGAATCTTTACCTCACTCCAACTAGCACCGCCATCTTCTGTTCTGAATAAATAAGGTCTTGGCGGTTTATCCATCACATTTATACTTCCAAATGAAAGGAACCCAAGTTGATGATCAATGAAGCCTCCATCTGTTACAAACTTGTAAACATCTGGTACTGAACTCACCTTTTTCCATATCGTTCCGCCGTCTGATGTAATAAACACTTCATGTGCTTCATATCTCATCGTGCGATCACCTGTTAAAATAAGATATCCATTTTGATCTGATGAATAGCCAAGTAATCGAAGTCTCACAAAAGGTAGAGCTGAAGGAATTACACTTTCCTGCCAAGTCTTACCTTGATCAATTGAAGAAATAACTTTTACAATTCCATTACTTAGATTATTATTTTCCTCAATAAGAGTAAAAGCTGTTCGTTCTGGATCAATTTGATAACTACCTGAAATTAATTGATTATTAGATCCGTTATAATCTCCAGCAAATAGCTCGTCAACATTTACAGGGACATCAATCCATTCCTTTCCGTTATTATAGGTGATTCGCAACTTGTCACCTTCAATCATATATTGATTTTTATCACTTTTAACATCGATTCCAGCTTCTTTTTGAAAGTGATTTTTTAAAGGTGCTAAGCCTGATATAGACTTATCTGTTTCCTCAATACTAATCAACGTATATTCATTTGTAGAAGTTTTCTTTATTCTCATTGTCCACTGTATATCATGTATTGTGCCATCTTTATCCTTATTACCCCAATTATGATAAATACTCCACCATTCGGATGATGGTTTTACCCAAAATGAAACTGCAATAGCGAATTCGTTAGTATCTCCAGCAAGGGGTTGAAACTTGTTAAACCTTACATCCTCCAGTCTCTCCCAACGAGGAGTTTGACTTTCCTTATAAGGCATTACCAATTCAAACCAAAATTTATAAGCAATATCTTCTAAGTCAACATCATCGTGGTTTATTGAAAGGGTTAGTGGCAATTTGTGTTGATAATTTACTTTATATGTATTTAAAAAAATCAAACTACCAACTAAGAAAATCAAAAATGCGAAAAAAGGAATAAACACCTTATAACATTTATTAGCTTTTTTCATAACTTCTCCTATTTTTCTCTAGAAAACTTTTTTTATCTTAAACATCTAAATTATACCATTTATTAGCAGATATGATTTGAAATTTATTTTTTTAGTGATGTTAGCCTTTTCATCACAATTTCACGTTAAGAAATAAACAAACATCTTTTCAAAGAACAAAAAAAGGATTAAGATAGGTCTATGAAATGGCAAAGGGGTGAGTTCATTGAAACATCGTTTGCTACTTAAATCTTTTTTCTTGCTATTGATCTTCATATCTAGCATACATCTTGTTTCAATGTCGCAAGTCCATCATCCTATTAGTCTTGGTAAGGTATTCGCCATAGAAAATGACGCAGCATTTGGATTGACAACATTTGAAGAGGAAGATCATAAGCATTTCGATTTATTTAGCGCAGCACCAGAAATTGAATATACACTACTGATCGCGATAACATTATTGCTTTTTGGCTATTTTTCTATTCGGAAACAACGGTTTAGACAATTCCTGTATGCTGTTTATTATCAATCATCTTATTTTTCAAAAAATCATTTATATCAATCATCCCCTAATAAATAAATTTTTTAAATTGGAGGTTATATAAATGATGTTTGTCGTAAGAATGATTCCAATCGTGTTGTTTTCAGTTACAGCCTTAAGTTTATTTACGTATCAAGGTATTGAAATTGTTCACGCGTTTACAGATTATTTTCAAAAAAAATAACGAAAATAAGGGCTGATCCAAATATAATGGATCAGCCCTTTTAGCTATATCATTTCTCATGTTCTTCTATATTTTTTATCCAGGTTTCCTTTACAGGTCCAGCCTCTTGCTCATCAATGAGGAAAGATCCGTTACTATAACGATCATTTGCTCTTAATGTTGAAACATCTACACTTTCATTAACACCTTGTTCTGATTTAAGGAAAAACTCTTCTTTATGATAAACGATTGCAGCTCCCACAATTCGATGTGGATTATTTTTAAGTTCTCTTAGCATGATTAATCCACGCTTTGCTCTTGATGATTTTTCAAAGTCATTCACTGACATTTTTTTCACTGCGCCTCGTTGAGTGGCAATCACTAAAAATGCCTTAGTGTTAGGCTTTAATACATTCCCGCTAACAACATAATCATCTTGTTTTAAATTAATGCCTTTTACTCCAGCAGCACGTGGACCAACGACATTTACTTCTTCTTCAGTAAACCATAATCCATATCCCAGGTGTGTTACTAAGAATAGATCATCATTACCAGTTGTAAGGTGAACATCAACTACAGTGTCGTCACCCTTTAGATTAACAGCAACAAGCGGCTTTGAATATCGCTGTGCTTTATATTGACTAAGCTCTGATTTTTTCACCATACCTGACTTTGTCACAAATGTCACAAAGTGAGGATCTTCAAAGTTTTTCACAGCAATCGCTTTAATGATCTCTTCATCCCGGTCGATCGGGATAATATTAGCAATATGTTGTCCGAGATCCTTCCAGCGAATATCTGGCAGTTCATGCACCGGACAGTATAGGTAATTCCCTTTATTCGTAAACAACAGCACAACATCTGTTGTATTAATGTCAATTTTAGAAAGTAAACGATCCTTTTCTTTCATACCAAAGTCTTGACCATTTGATGCTGCATAAGACCTTTGGCTAGTTCGTTTTACATAACCGTCTTTCGTCACAGTTACGATCACATCTTCTGATGCTACCATCACTTCAAGATTGATTTTAATTTCTTCAATTTCGGCTTCAATGACCGAGCGTCGATCATCGGCATATGTTTTCTTTACTTTTTTAAGATCATTTTTAATGACTTTTAACAAGATTTTTTCATCATTAAGAATACTTGTTAGTTCTTGTATTTTATTTGCTAGCTCTTCTGCTTCATTTCTCAATGCTGTAATATCTGTATTTGTTAAGCGATAAAGCTGTAAAGACACAATCGCTTCTGCTTGCGGCTCTGAAAATTCATATTTTTGAATTAAATTATCTTTTGCATCTCGTTTATCCTTTGAAGCACGAATTGTCGCAATAACTTCATCCAAAATGGATAAGGCTTTGATAAGCCCTTCAACAATATGCTGTCGTTCTTGCGCTTTTCGCAGTTCGTATTTTGACCGATTTGATACTACTTCCTTTTGATGTTCAATATAGGCATCAAGAATAGAAGGTAAGGTCATTAACATTGGACGTCGATTATGAATCGCGACCATATTAAAGTTATACGTTATTTGCAAATCACTGTTTTTATATAAATAATTAAGAACTCCTGCAGCATTTGCATCCTTTTTTAACTCAATCACAATGCGCAAACCTGTGCGATCTGTTTCATCGCGGACTTCAGCGATCCCTTCAACCTTACGTTCGATTCGGAATTCATCGATCCGTTTTACTAGATTTGCTTTATTTACTTCATACGGGATTTCAGTAACGGTGATTTGTTGTTTTCCACCACGTATCTCTTCGATTTCGGCTTTACCACGAACAATGATTTTCCCTTTACCTGTCTCATAAGCCTTCTTAATCCCGTCAACACCTTGAATGATTCCACCTGTTGGGAAATCCGGTCCTTTTATGACAGACATAAGCTCATCAACAGTACATGAAGGTTTATCCATACGTTTTATAACCGCATCTATGACTTCTCCTAAATGATGAGGAGGAATGTCTGTCGCGTAACCAGCTGAAATACCTGTTGATCCATTGACTAAAAGGTTAGGAAACATCGCTGGAAGAACTAATGGTTCCTTACTCGTATCATCAAAGTTTGGAACAAAATCAACGGTTTCCTTTTCAATGTCACGCAGTAATTCAGAAGCAATTGCTGAAAGTCTTGCTTCTGTATAACGCATCGCAGCAGGCGGGTCGCCATCAATACTCCCGTTGTTACCATGCATTTGAATAAGAAGATTACGTACCTTCCAGTCCTGACTCATCCGTACCATAGCATCATATACAGATGAATCTCCATGTGGATGATAGTTCCCGATAACATTACCAACTGTTTTTGCTGATTTTCGATAGTTTTTATCATTTGTATTCCCGTCAACATGCATTGCATATAAAATTCTTCGTTGTACAGGTTTTAATCCATCACGTGCATCTGGGAGTGCACGATCTTGAATAATGTACTTACTATAACGTCCAAAACGGTCACCAAGCACATCTTCAAGAGGTAAATCTCGATATATCTCTACTGAATCTGCCAAAACCTATACCTCCTCTGCGACCGATAAATGCTCATTTTCCAATATATTTGTTTCTTCATCAAGTCCGAATGCCACGTTATTTTCTATCCATTTACGTCTAGGCTCTACTTTATCTCCCATAAGTGTGGTAACACGACGTTCTGCACGGGCAGCATCATCAATTTTTACTCGAATAAGTGTTCTAGACTCTGGATTCATCGTTGTTTCCCACAGCTGGTCTGCATTCATCTCACCTAGACCTTTGTAACGTTGAATCATATAACCCTTACCAACTTTTTTAATCGCGTCATCTAATTCATCATCAGACCATGCATATTCTATAACCTCTTTTTTCCCTGTACCTTTACTTACTTTATACAATGGCGGAAGGGCAATAAATACTTTCCCGTTCTCAATAAGAGGCTTCATATAACGATAAAAGAATGTTAAGAGCAGTACTTGAATGTGAGCACCATCAGTATCGGCATCTGTCATAATAATAACTTTATCATAATTTATATCTTCAATTAAAAATTCTGCGCCAACTCCTGCACCAATGGCGTGGATAATCGTATTGATTTCCTCATTTTTAAAGATGTCAGCCAGCTTTGCTTTCTCAGTATTAATAACTTTACCTCTTAGTGGAAGAACTGCTTGGAAGCGGCGATCTCTGCCTTGTTTAGCAGAACCACCTGCAGAATCACCCTCCACAAGGTATAGTTCGTTTTTTAATGGGTTTCGAGATTGAGCAGGTGTAAGCTTTCCACTTAAAGTCGTTTCAGAACGCTTTCGTTTTTTTCCGCTTCGTGCTTCTTCACGTGCTTTACGTGCAGCCTCTCTAGCCTGGAACGCTTTAATTGCCTTTTTAACTAGGAGAGTTCCTGCATCAGGATTTTCTTCAAGAAAATAAGAAAGGTTTTCGGACACAATCGCATCAACCGCAGATCGAGCCTCACTTGTACCTAGCTTACCTTTGGTTTGTCCTTCAAATTGAAGAAGCTCCTCAGGAATTCGTACTGAAATAATAGCAGAAAGTCCCTCACGGATATCCGAACCCTCTAAATTTTTATCCTTTTCCTTTAACAAGCCCGTTTTTCTTGCATACTCGTTAAAAGCTCTTGTCATCGCTGTCTTCGAACCAGCCTCGTGGGTTCCGCCATCTTTTGTACGGACATTGTTGACGAAGGATAAAATATTTTCTGAGTAACCATCATTAAACTGAAAAGCAAAATCAACTTCAATTCCATTTTGCTCTCCTTCAAATGAGACCACTGGATGTAAAGCGTCCTTTTCTTCATTCAAATATGTTACAAACGCTTCAATCCCTGTTTCATAGTGATAGACCTCCGATTGATCATGGCGTTCATCTATTAATTCAATTTTAAACCCTTTCAAAAGAAAGGCAGACTCACGGAGACGCTCACTTAATGTCTCAAAGTTATACGTAGTCGTACTAAACATCGTCGGATCTGGTTTAAAATGAATTTTTGTTCCGGTTTTGCTAGTTTTCCCTTTTTTCTCTAGGGTTGTCACCGGCTTTCCTCCATCTTCAAAGCGCTGCTCATAAATGAAGCCATCACGTTGAATGGTCACAACAAGCCATTCTGAGAGAGCATTAACAACTGACGCACCTACACCATGTAAACCGCCACTTGTTTTATATCCACCTTGTCCAAACTTTCCTCCTGCATGAAGGACCGTTAATATAACCTCAGGAGTAGGTTTTCCGAGTTTATGCATACCAATAGGCATTCCTCGACCCTTATCTTGAACAGAAATACTGTTATCCTTATGTATTTTGACAATTATATGATCTCCGTGACCAGCTAAAGCCTCATCTACAGAGTTATCAACGATTTCGTATACGAGATGATGCAGACCTCGACTATCAGTACTGCCGATGTACATACCAGGACGTTTTCTGACTGCCTCAAGACCTTCAAGGACCTGAATCGCATCATCATTATATTCAAACTGCTGCTTCTTTCCCAAGCGACTTAAACCCCTTTCAGTGACAAACAATTAAATCTTTTTCACGTAAGAACGCATGTTTTAGTATTTTATACAATAATTTGCAGATCGACAACCCCCACAAATAATTAGAAAATCAAGAACAAAAATTTCATAGGCTTTTTATCCTACCCATTTCCTGTTATCCATGCTTTATTGTATATGGTAAATTTGATTTAGGAAACATTATTCGCTTAATAAAGTAAAAAATCCTTGTTAAGACAAGGATTTTCTTAAAAATGAGCATATAAATTACTTTGTCATAGCATGCTCAACCTTAATACAACGATTCATGATAACGGTTTTATTGTTATCTTTAAGCAACTGATAGGCTTCTTCATTTTCTAGTCCCAGCTGCGCCCAGTATACATCTGCATCAATTTTTAAAAATTCTTGTGCAACCTCCAGTAAATGTTCTGAACGTCGGAATACGTTGACAATGTCTACATGTTCTTTAATTTCGGTTAATGAAGCAACTGCCTTTTGACCTAACACTTCATCGACAGTAGGATTTACAGGAATAATCTCATATCCTGCATCCTGCATCGCCTTACTAACCATATAAGATGTACGCTCAGGATTACTTGATAAGCCTACAACTGCTATCCTTTTACTATTTTTCAAAATTTGACTTATTTCTTCTCTTGTTGGATTTTCAATCCCCATTATATCCATCTCCTTTATCCTTCAATCATAACAAGTTAGAACCGTGGCAAACAATGATTTTGTATCGTTACATAATAAAGTGAAACTTCCAACAGTGGGGATTTCTTCATCTCCACTGTTGGTTAGTTGAATCGGACCTTTACGGGCAGTTATCCATCCCCACTTCAAGATTCTTTGTATAATCCAAAATCCTGAGGTGGGGGTCTTACTGCCTTTTAAGAGGAGGATAAACGTTTTGATACCTTTTGTATGGAATTAAAACGCAACTCTTATACTATGTACGTCGTATCAATGTTACTTATAACATGAGAGTTTTTATCTTTTTTTATTCTCTCATAGTGTTTTTATCATTGGTCATGATAGAATATAGGAAGAATACGCAAAGGAGTCCAAACATGATTGAAGCCATTATTTTTATCTTAGCTTATTTACTAGGATCCATTCCATCAGGCCTTATAGTAGGCAAGCTTGGTTATGGAATCGACATACGTGAACACGGGAGCGGTAACTTAGGTGGTACAAATACTTTCCGAACACTGGGAATAAAAGCCGGTTTACTCGTAACAGGTGCAGATATTTTAAAAGGGACACTAGCTGCAGCTTTGCCTTTATTAATTGGTTTAGAGAACCTAAGTCCCTTATTAGTTGGGATATTTGCCGTAATTGGACATACATACCCAATTTTCGCAAAATTTAAAGGTGGAAAAGCAGTTGCAACATCAGGAGGAGTACTATTACTTTACGTACCAATTATGTTTCTTACGATGTTAGCCTTCTTTTTTATTATCCTATATATTTCAAAATATGTGTCACTTTCTTCAATGCTTGCAGGAGTATATGGGATCATTTATAGCTTATTTACAAAAGATATTCCACTAATCATTGTCATTACCCTGTTAACAGGCTTTGTTGTCTATCGTCATCGCGCAAATATTAAACGGATTATTGAAAAAACAGAACCTAAAGTCAAGTGGCTATAAAAAGAGAGGATAAAGTAAGGAAAGAGTATTTTCGAAAGGAGAAACTCGGCCTTTACTTCATCCTCTTCTTTATGTTTATCATTTAGGGTTCATCATTAGCCCTCTTAACGCATCTATATTATAATGAAATCAAGTTGAAAAATGAAAAGGAGTGTTCCGGATTTGAAAATTACCATTGATAACAAAGCAGCAGATTGGTATATAAATGAATTACAGCTTGAGAAAGGTGACATGGTCCAGTTTTTTGTTAGATATGGTGGATGTAGTAATGTGCAAAAAGGCTTTTCACTTGGAGTTGTTAAGCAAAGCCCAGAAGAAATAGGCTCAAGTGTCGAAAGTAAAGGCATAACGTTCTTTGTTGAAAACCGTGATCTATGGTATTTTGATGAACATGATCTACATGTTGATTTAGATGAAGATGGCGAGGAGCCTGTTTTTCACTATAATTAAAATAATTCATTTATGTAATAGAAATTGCTAAAGTTAAATAAATGCACGACACAGAAAAAGGGAGAATTTCCACTTCCAGTTGTATCAATTACCAAGTGAAAATCTCCCTCTATTGTGTTATAAGCATTATTTTTTATGTAATTTAAATCGTTCAATATGATCGTCAAGACCGTATTCCTTCAATATGTTCATTTGTGTGGTGCCCATTAAATCAAAATGAGGATAATGTTTATAATGGTGAATCCACTCTTTCTTCAATCCATAATGTGCTCCCCATTTAGCTAATTTTTCAATATCATTACAGCCAACCTTCGTGACACAATGACTATCTGGAAAGCGATCATCCAACCAAAAATGAGTTAAAAAAGATATATTCCCCTGATCAATATCATACTTCCATTTATGTAATTCCTTGCGGGAAATGCCAAATGCCATTTACTTTTTCGCCTTCTCATAGGCTTCATGCCACTCTGGGAACATTTTTTTGAATTTTACGGGTCTAAATGTATCTTTGTTTACACAAACATGACTTGATTTTGCTTGAACAGCAAGATCTCCTGATGGTGAATATATTTCATATCCGTATACACTCTTGATCCCATTATATTCCTCAATCCATGTGTGAACTGTAGCTGTTTCTCCATAGCGCATAGGTTTCTTATAAGAAATTTCTAAGTCTATTACTGGTGAGATTATCCCCTGTTCTTCCATTCCTGCATAAGAAAATCCAAGGTCTTGAATAAGCTTTGTTCTACCTACTTCCATCCAAATTAAGTAATTCGCATGATATACAACACCCATTTGGTCTGTTTCCGCATACCGTACTTCAACTTCTGCTTTAGATATGTGCATTCTTTCTTCTCTCCTTGCTTCTCTTGTTCCATAAAACATTGCTTCAAACAATGATATCATAACTTTTTTTGGGTGGCTAATTAGAAAAACTTAGCTTACAGCCAAGTCCTAATGGCCAAAGCCTTAGTCTTTTCTTATACTGTCATTCATAAAATTTTTATACTTTCTGATCATAAAAAATAAACCAGGCTTAAAAGCCTGGTTTAAATTACTGATCATTACGATAGCCATTTTCACGCGCTTGTGCTTCATCCTTAATTTCATTACGTAAAGCGTTGATGCTTTCTTCACGGCGAAGATTTTTCGCTTCAATACGCTCACGCTCTTCAGGACTAGCAAATTGCATGGTATCTTGTGCTTCTTCAATATTCTCAATTGTGTTTTGAACCATGCTCTGAAGCTTTTCTACGTTATCAGAACGGTCATCTGGATTTGGTCTAGTTTGATTTGCCATCGTGTATCCTTCCTCTCATTGTGTATTATCATTTAAAATGCAATGAAACAATGTTAGTCTGCTTTTTTGAAGAAGATTTTAAACACGTTTTTGTTTTATAATAGGGAATTTTTTATCTAACGATTGTACCTATTTACTCGCCCTTTGTTTGAATCACTTGAGCATGTTTTCCAGATGTATCCTGCATTTGTTTCCCTTTATTATTACCGAAACCACGCGGTTTTGTACCTACATGATTTGGATTAAAGTGAGTTTGAGTATCATTTTGACCTGCCATTGTTATCGCCTCCTCACCAAGTAGAATACCCTGTATGAAACGAAACGATGACTAGAAAAGCCTGTTAAAAAAACTGATTGGATAAATCATTGGTATTTGTATTGCCCTTTCAATTCTTGATTGAACCTTAATCCAGCCTTTTAAGAATACGCTGCTCCCACCGCTCTTCGAGTAAATCAAGTGCTTCTCGATCTTGTAATAATTGCTGTTTATTTTCTTTTACTAACTCTTCAAATGATTTTTTTCTTGTCTTTCTCATGTTGATTACACCTCCGTATTATTTAATAGAAGGATACCCAATTTTCTGACTTTTAAATCAATTGTTGTGAAAATAATGTGAAATTTCTATCAGCGGGATTTTCTTCACCCCCTATTGATGGTTTAGTTTTTAAACCATCGGACCTTCAGGGCAGTTATCCCCCACCTTACCTTCTAAGTAAACTCTAAAAGCTTGCGATTGATCTTACTGTCTATTAAGAGTGCGATCAATGAAAATTGTTTAATTAGAAATATTAAAAACCGAACCATATTGATCGGCTCGGTTAAAGATTATTAAGAAATTCATTCATTTGATCATACGATAATGCCCCAACAAATTTTGTTTGAATGACTCCATTTTCGTCTACAAAATAAGAAGTTGGATATGAAAGGACTTCAAACTGATTATTGATTTCTCCCTTTTCATCTAATAATACTGGAAACGTAAGTTCTAACTCGTCCACAAATTTTTTCACTGTATCTACACTGCTCTCAGAATTTGTTAAGTTTACAGCTAAAACAACTACATCATCCTTGTGTTCATCTTGAATTTTTTGCATATCTGGCATTTCAGATCGACATGGCGGACACCAGGTAGCCCAAAAGTTGATGATGACTTTTTTTCCTTTCACACTCGACAAACTCAGGCTGTCTCCACTAAGAGTTTTTAATTCAAAATCAGGTGCTGTACTACCTTCCGATACACCTACTTTTGGGTTACTAGGATTAATTGCGAAATAAATTGCATACCCTACAAGAAATACTAAAATAGAAATTGCTAAAACCTTTTTCATTTATTTACCTCCTAAAGAAAAGACAACACAACAAATTTCGTTAATTGAAAAACTACCGTAAAACACAAAAAAAGAAGTACCAACGATTTGATAAAGGCTTTATAAGGTATCTTATCCTTTTGTTTTTTCCAGACTAAAAATAGCACTCCTAGTAATAGCCCAAGATAAAAACCTGATTTCCCTCCTGTAAAGAAAAACCACCTTGTCGTTAAGAGTAGCTGTGGTTGGAATATTACAATGCTAAATTTATAAGTAATGAAAAGAATAAACCAAAAAGTCATATAATGTTGCTTATAAAATGTCTTTACTTCCGATTCATGTATGAAGCCATCTAAAATAAAATATGTGGCCAAGATCGAACTTATGTAAATAATAAGCAGATATTGAATTGTAAACGGTCCAAGTTGAAGTGCATCGTACATGCAATAGCCCTTTCATGTATACTTTATTTCTCATTTAAGCATGGTTTTATGAAAAGAACAATGATAACGCATTAATTTTCGTATTTTAGCCAAAAACAATAAGAAAAGCGCAAGCGCCTTGGTCATCGCCGTACAAACTGGAGGAGCATCGACTAAAGATTTAGGAAACAGGGTAAACGATGCGAACCAATGTTGACTTATCGAATGGAGATGATCTGAAGTTTGATAGGCGATAGGCGCTGGCAGTCTAGGATAGCAACGTCCTGTCGCAAAGACTGCACTTGCACATCCTGTGCTTTGGAGTTGGATGTCAAAGCAGTTATCCAATGTTCAAACATTTTATCATTATTCTATACAACAAAAAGGGAACGAATAAATCCGTTCCCTTTTTCATAACACATTAACCTTTTAATTTATCACGTAAAACCATTTGAAGAATTCCGCCATGACGATAGTAGTCAATTTCCACTTCACTATCGAAACGAACTAGTACTTTGAATTCCTTTTTGTTTCCAGCCTCATCAGTAGCTGTAACTTTCACAAAATCACGTGGTTTTACTGTCTCATCGATTTCAACTTCAATCGTTTCCTTACCAGTTAAACCAAGTACTTCTGCATTTTCTCCTTCTTTAAATTGTAAAGGAAGAACACCCATTAACACTAGGTTACTGCGGTGGATACGCTCGAAGCTTTCAGCGATAACTGTTTTAATACCTAGAAGGTTTGTACCTTTTGCTGCCCAGTCACGTGAACTACCCATACCATAATCCTTGCCAGCTAATACAACAAGTCCTGTTCCATCTTGTTTGTAATCCATGCAAGCATCATAAATTGATTTTACTTCACCAGTTGGCCAGTAAGTTGTATAACCACCTTCTGTACCTGGAGCAATTTGGTTTTTAATACGGATGTTTGCAAACGTACCTCTCATCATTACTTCGTGGTTACCACGGCGAGAACCATAAGAGTTAAACTCTCTCGGAGTTACACCATTTTCTTGTAGGTAGCGTCCAGCCGGTGTATCTTTTCCGATTGAACCAGCAGGTGAAATATGGTCAGTTGTGACAGAGTCACCGAATTTTGCTACAACACGTAGACCTTTAAGAGTTTCAACTTTACCTGGTTCAGCTTCCAGGCCTTCAAAGAATGGAGGGTTTTGAATGTATGTTGATGATTCATCCCATACATATAATGCTTCATCTGTTGTTTCGATTTCGTTCCAACGAGCATTATCATCAAATACTTGCTCATACTCTTTTCTGAATAGCTCAGGTGTTACGGTTTTGTTAACAACTTCGTTAATTTCACTTGTTGTTGGCCAGATGTCATTGAAGAATACATCATTGCCGTTTTTGTCTTTACCAAGTGAATCATTTTGTAGATCGATATCAACTGTACCTGCTAATGCATAAGCCACAACTAGTGGTGGTGATGCAAGGTAGTTACCTTTTACAAGAGGGTGGATACGACCTTCAAAGTTACGGTTACCTGATAATACGGATGTTACAAGTAAATCATTAGCTGCAACTGCCTCTTCAATTTCATCTGCAAGAGGACCGGAGTTACCGATGCAAGTAGTACAGCCGTAACCAACTAAGTTAAAGCCAAGCTGCTCAAGATGTGGCAGAAGACCTGAGTTTTGTAAATATCCAGTAACAACCTTAGATCCTGGAGCTAAAGATGTTTTAACATATTTCGGTACTTCTAAGCCAAGTTCTGTAGCCTTTTTCGCTACAAGACCTGCAGCAACAAGTACATATGGGTTAGATGTATTTGTACAGCTAGTGATCGCAGCAATTGCGATAGCACCAGTTTTCATTTTTGTTTCCTCACCGCTTTTGAATTTCACAGTGATTTCTTTGTTAATTTCAGTTGCTTCTAAACCAAAGCCTTGGTTACCAGCTGGAGCAACTAAATGTTCATGGAATTTATCCTTCATCATTGAAAGCGGAATTAAATCCTGTGGACGCTTAGGACCAGATAAATTTGCTTCGATTTCAGAAAGATTGATTTCAACTACTTTCGTGAAGATTGGATCTTCATTTTCTGGTGTGAAGAATAATCCATTTGCTTTACAGTATTCTCCAACTACTTTAATTTGCTCTTCATCACGTCCAGTTAAGCGCATGTAATTAAGAGCTTCTTCATCAACTGGGAAGAAACCACAAGTTGCACCATATTCAGGAGCCATGTTCGCAATTGTTGCACGGTCTGCAAGTGGAAGCTGTGCCACACCAGGACCAAAGAATTCAACAAATTTACCAACAACACCCTGTTGACGTAATACTTGTGTTACTTTTAATGCTAAGTCAGTAGCTGTAGTTCCGTTTGGAAGCTCACCAGTTAATTTAACACCGATAACTTCTGGTACTGGGAAATAAGATGGTTGTCCTAACATGCCGGCTTCCGCTTCGATACCACCAACACCCCATCCAAGAACACCAATACCATTGATCATTGTTGTATGAGAGTCAGTACCAACTAATGAATCTGGGAAAGCCTCAAATTCGCCATCTTCGTTTTGTACTGCGTGAACAACATTTGCTAAGTACTCTAAGTTTACTTGGTGAACGATACCAGTTGCAGGTGGGACTGCACGATAGTTATCAAACGATTTTTTTGCCCAGCTTAGGAATTTATAGCGCTCAGCATTACGTTCAAATTCAAGATCCATATTGAATTGAAGAGCATCTGGAGTTCCAGCTCTATCAACCTGTACAGAGTGGTCAATTACCAGGTCAACTGGAATTTCCGGGTTAATTTTATCAGGATCTCCACCCATATCAGCCATTGCTTTACGTAATGATGCTAAATCTACAACTGCTGGAACACCCGTGAAGTCTTGTAAAATAACACGAGATGGTTTGAAAGGAACATCAATATCCTTTAATTCGCTTGTTCCCCATTTTGCTAAGTTTTCAACATGTTCTTTTGTAATGACTCTGCCATCTACTTGACGAAGAACAGATTCTAAAAGAACCTTTACTGAATATGGTAAGCGTGAAACGTTACCAATTCCAGCATCTTCTAGAGCTTGTAATGAGTAGTAGTTGTACTTTTTTCCATTAACCGTAAAATTTTTACGTGCTTGGAAAGCATCTTGTTTCGTAGTCACTTGATTAGTCATAAATTCTCCCCCTTAAAAAGATCAAGGATCGACAAATGTCGAAGGATGGTACCCCATTTTTAATTAATTTTCACAATTTAATCTTAATACAACTAGTAACATAAGTAAATAACAATGATGTTATTGATATGTATAAGGTTTCCTTATGAAAGCGTACTAGTTTTACTTTTCTACTATATCAAATTTTGAAGTAAAAAGGATAAAAACTTTTCATTTTTTTCTAAATTTTTTACTAAAAACGATAATCTATGCCATTTTGAATGTTTCTTGTGAATTGTGACAAGCTAATTTTTAAGGCGGGAGGTGATCGAAGAAATGGCAAAACGTAAGGCAAACCATGTAAGATTGGGCATGAATGATGCAAGCGCTCAAGGAATTGGTACAGGCTATAATGAAGAATTACAAAATGAACCTCTAACGGCAGCTCAAAAGCAGAACAATAAAAAACGCAAAAAAAATCAATAATGATTCTTTAATAACGACAAAAAACGACGGGTTTCCGTCGTTTTGTATTATTCTGTTTGATTCACATCGCGAATGATTTGCTCAAGATCTCGTTGATATTGTTCTAATCGTTCCCTTTGTGTTTCAGAAGCATTTTCTAGTGCATTATTAATTTGTTGATAAGCTTCGTTTACTTCTTCTGTTATGTGTTTAAGTTGATGCCCATAATCTGAGCTATCCTTCACAATATTTTTATAAGCATCAAATGCTTGGGTTGCACCTTGTTGAGCTGCTTGAAATGATTGCTGGTTATTTTTGTTATAAGGCATACTCTTCACTTCCCTTTCATCATCAATTAGTACCATATATTAGGATGTGCTTTTATTAAACAATTTATTCAGTCTTCACTTCGCATGTTTTTTTATTTTTGACTCATCCTATTAGGTAGGAGGGATTAAGATGACAAACAAAAATACAGGAAAAGATATGCGCAAAAATGCACCTAAAGGAAACAACCCCGGCCAACCAGAACCATTAGATGGCTCCAAAAAAGTAAAAAACGCAAATCATACTCGTCAAAAGAACAATCAAAGTCATGATATGTAGGGAACTGTAGAGAATGGGTAATCTCATTCTCTTTTTTATTTTAATGAAGTAAAATCAAGTGCTGTCAGAATTTATCATTAGTTATCTTTTCTCAAATTTTCTTCAATGGACTTTAAAACCCTCACAAAAATAAGATTCTTTGAATAATGTAAATGTTAAAGGGATCTAGTTTTTTTAGAGAAGAAGTCTTGGAGGTCAATTGAAATGAATAAAAAAAAATGTTCGAAACCAATGGACATTAACGGTATCGAGGAATGGATGACACAATTTTTTACAGATCCATTTACAAATTTACTAGATGAGCAAACGTTTCGTCTTGATTTGTTCGAAACCGGTGAAGAGTTTATCGTTGAAGCAGAGCTTGGAGAAGAAATGACAATAGAAAGGATTAACTTAGAAGTTAATCAAGATCATCTCCATATCTCAGTTTGTGATTCAGAACAAGTTGGAAATGAGCGACGAAGAACGGTCGTCCTTCCATTTCCGATCGAAAAGAAAAAAATAGTTGCCACTCTGACAAATGGCATCTTAGAGGTCAAAATATCAAAGTTCACCTCATTTCATCAACCCTCTCCACTCGTAATCAATTACAGATAAAAAAGTAATCGCTACCAAAGAACCTTAGTTTTTCACTATCATCTTATACTTTCTGATAGTATAAAAAGACTCTCCGTACTTGGAGAGCCTTCTTATCAAATTCATTTATACCCATTTTCCTCGATTTGCTTTTCCTTTTGATTTTGGACACTTATTGATATATGTTTAAGTTCTGAATTTCCACATTTCATACACATTTGCTCTTGATCATGTAATAACATACATTTTGAGCAATAATATTTTATCATAAGGAAATTCCCCTTTTTCAATCAATATATGTAGAAAAAGGTCATTTGTTTCATTCTTCAACTAAATGTTCAAAACTATTTTGGTACACTTTATCTAAAGCATCTATTTTGTAAATAAAAAATTCATGATCTGAATACTCATCAAGTTTATTCACAGTTTTATAATCATCTCTTGCTTTTTTAGCTTTTTCTATAGAAGTAAAAATCCCAAGAATGTTAGAGCTTTCTCCACACTCAGCGCAACCTAAATCTAAAACAACGAAATACATGTTCTTTATCACCTCTGTTTCAACTCTTCACATTGGAAGTGTAACAGATACTGTAGTTCCTTTACCAACAATTGAATCGATCTCAATATTCCCATTATGATTTTCAATAATTTGATAGCTTGTCATTAAACCAAAGCCTGTTCCTTTTTCCTTGATGGAATAATAAGGTTCACCTATGTTTTTGAGACGATCATTTGAAATTCCGCGACCATTGTCTATAATTTTAACCTTTAACAGATGATCATAACTTGACATTCTAACATAGACAGTTCCTTTTTCTTCAATCGCATCTAATCCATTTTGAATGATTTGATAAAATACTTGTTTAAGCTTGCTTCTGTCCCCTTTTACAATCGGCTTTGTAATCACATTTTCATATTTAATTTCTTTATTAACTAAAATAGCTTGTGTATTTAAGAGAGTTATGACTTGTTTGATTAATTTATCTACATCAAGCACTTCTTTCTTTTCTGCCTGCGTTCTTGCCATCGTTAAAAATTCTGAAATGATATCCTCAACTCGATCTAATTCATCACGAACAATATTCATATATTCTTTATTATATTCTTTTGTTTGAGAAAATAATTGCATAAAACCTTTAATCGATGTAAGTGGGTTTCGAATTTCATGTGCCACGGCAGCTGCAAGCTGTCCTACAACCGCTAATTTTTCAGACTTTTGCAATAACTTATCTTTTTCTAATCTGCTCGTAATATCTCGCGAAATAGAAATTAAGCCGGTCATTTCACCTGTTCGCTCATCCGCTATGGATCGAACACTTGATTCCACCCAAATATATGATTCATTTTTATGTTTAAATCGATACGTAATAAGAATAGGATTTCGGTTTTCAAGTAAAGACAAATGCTTCTTTTTGACATAAGAAATGTCGTCTGGATGAATATAAAGATAAGGGACATCTCCGGTTAGTTCATCTGTCTCATACCCGAGAATTTGAGTAATAGAAGGTGAGCTATATAAAAATCTGCCATCTGGTAAATACAGATTGATAATATCTGATGAGTTATCAGCTAATAGCCTATATTTCTGTTCATTGTCAGTTAATACTCTTTCCAGATTTTTCTGTTCAGTTATATCGTATATTTGAGCTAAAAAATACTTTTTAGTTGAATAGGGATCTTCGATAGCTGTTACGTTTAAAGACCCCCATATTATTTCACCCGATTTATGGAAATACCGCTTTTCCATCTGATAAGATGGACGTTTTCCAGTAAATACTTCATGATACAATTGCATATCAAGCTGATAATCTTCCGGATGTGAAATATCTTCTAACGTTAATTCATCCCATTCCACTTTTGAGTAACCTATGAATTGGTAAAATGCCTCATTTGCTACATTTTCTTTAAAGTTATATTCAAAAATCATTTGTGGAATCCTTGATTGAAAAAAAACTCTTTCTAATATTGATGATTTTAAAAACATATTGTATCCGACCTTCACTTACTATTAATTGTAGGCTGTTTTCCCAAACTTTGTTGCTTTGTAATAAGTTCGTGAAAATGGTTGATTGGAGCGATACACATCTTAAATAGGGCAGGCGGTGAGCCCCCCTCGTCGCACAGTGCCTTCATGAGTCTCCCATATCCGTTCCAATCAACTTAATTAGTTTATGTTCAATGAACTTATTAAAAAACAACAATCTTTTAGAAAAGAGCCTAATTGTAAAATCTTTTCCACTAAAATTACTATATCAATTTTCCAAAAGAATAACCATGCATTTTGTCTGATATTCTAAAAATAGACTATTCACCTAGTTAATTATTCACACGATTACTTTTTATAGGATATAATGACTATATGCGACAAATAAGTCGATTCCCTTAAATGGAAATCGACTATTAACTGCCATCCGCCTCTAATCATAATTGTTTACTTTTCAAAATAAAACCATCCAAAATCAAAATGACATCCTGGTAAAAAAATGAAGGTCACTTTTTGTTTGCCTGTTATCTTTTCAATATTGAAAATCTTTTCTTCATATTCATCAGATTTTGCGAATTCAATGATCTGTTTAGTTTCTCCTTCGTCACCTGAAAACAAAATCTGAATTGTATTTTTATCATGATGTGATCGACCAAATATGGTCAATTTCGTTGTGCCTTCACCGGTAAAGTTCAAATTCTCGAATTCAAGTGATACATTATTTCCAATTCCATCTACACTGTTTTCTGTAATGGTAAAGGTATCACCATATAAATGGTCACAGTCTGTCGCCATATTCTTTTCAAACGCTCTATTCTTTTTCTCAAATATGAATCCTTTTATATGAACCTTTTGCTTAAGAACAAAACATAATGATGTAATTCCACGAAGCCGCTTAGATAATTGATAAGTTTCTTCTTGATAAACATTCCATTTGGAAGGCTTTTGATATATGACATCAGCCAGTAATTCACTTCCTTCTTCATCAGGCATGCCCTCCCAAATTTGGATGGAATATTCTTCACTTGACAATGCAAAAATTGGAATGGTTATCGTGTCAGAGCCATAAGGACCAAAATCTATTTCTCGGAAGCCTACTTGTGTTTCACCATCCCGGCTTGTTGCTACACCTCTCTCGTTCCCATTGGTCACTTCACCTTTACTATACTCATAAAGTCCTGCAGAAATAAACTCATATGGATCTTTATAGGCTTTGCCAAGTCCTTCTGCCTTAAACTCCAGTTGTGAAATCAGCCTGATTTTTTCAGTGCCATTTCTACTTGTACATCTAAGTCGAAATTCTCCATCCCCTAATGCTGTGACTTTTGCTTCCTTTCCATTTCCTTCAACCGTCGCTATATTCGACTTTATTCCAGATTCGTTCACGACACTCCATTCAACATCTTGATATGTTGCATCATTTGGGTGAATTTTTGCATGCACTATCAATTCGGTCTTAAATTTGTTAAAGAATTGGCCAGAATCACTTATTATCTCGATTTTTCTGATAGGTATTTCTTCCTTACTTCCCATAACAATTGGCAATTCTTGATTTTTACTAGCTACAGTGATTCCTTGTATAGATCGAATTTGAGCTGGAAAAGATTCGATTTCAATAGATTGTGTTTCTAACCCTCGTGAAGAAACTTCGAGAAAAACCTTCCCAGGTTCTAATATTGAACCGATCATCACCATTAGTTTTCCATTAAATAACCTTCTACTGATTCCCTTATACTGATCGAAGTCAGTACTATCTCCATTATCCAATCCAACTAGTCGCCCTGCTCCATCCACATGAACATGTACACGGCTTGATGCATCCTCAACAGGGTTTCCATGTTCATCTTCCATTGATATTTCAACAAACAATAGGTCTGTACCATTTGCTGTGATATTTTTCTTATCAGGTTTTAAACAAATTTTCTTTGCATCACCAAATGACCTTCGTACATCTGTCGCAATCACTTTACCTGTTTCATCAAGAGCAAATGCTTTTAATTCACCATCTTCATATGGAATTTTCCACCATCCAACTAGATCTTCACCATTTTCATGATCTATATCACGTGTACCAATGTTACGACCATTAAGGTATAATTCGATCTTCGGCGCATTGGAGCAAACTCGAACATCTATCATTTGTCCTTTATTAAAATTCCAATAAGGAAATATATGTACCATTGGTGCTGTTTTGTAATTTGTCCATGCTGATTGATAGATATAGTACGAATCTTTTTTAAAGGTTGCTGTGTCAATCTGACCAAAATAAGAGTTTTTCGTATGATATGGAGTTGGTTCTCCAATATAATCGAATCCAGTCCAAATAAATTGACCAAGTGAAAATGGTGTATCTCTTTCTGCTAGAATACAAGATTCCGCCGACTTTGCCCCCCAGCTTGTTGAACTATTTCCTAGTGCTGAGCATTGTTCATCATCATCAGCGAGAATTGATTTTTCAAAAGGAAAATGATAAATACCCCTGCTTTGTACTAAAGATGCCGTTTCACTACCATAGATCACCCAATCTGGATGCTCTTCATGATGCTTTTGATAATATTTTTCAGCATAGTTATAACCTGCTACCTTCACAAGATCCGCACACTTTTGTGCGTTTTCCCACGGCATATAATTCGATCCGATGGTAACGCTTGCATTCCCCTTTGGATCAAACTCTCTCACGTACCGAATTAATATCTGAGTTATTTCCTGGCCTCTTTCATCAGCGTGTGTATCATAGATTTCATTTCCAATACTCCACATCAATAAACTAGGATGATTTCGATCTCGCTTCACCCAGCTTTTCACATCATGATATGCCCAATCTTTAAAGAATCTTGCATAATCATATGGTGTTTTTAATCTTTCCCACATATCAAATGCTTCTGTTACAACAAGAAAACCCATCTCATCTGCTAAATCCATTAGTTCTTTAGCAGGCATGTTGTGAGCTGTTCGAATAGCATTAACACCCATTTCTTTCAATATCAGAAATCTTCTCTTCAAAGCCGTTTTATTAAATGCAGCTCCCAATGCTCCTAAATCATGATGTTCACAAACACCATTTAGTTTCATTTTCTTTCCGTTTAGGCGTAATCCGTCACTCGGATCTAAATGAATTTCTCTAAATCCTATGTTTTGTGATAAAATCTCAATTTCTTCTAAACTCTCATTTTCATTCTTGTTTTTCAAAAATAACTGAGTTTTCAACACATATAGATGAGGATAATCTGTATCCCATAGTCCTGGATTCTCAACCTCTAAAACTTGTTGATTTACACTAGATGAAGGTTTTACTGCAACCTCATCTGAGGAAGTAGCAATAATATCATCTTGATACAAGAGAGTATGAGTAATAACGACATTATCATGATTGTTAATTTCTGTGTCGATTTCTACTTGCCATCTACTTTGTTCTTTTTTAGTCGATATGTATATTCCATCTGTTACAATATGATTATTATTTCGTGTTTTTAGCCATACGTTTCGATAAATCCCAGCTCCAGAATACCATCTGCTGTTTGGACTTTGATGCACAACTTTTAGTAAAATTTCATTTTCTCCATCTACTAACATATTTGTGATATCATGTTCAAAGGAAGAATAGCCGTTTTTCCATTCGCCTGCATATTGATGATTCACATACAGTGATGAATCCATATATACTCCATCAAAAGATAATAAAATTTGATGATCTTCTTTATGTATTGTGAATTTTTTTCGGTACCAACCAATACTGTTTTCATACAGATTTAATGTATCATAGATTAACCAATCATGAGGGATATCTATAGGTACAAAGCTTATTAAATTATGATCCAGATCACTATCTAAACTTGTTTTTGCAAACTCCCATCCATCATTAAAAAGTTCCTTTTTATTCATATTTCCCCCTCATTTACTACAATGTTTATACCTACTAACTATGATAAATAAAAAAATCAGGCGCTTTATGCAGGTCAAGTTCATGAAAGCACCTTGAAAAAAATACTATTTAAAATAATTCGGGTAAGTTCGTTTTAAATATTCTTTGTCAATAACCGCTTGCATTAAATGCTCTTGCATTAATTTTTCGGCTTTATCAGGTTTTTTTTCTTTGATGCCTTCAAAAATTTCTTTATGCTGCAAAAAGATTGTGTACCAGTTAAAGTCTGTTGCTAATCTTAGCATTCGACTTCGATTAAAGTGTACATTCATTTGTTGAATAACTGACCATGTATTATACTTTTGACAGCCGATAAAGATCGTCTGGTGAAATTCTTCATCCAGCTCAAACATCTTTTGATAATCTTGTTGTTCAATACAAACTTTTTGCATACTAAGATTCATTTCCAAAGCAAGTAATTTTTCTTTAGGAAATTCCTCACAAGCTAATCGAATAACAGCTCTTTCTAGATGTTCCCTCATAAACCTTGCTTCTTCCACTAAATTCAAGTCAATTTGGGAAACAAATGTCCCCCTTTGAGGAAACACATTTAATAGACCTTCTCTCGCTAGTCGCAAAAAGCTTTCTCTGACAGGAGTACGACTTACGTTAAACTTATCAGACATTTCTTTTTCAGATATACTTGTACCTGGAGCAAGTTGCAAGTTTAAAATTTGGGATTTTAATTCATCATACACCTGATTGCTTGTTGTAGATGATTTATGTTTGTGGTCAATATACATATAAAACTCTCCAATCTTCCAAAATAACAGTTCAAATTTATATTTTTATTAATTGGCATTATATAAACATGTCTGCTGAATCCTCTCCAATAACTCTTAATCTTTCCTATTCCTTATTATAAATTTGAGGTTCCGCGTTTTTTTCTCTCTGACACTCTGGCTTTTTCTAAGCTATCCCATATACCTAGCAGATACATAATGCCTAGTGCACGATCATATAATCCGTATCCAGGACGTGCTTGCTCTCCCCAAATCATACGTCCATGATCTGGTCTTACAAATCCTGAAAAACCAGTATCATGTAAAGCTTTTACAATCTCGTAAATATCTAAGGATCCATCACAGCTTCTATGAGAGCTTTCTGCAAAGTCTCCATTTTCTTCAATTTTCACATTTCGTATATGGGCAAACGGTATCCTATTAATACTAGAGAAATAACGCATAATCGCAGGGATATCATTTTTAGGATTCACACCGAGTGATCCAGAACATAATGTTAAACCGTTAGATGGACTGTCAACAAGCTTAACAATTCTATCTAAATTCTGAAAATTCGTCACAATTCTTGGTAAACCAAAAATCGACCATGGTGGATCATCGGGATGAATGGCCATCTTTACATCATGTTCCTCAGCCACAGGAATAATTTTCTCTAAGAAATATTGGAGGTGATCAAATAAATCTTCTTCTGTGACATCTTTATATAATTCAAACGCTCTCTTAATCTTTTTAATTCTTTCTGGCTCCCATCCAGGTAACGAAAAACCATTTGATGAGTTTTCTACCTTTTTAATAAGAACATCCGGATCTACACTTTCAATCTTCTCTTTTTCATAAGCAAGGGCTGTTGATCCGTCAGGTAATATTTTAGCAAGATCAGATCTGATCCAATCAAAAACAGGCATAAAGTTATAACAAATCACTTTAATTCCAGCTTGTGCTAAATGACGGATTGTCTGCTGATAATTTTCTATATAATGATCACGTGTTGGTAAACCAAGTTTGATATCTTCGTGAACATTTACACTTTCAATTATATCAAGATTTAGCCCTTTAGCATTTACTTCTTTCTTTAATTCAAGAATTCGGTCAAGCGGCCATACTTCTCCTGCTGGTATATCATGAAGTCCACCTACGATGCCATCCATCCCTGGAATCTGTCTTATTTGATCAAGAGTTACACTATCATCTTTGCTCCCGAACCATCGAAACGTAATTTTCATTGGTATTGCCTCCTTTTATTAAAGTTTTGGTTTTATTGGCAGTAATTTGTTGCTATTTAACAAGTAGTGCGGATTGGATTTTCGCGCCAGGATGCTCGCCTTCTGAGGAAATCACCATAACCTGCTTTGTTCTATTTACCTATTAAAAAATCTCGATCTTGTAGATTTGATCAATTTATTAAGGTGAAAATTATGTATACTACATATACTAGTATGGTAGATAGCCTACCATTGATATTTTCAAAATATATGAAATTTGCTTTCCTTTTATTCATAAAGACACTAAATCACTTTAATCTGATGTTGTTTTTCAGAAAGAAATGTTACTGGAATCGAGGGAAAATGGTATTGAAGCAAGTTAGCTGCAAATTCCATCCCTGGTTCTTCACTAACAGCATGGCCGAGCATGATTAGTGCCTTCTTCTTTCCTTGAAATACTGCATCACGAACATATTCCGGTGTCTCCCACTCTGGTCCCTCTCCAATGATAATCAAGTCCAGGTCTTCTTTTTCGAATAATGGTATGGCTGTCTCACCGCCTCCCCTGTATCCGACCAATAAACCGATCCTTGAATATGAAGATGCTAAATCACCAACAACTCGAACAAATGGAATATCTAGCTTATCTTTTACGTACTTTGCAATTTCTTCCCCTGACATAGGAGGGATTGTAAGAATAGTCGATATTGGTTTATATGCCTCAACATATGAATTCCAATTTAATTTTTGAACAAGTCCTTCCGCTATTTGATCAGGATTGTATTTATGAACATAATCATGAAATCGATAAATGGAAATTTCAGATTGCTTAATAAGCTCAAGCTTTTCAGTATATACTTCATTATCTTTGAGAATTCTTTCATTTGTTGTATGACTAAAGAAAATTCCTTCATGACTAATAATCAAATTTGCCCCTATTTTTTGTGCATATTCTATCACATATTGTGAAGCAATAAATGAAACAAGAATTCCTTTTACTTCATCATTCTCATCTCCAAATATTAGGGAATCCACCTTTGATTCGACATTTTCAGCTGGGGATTCCAACTGTTTCACAACATCTTTAACTTTAATGCTCATGATCCTCATCCCTGCTTTTCGTTATTTTTGGCGAAAATATTTTGATCTTGGTTAGCTTGGTTTGGACTCGTTTTTAAGAAGTTCATCCCAATATCTGAGAGCATTTCTTTTGTATTCAGAGCAAGTAAAAATACCACAATGCTTGAAACGAAAAGGATTAAAAAGTCAGTTGTAACTGTTGTAACAAAGGCAAGAATAAAAAGAATAAGCATATTCCCTACCGTGTTTTTCACCTTTAAAAAGCTGTAATAAACGGATAGTTTCCAAGTATCTCTCATTCTAAATTTATATCGGGAACTAATCGCAATTGCATTTAAAATCAACATTGTCCAAACTAAAATAAGCACGAAAATCACAATGGATAAAATTTGATTTACTTCAGTTGGTGTTTGTCGAAGATACTGTAAATCTACGAATAAAATAAAGTAAACCAAAAGAATTGGTAACCAGATGGATAGAATATCTTTAATATTCTTTTTATATCCGTAGAAAAAGTCATGTGTTGGAGAAAGCTCTTTCGTTCTCACAAGTTTTTCCATTGAATAAAACAGAGCTGAAATCGCTGGACCTGTGGGTATTAGAGCAAGAAAGTAGAGAAGAATATTTGAAAATGAAGGCTCTAGTGTCATAAAGAAAAAGATAAACACACTGTTAGCTAATATGAAATATATATTTGTTAATAAAAAAGCATAAACATAATTTGTAAAGGTAAATAAGACTCCTTCACCAAATTGATTTTTTTCCTCCATCTTCATCACCATCTTTTAATAGTTTTATTGAAAAGGAGGTTGCCTCTTCTCATAAAAGGGACAACCTAGAGATATTACTTAGATTCTTTATACTCTTTATATGTTTTATTTGCAAGGTCTACATATTGTTGTAAGCCCTGACCTTCAAGTTCTTTTACAAATGCATCAAATTCACTTAAATCACGGTCACCAATGATAAATTTCAAGGTGTTTTGGTCTGTAGTATCTTTTAATGGTGTACTTAATAATGTTACTTGCTCACGATCTTCAATTGAATATGGAATCGGCGGTTCAGCAGGTACGACTGTTTTGCGATTTGCCATATCTTCTTGGAATTTAATTTCCTCTTCACTCATCATGGAATGAAGTAATTCTGTTGTACCTCCATAAGCAAACACACCGCCAGAGAATCCATAATCTTTTCGAAGATCCTTTGTTCCTGCAGGGTTTAAACCATTGTAGTTGATATCCTCAACCAAAGTTCTTTTACCGTCTTCCGCTTTTGTATATGTTGTGCCTTCTACACCCCACTTAGTAAACTCTTGACCTTCATCACTATAATAAAGCCAATCAATAAACTGCAGGATCGCATCAAAGTTTTCACTTTCTTTTACTTTTGAAGAAATCATAACTCCGTTTTCTAATCTGGATCCAGCCATTAAATCTCCAGCAGGACCTCCTGGAACAGTAATTTTAGAGATTGAGTAATTACCTTCACCTAATGTTTTATTCATATCATTTCGGTGTAAATTGATTGTTTGCGAATTTCCATTAATAATAAATGACTTACCAGTTACGAACTTTTGAATCGCTTGATCGTCTTCTTGTGTAAAGCTTTCTTTATCTAAAAGACCTTCTTCAACTAGTTTGTTAAAGTATGTTAGCAGCTCTTTATACTCATCAGTCGTTGCTGTGTATTCAAACTCATCCTTAGACTCATTATACGTTAAGCCATTTCCAAATCCCCATCCAGCTTTTGTTCCAAAGTTGGTCGCTGCGATATTAAGTGTACTATTAAACTTGAATTGATCAGAAAATGGTGTAACATCCGGATAAAGTTCTTTTAATTTTTTCATAGCTTCATATAATTCATCCCATGTTTTTGGAAGTTCTATATTATGCTTTTCAAAGATATCTGTTCTTACTAATAGTGTCCAATCCGGCCACACAGCCTCATGTAAACCTGGTAATAAGTAGAACTTGCCATCTTTTTGCTTTAATCCTTCTAGTTCATCCTCTAAATTCCATTTCTCTACTTTATCTTTGAAATGCGGCATTTTATCCATATAATCACTAATTGGTAAGATTGCTCCAGAAGAAACGAATGCAGATTCTTCACCAGGATAAGTTTTTGGAATAATGAGTGGTGCATCTCCAGAACTTATTAACAAACTACGTTTTTGCGTGTAGTCACTATAAGGTACAATGGTTGGTTTTAATGTAACATTTGTTGTTTCTTTAATATGATCCCATAAAAGCCAATCTTTCTTGTAAGGATATGTAGGTTGATCCATGAAAAGGATTGGAAGCTCGAATTCTTCAGTTGCTTTAAATGTATCCCCTACACTATACGATTCCATTGCTCCCTTTTGATTTTTGCTTTCCTCTGTACTTGATGTTTCATTGTTTGAACATCCAGCAATGACAAGTGCTGATAAAGCCAACACACTAAATGCAGACTTTAGCCCTTTTAGACCTTTCCCCATTTCTTTTCCTCCCTTTGTTATGTTTTTCTTTTTTATTGACTGTGTAAAAACCTTTCTGCAGAGTACCAACTAACTTATAAATCAACAAATCGTTTTGACACAGCCTTTAATCTAAGCGTATTTATCAATCCTATTAGGGCGATAAGACGCTCATTAAAAGAAAGTAATTGCTTTCTCTTAATGAGAGTCTCATCGCCACAAAGTGACGGATAAAAACCACCTATTGATAACCCTCATTTTGTTATTTAACTGATCCAAGCATGACTCCTGATACAAAGTACTTTTGGACAAATGGGTAAATGGTTAAAATCGGTAATATCGTTAAAACCATTGTTACGGATTTAATATTTGCAGATATTTGTGTCAAGTTATCGGCAGAAGTTGCTCCTGCTGCTGTAGCTCCCGAAACACCTGCAATTAAATTTCGCAAATAAATTGTAACAGGAAATAATTCTTTTTGATCTAAATATAAAAAGGCTGGAAACCATGAGTTCCAATGGCCGACCGCATAGAATAAAATCATTGTTGCAATAACTGCTTTACTAAGCGGTAGAACAATTTTGAGTAAAATTCCATACGTATTCAACCCATCAATAGAGGCAGCTTCCTCTAATTCTTCTGGCATATTTTCAAAGAAAGACTTCATAATCAACATGTTATAGATACTAATAGCACCTGGAATAACGATAGCCCAAATGGTGTTACCAAATCCTAAGCTATTAATCAAAACATAGTTCGGGACCAATCCACCGTTAAAAAACATTGTAAATACAGCGAATACTGTTAAAAATTTTCTTCCTACTAAACGTTTCTTTGACAATGCATAAGCAAAGATTGTTGTTAAAAACATAGATATTGCTGTACCGACTACTGTATACACAACAGTATTTTTATAGTTAATCCAAAACATATTATCACTTGCAATTGTTTTGTATGTGTCAATATTAAACCCTCTTGGGAAAAGGGTTACTTTCCCGGCATTGATATAGGATTCACTACTAAAAGACTGGGCAATAACATTTAGAAATGGATAAAGTGTACAAAAGACAATGACAAGTAAAATCGATACATTGAACACTTTAAATACCTTATATTGTTTTGACTCTTTCATGACTGCACCCCCTACCACAAGCTTCTTTCAGTTAGCTTTCTGGAAATTCCATTAGCAGATAAAACTAAGATTAAACCAATTATAGATTCAAATAACCCGATCGCCGTTGCATAACTAAAGTTACTAGATTCCAAACCGACACGATATAAGTAAGTAGAAATGACATCTGATGTTTCATAGGTTAATGGGTTATATAATAGTAAGATTTTTTCAAAACCAACTGCCATAAAGCTTCCGATATTTAAGATAAGTAAAACCACGATTGTTGGAAGAATTCCCGGTATTGTTATATGAAGAGTTTGTTTCCAGCGATTTGCACCATCCATCTTTGCAGCTTCGTATAAGGATTCATCAATTGTCGTTAACGCGGCTAAGTACAAAATGGCTCCCCATCCCATCGTTTGCCAAATTTCAAAAGTAATGTAAATGGTTCTAAACCATTCTGCTTGTTGAATAAATGCAATTTTTTCACCTGTAAAAAACTCAACAATCGAATTAATTGTTCCATTAACTGCTGTGAGTTGTAGAATCATCCCAGCAACGATAACGATTGATAAAAAATGCGGTAAATATGATGCTGTTTGTACAAATTTTTTAAACTTTTTCGCTTTGATTTCATTTAATAACAAAGCAAAAATAATCGGCATTGGAAAACAAATAATTAATGTTAATCCACCAAGTAATAGTGTGTTTTTAAAAACATTCCAAAATGTTGGATCATTGATAAACATTCTAAAATAGTGAAGTCCTACCCAAGATTCCCCGTATATTTTCCCTCCTGGCATAAATCTACGGAAGGCAATAATATTCCCAAACATTGGACCGTATTTAAAAATAATCAAGTAGATAATTGGCAAAACCAGCAAAGAGTATAGTTGCCAATCTCTTTTAATAATAGAGCCTGTCATTGCTAATTTACTTTTTTTCAACACAACATTTGACTTCCCAGCTGTTTCAACCTTTATTTCAGCCATATTAACCCCCCTGCTTCTTAAGTAAACACAATCATAAAGCGCTTACAAAAAGTCTGTTCCGATTCTCCATTTCCCGTTTTCTACAATACTAGTATGGTAGACGATCGAATAAAACTCCATTGATTCGAACATCTGTTATGTAAAGACCTATCTTTTTCGAAAATACTAGTATGGTAGTATGTTAATTTTAACCTAATATTTCTGAAATTTCAATATATTCTATTAGATAAAAGAAAGATAAACCGTTCATTGAAAATAACAATAAAAAAATTTAGGACAGGTGTTTGTTCTATTTTTTAGGCTTGTCTTGACCTGTCCTTACGATTATAATCTTAAACCCTAGACGATCTAGCTCCTAATTTCATCTGATGCTGTCACAACAATCGCATGACGTTGTGCAATCAAGCATAATTCAGCCGCTTTAAATGTGTGTTCTTGTGACATGGCTGTTTCTGTTCCGTTTAAACAGTCTAAAATGAGTGAGCCAAAGTAAGGAAAGCCTACTTTTCCATTTACATCAAAATGTTTTTCCCCGACTTTGTTGACTAAATATAAGTGACTACCTGTTTTTTCTCTTGCAATATCTACATATTTTCTAAGTTCAATATAACCTTCTGTACCTAAAATAATTGTCCTTCCGTCTCCCCATGTACTTAAACCATCAGGTGTTAGCCAGTCAACACGAAAATAGCCTGTAGCCCCATTATCAGCAATTAAATTAGCATCCCCAAAATCCTCAAGCTCTGGATATTGATTATGTTTATAGTTTCCTACTTTACTGTGAACAACCTTGGCATCTTTAGCTCCTGTATAAAACAAGAACTGTTCAATTTGATGGCTCCCAATATCGCATAAAATACCACCATAATATTCCTTTTTAAAAAACCAATCCGGTCGATACTTTGGATTTGTACGATGTGGACCTGTGCCCATCACTTGAACAACCTTTCCAATCGCACCCTCTTCAATAAGCTGTCCTGCAAAAATCGCACTTTCATTATGAAGACGTTCACTATAATAAACAGCCCAAATAAGTCCGGTTTCTTTCACTTTATCCTTTGCGGCCTGTAATTGCTCTATTGTTGTAAAGGGTGCTTTGTCCGTAAAATAGTGTTTACCCGCATTCATGACTCGCAATCCCAAGTTACAACGTTTTGATGTAATGGCTGCTCCTGCAACTAAGTGAACAGATGGATCTTTAAGAACCTCTTCATCGGAAGCAGCAATCTTCACATTTGGAAAGGATTCACAAAATCTCTCAACTTTTTGGATATCAGGATCATACACCCATTTTAGTTCAGCTCCAGCTTCAATTAACCCATTACACATTCCGTATATGTGTCCATGATCTAACCCAATGGCGGCAAAAATAAAATCACCCTTTTGAACAACAGGATCATATTTTCCAATCGGTGCATAATTCATACCATCATGTGTTTGCATAACATCCTCCTTCCAAGACACATCATTACTCGTAATGTCCACCAGTTGTAATGTTAGAATCAGTGAAATTCTCAATGCTCGTTGTTTTCTCATAAAAATGCTTAATATGTGCGAGAATTCCATCTCTTGTATAAAATGGGTCATCAGCTTTAAGTGGCAGGGTTACTCGCACACCATCATTGGCAGATTTATAAATAGCCGTAATAAGCTCCAAAGTGTTTCTACCTTGAACACCATCAACAAGTAAAGATTCCTTGCCATTTATTGCTTCAACAAACTGATGAATTTGTCCTGTATGGCCTTCATACTTTAAGGATGGGCTTTGATCCCAAAATTGTTGAATTTTCATTTCAATGTTAGTGTCACTTTCCTCGAATGGAAAGCCATTCTCACGTGACTTTTGAGCTTTTACTTTCCACGGCACAGAAACTCTCGCTTTTTCTCCTTGAAAAATAAGTTGCTGCTCCTCTCCATGATGAACAACAGAGCTTGTTACCTGTGCTAAACCACCATTTTCATATTGTAAAATCGCAACTGATAAATCCTCTACTTCTGCATTATCGTGAAGTGTATTTGAGGTCATTGCAACAATCTCTTTTGGCATCCCCATCATCCATTGAAGCATGTCAATATGATGAACAGCGTGATTAAGTGTACATCCTCCACCTTCTTTTTCCCATGTACCTCTCCACCACAAATCATAATAGCTATGGCCTCTCCACCAATAAGAATCAACTTGAGCATGAGCAATTTTACCAATAATGTTTTCTTTTAATAGAAAACTCATTTTCATTATTGGATTCATAAAACGATTTTGAGCAACAACAGATAATAATCGACTTGACTCTTTAGCCACTTTTATCATCTCATCACATTCTTGGAGTGAAGCAGCCATTGGCTTTTCAACCAATACATGCTTTCCAGCTCGGAGAAAATCTTTTGCGATCTGAGCATGGGTAAATGGCGGCGTACAAATGGAAACAGCATCAATGTTGGGATTATCTAATAATTCTCTGTAATCACTTACAACTATACAATCCAATGAAAATCTTTCTGCAAGAGATCTTGCTTTGTTTGGATAAATATCTGCTAAAGCAACGATGTTACACGCTTCAGATAGGGCTTGGTATGCTTTTACATGGGCCGCTGAAATTCCACCTGTACCAATTATGGCAATATTAATCAAAACACCATTTCCTTTCTGTAAAAAGTTATATAACATCCTAGTTATACTAGTATGGTAGTAAAGACGCTATAAATTTCTTATTTAACATTCGATAAGAAACTTAATATATTGTACGATTTCGTTCATCTGGAATTCCAGAATGCCTATAGAAATACGTATTAATTCGATCTCTCCACTCAATAGCATTATCTAATTGCATATGAAATCTTTCTAATACATTTTGATATCGATAAGAATCAATCTTCTGTTCAAGCTGCTTCCACTTCTGAATCATATCCTCTACTTGTTCTACTCCTAGGAAGTGTGTATCGTAAATATGTTGAATGACTGTCTTCCCGGATTTTAATTGGTGACGATATGGGACATGATGGAAGAATAGTAATAACTCATCTGGACATGCATCAATTGAGTCATAAAGATTTGTGTTTTCAGGGAAATACTGTGACGTATAGCCTGTGCCATCTTTAATCGTTCGATTTACACCTGTTCCAAAGCAATCAGAAAAATGATATGTTCCCCACAATGAATATTCATAACCTTCTATATTTGGTCCATAATGATGTCCTGGATTAATCATCCAACCCACGCCAAGTGGTGCCGTATAATTTTCATAAATTTCCCAAGAATGAAGGAGCATGTTTGTAATAGATCCAACAACATCTTTATCATGGCCAAATGTGATTCGGACCCACTCATTTGCTATTTCCTCAGAGGATAAATCGGGATTCCAAACTAAACGGCCATATCCGTAAAAGTTTGCTTGTGCAAGCGTGTTACCTGTCCAGTTCAAATCATTTCCAATATTTGATACAGCTGTAATACCACTATAAGCTAAATCAAACTGAGATCCATCAACAATCGTTTTAATTGTTGTCCCTTCTCCTTTTGCATACGTATCAAAATCCAATACTTCCTTCCATTGCGGAACAAGAAAACATAAATCCTTTTGTTGTCCTGTATACTCTTGTGCCACCTGAAATTCAAGAACATGGTTTGTATTTTGCAAAGCTCCAAATAAAGGTGAAACAGGCTCTCTTACCTGAAAATCCATTGGCCCATTTTTAATCTGAAGAATTACATTATCCATAAATTCTCCATCTAATGGTTTAAAATGATCATATGCCGCTCTTGCTCGATCTGTTTTTCGATCACGCCAATCTTGAAGACAGTTGTATACAAAACATCTCCAGAAAACAAGTCCCCCAAACGGTTCAAGAGCTCTGGCTAACATATTCGCTCCATCAGCATGGGTGCAGTTATATGTAAATGGGCCTGGACGGTGCTCTGAATCCGCTTTCACAATAAACCCGCCGAAATCAGGGATATATTGATAAATTTCCTTTGTTTTATCAATCCACCATTGTTGTACGTCTTTATCAAGAGGATCAGCTGTTGGTAGATTTCCAATTTCCATTGTACTAGCATAGTTGATACTAAGATAAGTTGTAATCCCATAGCCTCTCATTATGTCTGCAATTTCAGCGACATTTGGAAGCATTTCTTTTGTAATTAGATTTGTTTCTACCTTATGCACATTTACATTATTAATGGATAAACTGTTGATCCCGACTGATGCAAGGTACCTTGCGTAATCCTTAATCCTTTTTGTATCATGTGTAAATTCATAGTCTTTATAAAAAATCGAATCCCCTGAATACCCACGCTCAATACTACCGTCCATATTATCCCAATGATTGATCATTCTGATTTGGTTAGTAGGACTTTCAATGATTGCTAATTCATTCAGATTTTCGTGCATTTGCATAAGTCTTAGAAAATGAAATGCCCCATATAAAACACCTTTATCCTGTTTTCCAATAATCGCTATTGTTTTTTGATCTTTGTATGTAACAGTTTGAATAAGATAGCCATCATCTTTTAAGTTTTCTAGATTCGATGTACTAATTCCATAATCTTTTAATTGGTTATTCTCATAAGTTGCTAAAACAATTGATGGTTTTTCTAGTGGAACTGCATGTAAAGATGGAGGATGATCAATCATAGATGATATCCCTAGGATAAGCTCTTCTTTTGCTGATTGAATAATTGGTGATTGATCAAGAATGATGAGTGTTTCACAATATGTCTTATATTGCCTTAATAGTAATTCGTCAAGCTTATTATATTGTAGCCAACAATGATACGCTGCTTCCAAGGTTGGTTCCTCGACACGGAGATTAGTTGAATTGATCAAGAAGTTTTCCCCTTTCCTTTTATCTGCTTAATTTAGCTGTATTCTTAGAAAAACTTGGCTTATCGCCAAGTCTTAATAGCATAAGCCTTAGTTTTTTTATCCTATCATCCATAAAATCTAATCTTTCTGATAGTATAAAATAGGATGACTCTTTGCAAAGAGTCTAACCATGATGATCTAGATCACAGCATACGTGACTATCAAAATCTTGGTCCTACTATTGTGAGTCATCCTACTTTTTTATAGAATCAGCATTTATAAGTTTTGCACTTAATTTTGCTGTCTAGCTCCAGCGCCTAGCCCCGAAACACAGGACGTCGCGATTTTAGAACTGCCTCGAGGTCATAAGCCAATTTTGAATTGAAGGCAAAACACCTTTTATTCAAAATCGTATAAAGCTTGTCGGGGCTAACCAAGGCGCTTGCGCTTTTATTTTGACGAACTAATACGATTAAACCGTTACATTCGCTAATGTTTCAATGATGTATTGGTTTACAATTCCTTTTAATCGCTCTTGTCTGCCTGAAGCATTTTTGATTTCTGTTAATTGTAAAGCATATTCCTCAAGCTTACGAAGGTTTGTTTTTCCTTCAACAATTTCTAATCCAATTCCTTTAGTATAGCTGCTATATCTTTCTTCGACAAAGTTATCAAGAACTTTATCTTGGATAAGTTTATTCGCAACTTTTGTACCAATCGCAAATGTGTCCATTCCTGCAATATGTGCATGGAAAAGATCTTCAGCTTCAAATGAACCTCTTCTCACTTTTGCATCGAAGTTTAATCCACCTGTTCCTAAGCCGTCATTTTTTAGAATTTCATACATTGCTAATGTAGTAGAGTATAAATCTGTTGGGAATTCATCTGTATCCCAGCCAAGTAACGTGTCACCTTGGTTTGCGTCAACAGATCCTAGCATGTTATTTTCACGTGCTACACGTAATTCATGCTCAAATGTGTGACCTGCTAATGTTGCATGGTTTGCTTCAATATTAAATTTGAAATGATCTGCTAGATCATATTTTTGTAAGAATGCTAATCCAGTTGCAACATCAAAATCATATTGGTGCTTAGTAGGTTCTTTTGGTTTTGGTTCAATAAGGAATTGTGCATCAAAACCAATTTCTTTTGCATAATCTACTGCCATATGGAAGAAACGAGCAAGGTTATCTAATTCTAATCCCATGTTTGTATTTAGAAGTGTTTCATAACCTTCACGGCCGCCCCAGAATACATAGTTTTCAGCACCTAATTCTTTACCAACTTCTAGCGCTTTTTTAACCTTCGCAGCTGAGTAAGCAAAAACGTCTGCATTATTAGAAGTTGCAGCACCATGTACATATCTTGGATTTGTAAACATGTTCGCAGTGTTCCAAAGCAACTTCGTTTTGCTTGTTTTCATATATTCTTTAATCATTGAAACGATAACATCTTGGTTTTTATTTGTTTCAGCTAATGTTGATCCTTCAGGTGCAATATCTACATCATGGAAACAGAAGAATGGTACATTAAGTTTTTCAAAAAATTCAAATGCTGCCTCTACACGAGCTTTTGCTAAATCTAAGCCTTGTAAATGATTCCATGGACGAATAGCAGTACCTACACCAAATGGGTCAGATCCATCTGCTGTAAATGTATGCCAGTACGCAACTGAAAAGCGTAGTAAATCCTCCATCTTTTTCCCGTTGATAACTTCTTCGGGATTATAATACTTAAATGATAATGGATTTGCAGAACCAGGTCCTTCGAATTTAATTTGGTTAACGTTTTCAAAATAAGCCATGTTATATGCCTCCTGATTTAATAAACTTTAAAACTCCCAAACTATTTGATACCGCTTCCAACAATAGAAACTTTACCGTATTACAAATAGTTTTTGTTAAGTCTTTTTTCCTTAAAATTTATCTTATTTGTTCCTTACACCAATATAATACCACTCACCAGTTAGTTTGTCTATTGGATAAACTAAGTTTTTTCTTAAAAAATTAGTTTATCTCGTTTTTTTTAAACAAAAAGCCAATTAGAATGAATAAAAGCATTGAATTATCAACTACTCTATACACCAGAATAAGCCATAAATCCTCCATCAACAGGCACACTTATTCCAGTCACAAATCTACTTGAATTCTCATCAATAAGCCATAAAAGTGTACCTAATAAATCTTCTGGATCCCCAAGTCTTCTCATTGGAGTGTGTGCTAAGATTTTTTCTGTTCTCTCGGTATTACTACCATCTTCATTTTTTAATAATCTCTCATTCTGCTTTGTGAGAAAAAATCCTGGTGCAATTGCGTTTACACGAATACCTGTCTCTGCCATATGAACTGCTAGCCATTTTGTAAAATTCTCAATCCCTGATTTCGCTGCGCTATACGCAGGAACCTTTGTCATGGGGCTCGGTGCACTCATCGATGAAATATTGATGATCGTCCCTTTCGTTTCAACCATTCTTCTAGCAAATACCTGCGTCGGAATCAACGTACCGATAATATTTAAATTAAAGACTGATTGAAACCCTTCTGTTGTTAGATCAAAAAAAGTTGTGATATCATTATTATCTAAATCAGTGATTTCAAAGATTTCCTTAGAGGTTACACCCTTTGGATGGTTCCCGCCTGCACCATTAATCAACACGTGATAATTACCATAGGTTTCATAGATTTTCTGCTCTGCTTTTTTAACACTTTCAACGTTTAGTACATCACATTCGATCGCAAGAGCCTCTCCACCTGATTCAATAATTTCATTTCGAACAGCCAATCCCTTTTCATATGTACGGTTTAAAATGGCAACCTTCATCCCTTGTCTAGCTAGTTCAATCGCCATTCGACCACAAAGAACTCCACCTCCACCTGTAATAACAGCTACTTTTCCTCTTAAATCTTCATGAATTGGCAACATTTGATATACCCACTCCTTTTTCTATTTAGTTCTTCACCTAAATTTATATAGCGCTTACAAAAATAAGTTATTCACCTTTGTTTACTCATTAACCTAAGTATATGTGAACTTCTTCCAATTTCCAATAGAAAAGTTCGAATTTTCCCATAAAAAATAAACGAATCCATTTTTTAGGATTCGTTTATTCTCCCCCACCGCTTGTTGAAGCAGTATTAGCAGAAATACTTGCGACCATCGCAGCTTGTTGAGCTTGAATAATTGCTTCAATCGATGTGTTTAAGCCCGTAATCGCGATGTCACCTAGATCAATCTTTTCCTTTATAATTAGCACAACTGCCGTCATAAAGTTTATATCTTTTTTCCATTTAAATTGCTTATCAGTATTTAAGTTTTGTAAAAGAGACAGAACCAAGTAAATCTGTTCATCAGGTTGATCAAACAACGCCAAAATTCCAACAAAAGGATAATAAGATCTTTTTACTCGAATCCCTTTTTTCTTAAGAATTTCCAATACCTTTAAACACTTTTTAACTAAATCATCAGGATGAGGGTCATTTACTAAAGTTAAGATATGACTTAGGAATTGTAAGGAATCACCTTTATAAAATCCATTTTTTTGTAGGAGTTCATAATATACTTCAATTCGGTCAATTGATTCCGCGACATCTCCATTCCCTTGAGCTAAAAGTGTTGCAAGTGGGTAATCAGCAGAACCAGTTTAAAAAGTAATGATGTTCCTTCATCCCACGATAAATATCATGAGATTTTTTCGCAAGCTTATGAATCATAGTATCTTCATTCTTTAAAAGGGTGCCTGCAGCTATATATGTGTATGGAGTTCGTGAAAAACCTGATTCTATCAAACCTTCGTATATTTTCATCAATTTTTCAAACCCTTGTTTAAGATCTGGACATGTAATATCTAATGTGGCAGCTGTTGTAAATCGTTGTGATGATTTCAAATAAGAAAATACCCCAACTTTGTTTTTTAAATCATTTGTCAGAGTTTGATATCTTGTAAGATTAAATTTTTTGTGATGAACGATGTACATGGCAGCTACTAACTTAAAAATATTATCATCGGCATGCCATCTAAATGTAGATTTTAATTCAGTATAAATATTCTTGAAGGATTTCAACACATCTTCCATGTTTTTGTACCTCAATTTATTCTTTTCCTTACTTACGATTAGGAATCAAAATAGTTTCAAAAACTGAGATTCGAAACTTTTCATTAAGTAGAAGTTGTATATTCTTACACTTATCCAACAGAAAAAACAGGTGAGATTTTCACCTGTTTTTTTGATCGTTCCAGATTAGAATTTTGATTGATAATTTTCAATTTCCCAAGAGTGAACAGCTGTACGATAGCTATCCCATTCTGCTTTTTTAGCAGCTACATATTCACCATATACATGATCACCAAGTGTTTTACGACCGATTTCTCCGTTTTCGAATTCTGCAATTGCTTTTTCAAGGCTTCCTGGAAGGTTTTCAATTCCAAGCTCAGCGCGGCGCTCTTCTGTCATGTGGAAGATATCCTCATCAATAGAAGCTGGAGCTTTTAAGCCTTTTTCAATTCCCTCAAGACCTGCAGATGCAATGATTGCAAATGTTAGGTACGGGTTTGAAGATGGATCTGGGCAACGAAGCTCTACGCGAGTTGCCATACCTTTTTTCGCTGGGATACGAATTAATGCTGAACGGTTAGATGCTGACCAAGCTAGATAGCAAGGAGCTTCATATCCAGGAACTAAACGCTTATAAGAGTTTACTAGTGGATTTGTTACAGCAACAATGTTTTTCGCATTATCAACTAAACCAGCGATAAATGAATATGCTTCATCAGATAATTGTAATTTATCATTTTCATTATAGAATGCATTTTCGCCATCTTTGAAGAATGACATATTTACGTGCATTCCTGAACCATTGATTCCGAATACTGGTTTTGGCATGAAAGTAGCATGCAGACCAAATTTTTGAGCAATTGTTTTAACAACCCATTTGTATGTAGTTGCTAAATCAGCTGCACCTAATGCATCAGCATATTTAAAGTTGATTTCATGTTGACCTTCTGCAACCTCATGGTGAGATGCTTCAATCGTAAAGCCCATCGCTTTTAATGCACGATAAATTTCTAATCGAACGCGTTCACCTAAGTCTTTTGGTGATGGCTCAAAGTAGCCGCCGTTATCATCTAATTGTTGAGTTGGATTTCCGTCAGCATCTGTTTTGAATAAGAAAAACTCTAATTCTGGACCTACAGAGATTGTGTAGCCTTTGTCAGCTGCACGCTCAACAGTCTTTTTTAATACGTTACGAGTATCTCCTTCAAAAAGAGTACCATCAGGATTCACTGCTGAACAAAGGAAACGAGCTTCAGAGTACCCTTCTTCAACTGACCATGGTAAAACTGCGAATGTTGAAAGATCTGGCTGTAAGTATAGATCTGATTTGTTAATTGGAGAGAACCCTTTAACAGATGAACCGTCAAACATTTGCTTCCCTGCTACAACATCTTCTAATTGTTCTACAGTAACAGTTACATTCTTTAGAATACCTTCTATATCTACAAACTGTAGATGAATAAGCTCTACACTTTTAGAGCTGATAATTTCTTTAATCTGTGCAAGAATTTCCGTATCATTTTTACCTTTTGAAATAACCGCTTCACTCATGTTAGATAACCTCTCATTTCTATGTCGTTTTTTATAACATGAGTTTATTATATTTAAAGATTGTAAATTTGACAAGTGTTTTTCTATTAAATTTTCTGTATTTTTATAATATTTTTGTAGAAAACGTTTACATGTATTGTTAATTGAAGAAAGATTGATACATTTGTAAATATTTAGATATAATTCGTAATAAAATTTGATGACAACCCTAATATTTATACAACAATATTAATATTTTTACATCATTATATAAATAAAACTTCGTTTGTAGTCAAATTCCAAAGGTGAAAGCATTAGTTTTTCTTATACAATCATTATGAAATTTTTGATAAAAAAAAGAACCTTTTTAATACAAGGTTCTTTCCAGTGAGTTATTGTTTAATCATCATGATCATCATGATCATCATTTTCAAATTCCAGAACATCTTTTGTTTTAGCATCAATTGTTATTTCTGCTTCTCCGGTAGCTGTTCTAAATTCCATATCGTAAACATATCTGCCATCATCTTCATCGAAATCAATCTCTATAAGTTCTCCATTAATTTTCGTTTTCGCTAATTCAATTGCTTCCTTTTCTGTAATAAAAGAAGAATTCGATATGATTGCAGCGTTGATATCATCATCGTCATCGTCTTTCTCTTGAACATTGTTTACTTTTCCTGTAGTTGCATCGATATAAAGATCAAAATCCTTCTGACCTTTGTCAATTTCCACTTCATACACAGGTTGACCGTTACGATTTTCCAGTTCTATCCCCTCAACAACTCCGTCAACCTTATTTAATGCAACCTCTTTTGCTTTTTGGATCCCGATGTTTTCAATTTTTTCTTGAGCGTAGCTATGGTTAATCGCTACAGCACCACCTAATACCACTACCGTTGCTAATGAGAGTGTGATCAATTTCTTCATTTCATTTTCCTCCTTAGTTGTTTTGTTCTTACATACTTAACTATAACCAGCTTAAATGAGAGGAAAAGGAAAGGAAGATTAAAATTTGATGAGAAAACTCTAAGATTTCTTAAGAATCCTCATCATCTTCTTGATCTCCCCACGTAACTGATATCACTTCTTTTTTATATGCATCAATCTGTACTGTAGCATCACGGTCATCATTGGTTTCAATTTCAACGAGATAATAAGGGGTTTGTCCTTCACGTTCTATGAAATCTACATCATCTACTTCTCCTTGAACTTTTTCAAGAGCTACCTCCGCTGCTTCAGATTCTGATAAAAGTCGTTGAGAGGTTTTAATTGAATTTATTATATCACCTGTGTACGGATCAATTGACAATGTATGCTCTTCATTTTCTAATTCTACAATTGCTTGGTAATACGGGGCTTCTTCTTGGATAAGTTCAATTGATTTAATGGTACCTTGTTTAGTAATTTTCAATTTCACTTCATCTTCCGTTAAAAGTTCCTTTGTATTTTCTTCTGCTATATTTTTATTATTTTGTTCTTTTTGCACAATAGACACAACATCTCCGTTAATTTCGTCAATGATTATAAGGTACGTCCCCGTTTCTGCTTTTAGCACAAAATGATACTCATTCTTTTTTCTGGATGTTTCAATAATTTCACCTTGATATTTTTCTAATGCCTTATTTTTAGCCTCTTGTTCAGTTAAGGCTTGTGCTTCTGATGTTGGACCCCATATTTTTAAACTCGTAAAGAGAACCAAGCCGGCAATGATGATGCAACCCAAAAATAAGAACCATTTTTTCCTAATCATTTTTCACCTCCATTACTTTTTATAATCTTAAGTTTAGGATATAAACATGAGAATTTGCTGAGAAGCATTATCTTACTTTCATGAAATTTTCACAAGAATAGTGTCACAGTTGTTCCTGCTCCTTCAACACTTTCAAGCTGGATTTCTATGTCAATAGCTCCAGCAATTTCCTTTGCCATTGAAAGTCCTAAACCGCTTCCTCCTTGCCTGCGTGTTCGTGCCTTATCCACTCTATAAAAACGGTCAAAGACTTTTGGTATATCACTCCCTGGAATTCCAATCCCTCTATCTGATATACGGATACAAGGTTGTCCATCGTTTTTTTCTATATAAATAGAAATATTCTCATCACTATATTTTTTCGCATTATCTAAAAAAATAAATAGCAACTGCTTTAACTTCTGTGCATCTGTTGTGGCATAAACCGTGTCAGTAAATTCTAATTCAATTGTTCTTCCATAGGCATTTTGAAAAATAGTAGACGATTCCATCACTAATTCAGTTATATTGATCTCTTTCATCTCTAAATTCCATTTTTCATCATGCTTAGCTAATAAAAGGAGCTGTTCAATCAAGTCTCTCATTCTGACAGCTTCTGAATGAATAGCCTCAATGGATTCATCAATTACTTCCGGTTGTTGTTTCCCTCTTCTTTTCATTAAATCTGCATAACTTTCAATAATCGTTAAAGGGGTTTTTAGTTCGTGAGACGCATTTGATACAAACTGTTCCTGTTTTTCAAAATTTGATTGGAGGAGATCGATCATTTTGTTGAATGTATTCCCCATTACGGATAGCTCATCCTTCGAGTTTTCTTCAAGCTGTATACGTTTGAATTTTCCACTTTCTTGAATATCCTTCATGGTCTCCGTCATGGTTTTAATCGGACGTGAAATCAGGTTACTCAAAAAATGAGTAGATAAAATGACTGGAATTATCGCGATAATCGTTACAACAACTAAAACGATTTTTAGCACGGAAAGAACTTCATTCGCCGTGTCCATGCTGCTGGTTAACTGCAGGTTCACAATATTTCCATCTGACCAAATTATAGGAATTGAGGAAAAGGCATATTGCTTATTCTTATAAGTAATAATTTCACTTCTTTCCCCCGTATCATATTCCCCCATCTTTTTACTTAAGACTGTTTCAGAGTTTGATGTAATCGTTGCGACTGGATTTCCGTCTGCTGATAAAACTTCAATCATCCCATCAACCGGTACATATGCACGGAGCAAATCATTAGGATTTATTTGCTTTATTCCTTTACTAACATCTATTGCTGTTTTTTCTGTTTCAGCTTTTACTTGTTCAAGCTCATTGTGAATCATCATATTGCTAAACACCATGTAAATGGATGTATTCATGAGAAGGATTAGGAAAATAAATAAAAAGGCAGTATATAAATTGATTTTATTACGAAGCTTCATTTGGTTTCCTTTAAGACGTAACCAACGCCACGTACTGTATGAATGAATGGATAATCAAATGGAAAATCAATCTTTTTACGTATGTATCGGATATACACATCAACTACATTTGTATCACCAAAATAGTCATACCCCCATACTGCCTCAAGTATTTGCTCACGGTTAAGTACTTGCCTCTTATTTCGAAGAAGGAATAAAAGCAAATCAAATTCCTTAGGTGTTAAATCAATTTCATGATCCCCTCTTACCACTTCTCTTGTTTTTTCATTAAGCCTTAATTCCCCAGCAACTAGCCAATCATCCAAATGATCCTGCTCACTTTTTTGAGGAATATTTGAACTCATTCGCAACACTGCACGAATTCTTGCAAGTAATTCCTCCATTTGGAATGGCTTAGTAATATAATCATTTGCTCCTAAATCTAACCCTGATACTTTATCCTCAACAGAACCTTTTGCTGTAAGCAAAATAACAGGTGTATATGTATCTTTAACACGGATGCGACGAAGTAATTCAATACCGCTTAATCCAGGAAGCATCACATCTAGTAAAATCAAATCAAAACTACCCTTTCGATAAGCTTCAAGTGCACTAACTCCGTCCATTGCTTTTTCAGTTTCATATCCTTCATAGCCCAGTTCTAGTTCAAGTAATCTGATAATTTTCTCTTCATCTTCAACAATTAAAATGGATTCCTTGTTCATTAGAAACCTCCTTTAATTTAAATTTTTCCAGTTTTCATTTCAACCCCATCATATCAAATAATTGAAGGCAATTTCTATTTTAGATGTTTGATCTGTAACTGATAAAGCAGTTCTTTTGACTTTACCTAATTCAGTATGTAAGATAATAGCGCATCTTACATACTGAAAGGAGCCGAATAAAAATGGCACAATCTTTAAAAGGTAAAGTCGCTCTTGTTACTGGAGCCGGAAAAGGTATTGGTCGTGCAACAGCTATTGCCCTTGCACAAGAAGGAGTAAATGTCGGGCTATTAGCACGTACAGAAAATGATTTAGTAGAAGTAGCAAAAGAAATTGAAGCATTTGGCGTGAAAACAGCTTATGCAACTGCAGATGTTTCATCAATGGAAGAAGTTAATGCCGCTGTCGAAAAATTAAAAGCTTCCTTAGGTCCGGTAGACATTCTTATCAACAATGCAGGGACTGGGAAATTCGGTAAATTTCTTGAGCTTGAACCAGAAGAGTGGAAGAAAATTATCGATATTAACTTAATGGGTGTTTATTATGTTACACGTGCTGTTTTACCACAGCTAATTGATAAAAATGGCGGAGATATCATTAACATCTCATCTACAGCTGGTCAAAAAGGTGCACCTGTTACTAGTGCTTATAGTGCTTCAAAATTCGGTGTATTAGGATTAACAGAATCACTAGCTTTAGAGGTTCGCAAGCATAATATTCGCGTAACAGCACTGACTCCAAGTACTGTCGCAACAGAATTAGCATACAAAGAAAACCTTACGGATGGAAATCCAGAAAAAGTCATGCAACCAGAAGACCTTGCAGAGTTTATGGTTGCACAATTAAAACTACACCCTAGAATCTTCGTTAAATCAGCTGGATTATGGTCAACAAATCCGTAAATGATAAACAAAAGATGAGCTGTCTGACGATTGAGCAGACAGCTCTTTTCTATATCTCTTTCATTCTTCTTATGCAATGGCTCCTTTTTAACAAATCATTTTCCATATTTGATAAAATAAAGAGATCGTGTAAAATTAAATATTATCCAATAATTTCAGATAGATTCTAATTTTTATCGTTCTCATTGCTTTTTATTTACATCACACATTGTTTTTCATACTATTAAGGAGGTATGAAAGTTGAAAAAGGCATTAATTAATATTGATTACACATTTGATTTTGTTGCAGATGATGGTGCGTTAACTTGTGGGAAACCCGGTCAAGATATTGAGAATGAAATCTCAAATATTACGACTAAATTTATTGCGAACAATGATTATGTCGTATTCGCTGTGGATCTACATGAAAAGGATGATCATTTTCACCCTGAAACAGCGTTGTTTCCCCCTCATAATATTAGAGGTACAAAAGGAAGAGTTTTATATGGTAAACTTCAGGACATATACATAAGCAATCAAGAGAAAACGAATGTGCAGTGGATGGATAAAACACGTTATAGTGCTTTTGCCGGAACTAATTTAGAATTAAAATTAAATGAACGGGGAATCACGGAAATACACCTTGTCGGGGTTTGTACGGACATTTGTATTCTACATACAGCAGTTGATGCTTACAACAGGGGATTTTCTATTGTTGTCCATAAAAATGCTGTTGCTAGCTTTAACCAATCAGGGCATGAATGGGCACTACAACACTTTACTTCATGCTTGAATGCAAAAGTGATATAATTTCACTCTTTTTACTTATTTAATGAACCTATGGACCTCCATTTTTTCATTAAATAGTTGACCATTTCGGTCTATGTGAAAAATTGAACGAACTTGGAGGAAAAAAATGAATACACATTATGAAGATGATAGTCTAGCTCTCCATACAGATCTTTATCAAATTAATATGGCTGAATCCTATTGGGAAGATTCCATGCATAATCGTAAGGCGGTATTTGAAGTATATTTTAGAAAATTACCGTTTGGGAACGGCTATGGGATATTTGCAGGACTTGAACGGATCATTCAATATCTGGAGAAATTTCAATTTTCCAAAAGCGATATAGACTATTTACGTGAAGAATTAGGCTATAAAGATGACTTTTTAGAATACTTAAGTACTTTGCGATTTTCCGGTAATGTTTACTCAGTCCAAGAGGGAGAAATGGTATTTGGAAATGAGCCCATTATCCGAATCGAGGCCCCTTTAGCTGAGGCGCAACTAATTGAATCAGCTATATTAAACATTGTTAATTACCAGACATTAATTGCAACCAAAGCCGCTCGAATCAAACAAGTTGTTGGAGACGACACAGTCATGGAATTCGGTACTCGCCGTGCGCATGAATTAGATGCTGCGATTTGGGGAACGAGAGCGGCTTTTATTGGAGGATTTCAAGCTACATCTAATGTAAGAGCTGGAAAACTATTTGATATTCCGGTTTCAGGGACACATGCTCATGCATTTGTTCAAGCATACAAAGATGAATACGTCGCTTTCCATAAATATGCCCGTCGTCACAAAGAATGCGTATTTCTCGTTGATACATATGATACATTAAAATCAGGTGTTCCTAATGCTATTAAAGTAGCAAAGGAATTAGGAGATCAAATTGAGTTTAAAGGCATTCGTCTAGATAGCGGAGACCTTGCTTACCTCTCAAAAGAGGCAAGAAAAATGCTTGATCAAGCTGGTTTTCATGACACAAAGATTATTGCTTCAAATGATTTAGACGAATCTACAATTATTAATCTAAAATCACAAGGAGCAAAAATTGATATTTGGGGAATTGGCACCAAGCTCATCACTGCCTATGATCAGCCTGCACTTGGTGCTGTATATAAGCTTGCCTCAATTGAAGATGATAACGGAGAAATGATTGATACGATAAAGATAAGTGGAAATCCTGAAAAAGTATCAACACCGGGTTTAAAAAAGGTTTATCGGATTATCAATACGTTAAACCATAAATCTGAGGGTGACTATATTACGTTACAACATGAAGATCCTGAAAGCGAAGAGAAACTAAAAATGTTCCACCCTATTCATACATTTGTAAGTAAATTTGTCACAAACTTTGAGGCAAAGGAGTTACATCATCCAATCTTTGACAACGGAAAGCTTATATATGACTCCCCTTCCTTACAGGACATGCAAAAATATACAATTGCAAACCTTGAGTTACTTTGGGATGAATATAAACGTGCTTTACATCCTGAAGAATACCCTGTTGACTTAAGTCAGGAATGCTGGGAAAACAAAATGAGAAATATTGAAGAAGTAAGACAAAAAGTGTCCGAAATGATTAAAAACAATAAGTAAATTTTGAACCCAAAAAATAATTTCAATTGGAGGTTTAATGTAAAATGAGGTTACAAAAACGAATTATGAGTGAACTGCATGTAAAGGAAACAATAGATCCTAAGGAAGAAATAAAGGCTCGTGTTACGTTTTTAAAGGAATATTTGAAAACCACTGGTGCAAAAGGCTTTGTACTAGGTATAAGCGGTGGTCAAGATTCTACATTATCCGGCAGATTAGCTCAATTAGCTGTTGAAGAATTGCGCAGTGAAGGTCATGATGCAACATTTACAGCGGTAAGGCTTCCTTATGGAGTTCAAAAAGATGAAGATGATGCTCAATTAGCTCTTTCTTTTATTAAACCTGATAAAAGTGTTTCATTTGACATTTCAAGTACTGTCGATGCCTTAGCACACCATTATGAGAAAACAATGGGGGAAACACTCACAGATTTTAATAAAGGAAATGTAAAGGCACGGACAAGAATGATCACTCAATATGCAATCGGCGGTCAAGAAGGATTATTGGTTATCGGTACAGATCATGCAGCAGAAGCAGTTACGGGCTTTTTCACGAAATATGGCGACGGTGGAGCCGATCTATTACCTCTTACTGGTTTAACAAAACGTCAAGGTAAACAACTACTAAAAGAATTACATGCACCTGAGCGTTTATATCTTAAAACGCCTACTGCAGATTTATTAGACAATACCCCATTACAAGCAGATGAAACAGAGCTTGGTATAACATATGATCAATTAGATGATTACCTTGAAGGAAAACAAGTCGATTCTGTAGTAGCGGAAAAGATCGAAAATCGTTACCTCATCACCCAGCATAAGCGCGAAGTACCAGCTTCTATGTTTGATGAATGGTGGAAACAAAATTAATCATAAATAAAAATGCTCGGAATCACATTGGTTCTAGAGCATTTTTTGTTTTCATATAAAAACAATGTTAGAATGCAAAACAATTAAATTGACGATGTTAATAAAAGAACCAATAATGTTATCTATATCATGACATGTTAGGAGAGTAAAGCGATGACAAATCTTACCGAAAAAACATGTAAAGAATCCCTTGTAATTAAAACAAGCAGAGTATTTCCATTAGATACTAACAACCATAATACGTTATTTGGCGGGAAATTAATGAGCTATATCGATGATGTTGCCTCTATTTCAGCTTCAATGCATTCAAGATGTGAGGTCGTAACAGCTTCTACAGATTCAGTTGACTTTCTAATCCCGATTCGTCAAAGCGACTCTGTTAGTTTGAAATCCTATGTTTCTTCTGTTGGTCGTACATCGATGGAAGTCTTTGTAAAGGTCATCGCAGAAGATTTAAAAACAGGTGAACGAAGACTTGCTGCAACATCATTTTTAACATTCGTTGCATTAAACAATCAAGGGAAACCCCAGCAAGTCCCAAAAGTTGTACCTGAATCAGATGAGGAGGTAATGCTGTTTAATACAGCACAACAGCGAAGAAATGTTCGGAAAGAGCGTCGTGAACATAGCGAAGCTTTTGCTAATGTTGTGACATTATAAGGTGAAACTTCCATCATTGGGGTTTTCCTCATCCCTCACTGATGGTTTGTTGAACCAATCGGACCTTTACAGGCAAGTTATCCACTCTTACCTTCTTAAACTTAGAGCCTTGAGGTGGAGTTCATACTGCCCGTTAAAGAGAAATATCAAGATGAAAAAAAGCATCCAAGGCTGGATGCTTTTTTCAATGAGAATAGTATGAGAATCGTAAACTAATTTATTTTTATTTTTATTTTATCTTGATAATTATTTTACTTCTGCTGGTACAGATAAGCCTAAGCCTTCAGCTACTCGAGTTCCATATTCTGGATCTGCTTTATAGAAATGACCAATTTGACGTAATTTAATATCGTCTCTTTCAACTGGTTTCATTGCAGCCACTATGTTTGACACTAAGTGTGCGCGTTGCTCTTCTGTCATAAGGCGATATAAGTCACCAGCTTGTGTATAGTGATCATTGTGATCATATGCAACACTTTCAGCTACTCCAGATACTGGGTATGCAGCTTGTTTGTTTTCAGGAGTTTCAGTTGGGCCTCCAAAACTGTTTGGCTCATAGTAAACTGATTTTCCGCCATTATCATCAAAGCGCATTTGACCGTCTCGCTGATAGTTTTTCACTTCATTTCTAGCACGGTTAATTGGTAGTGCTTGGTGGTTAGCACCTACACGGTAACGGTGTGCATCATGATAAGCAAATAGACGTCCTTGAAGCATTTTATCAGGTGATACGTCAATACCAGGAACTAAAGTACCCGGTGAGAATGTAGCTTGCTCAACCTCAGCAAAGTAGTTCTCTGGATTACGATTTAACACCATACGCCCTACTTCAATTAGCGGATAATCTTTTTGTGACCAAACTTTTGTTACATCAAATGGATCCCATTTGTAAGTATTAGCATCCTCTAAAGGCATAATTTGTACATATAATTTCCAAGCTGGGAAATCGCCTTTTTCGATTGCATTAAATAAATCTTCTGTATGATAATCTGGGTTTTCACCAGCAATTTTGGCTGCCACTTCTGGCGTAATGTTTTTTATACCTTGTTCAGTTTTGAAGTGGTATTTAATCCATACTCCATCACCATCAGCATTTGTCCACTTGAATGTATGACTTCCAAATCCATGCATATGACGAAGTGTAGCTGGAATTCCGCGATCTGACATAAGAATTGTTACTTGGTGTAATGATTCTGGGGATAATGACCAGAAATCCCATACTGCATTAGGGTTTTTCAAATGCGTTTGCGGATCACGCTTTTGTGTATGAATAAAATCAGGGAATTTGATTGCATCACGGATAAAGAATACTGGTGTATTGTTGCCTACGATATCGTAGTTCCCCTCTTCTGTGTAAAATTTAACGGCAAAACCACGTGGATCACGCACTGTATCTGCTGAACCATTTTCTCCTGCAACTGTTGAAAAACGAATAAATAATGGAGTACGTTTTCCTACTTCTGAGAAAAGTTTAGCTTTTGTGTATTTTGTTACATCATTTGTTACTTCAAAATAACCATGAGCTCCTGCACCCTTCGCATGAACAACACGCTCAGGAACACGTTCTCTATTAAAATGTGCAAGTTTTTCTAAAAGGTGTACATCTTGTAATAATGTTGGGCCGCGATTTCCTGCTGTGATTGAATTCTGGTTGTCCCCTACCGGAGCACCCCAGCTAGTAGTTAGTCTGTTATTTGTCATTTAAGAATCACCTCATATTTTGTTTTGCTATGAATCTATAATAACATGTCTCAAATAAAAATCAATACTTTTTTATAATTATTTTAATTTGATAGTGAAACTAATTCAATAATACTTTACTCCTTTATAATATGAGATGAAACTAATAGCTATGACATAATCAGAATCTGATCAGTTTACAGCGTTGGGATATCATAAACTGACCCCGAAAATATCGAGGTCATAGCTTAAAGGATCTATCCGTTTATAGATGAAATGAACTTACCCTTTCCTTTTGAAACAACAACCGCCTTTTACAACCTTTTGTTGTTTACTTTTGGATGTTTTCACCACTTTTTTATTTCTTTTAACTATTGTCGGCATGCTTTTTTGCCCTTCTCGTTTACTAATATATATGCTCAATGACTTCATCTCCTTTATGTCTTTTTAAATAACTATTTAGGAGTAAGAAAAAGCTGAATGTGGGGGTAGAATATGGAGACTTTTTAAACTATTCCTATTAAAATATGTTATGAAATTTGGATAAAAAGCTCCTTTATACACTTCTTTACGCTCCTTACTACCTTGTATATTATAAGCAAACATCACTATAACGTATGGACTAATCCACAGGGTCTACAAAAAATGGACTTTCAATATACATTTGATTTTTTACCGTGTAGCATTTAACATTTGGCACTTTTCGTTTAAACGATATAATAATCATTTTTATTTTTTTGTCTGGATGGTTTTTTAAGTCAGCGTATGAAGGAATAGGAGCTGTAGTTGGATGGGAGTGGTAGATGGCTAACACTGTTTCTTTCTTTTCTTTAATTTTTTGTAATGTTTCACTTACAGTTTTTTTACCAACAAAAAAATGTCTATCCGATCTCACTTCATTTTTTAATTTCCAATTAGAACAAATAAAATTATTAACACCTGATAATATCCCGCAACCTTCATAAGGAAGGCTAGAACGACAATGGTTCAACATATCTTCATAACAACTTGCAGAAAACATAATCTGATCATTTTCCAAAGTATTTACTCCTTTGTAGTAAAGAAAAAAATGAGTATTTATTGTCTTCTTTTTTTTCACCTTCTTCATCAAATACGATTTGCTCATGATCTATATGTGTTTTATCATCATTATTCTCAATAATGCCACCTTCTTGTGCATTTTTCTCATTTGTCATCTTAGAATTTGATAATTGTGATGGATGAAGATGTTGAACGATATCCGTTTGTTTTTGATCACCTTTCTCACTTGATATTGTTTCCTCCCCATTATTAATCACTGAATGATCAACTTGATTACCTTTTAAATCATTTCGTTTAGGACTTTTTCTTTTAGGTTGTGGTTTTCTTTCAATTTGTGGGAGTTTCCACGATGAATGGGCTTCATATCTTCTTTCATTACTTAAATTGTTTGAAGAATTTAGCATTTTCCATAACTCTTGATAGTTTGACGGTTGTTGTGTGTGCTTCATTTTTGTTGAATTTTCACTTTCGGCAAGTTGTTTTTTTAAATCTAAAACTTCATTCTTTAATATTTTTATACTCTCATCTTCTAATTCTTTAATTTTATTTAACTCATGCTTTGTATTTATTATATTTTCAATTTTTTCATCAAAGCTCTCAATTTTTTCACTTAATCCACTTACATTTACTAATACTTTTTCTAATGATTCATTTATCTTCATAAGGACTCCTGAAAAACTCTCAACTTGTTGTTTCAAGTCACTTTGGTTACTTTTCATTGAAATCGCTATTTTTTCAAAATTCGAAACCTTTTCCAATAAATCTTTATACTCTTTTTTCATAAAGAGATAATCATTTGCTACATCACCAGTTTTTAGTGATTGTAATGTTTGTTTAAACAACTGCACTTTTTCTTTCAAAGCTTCTATTTCTACTGTTTGTTCTTTCTTCTCTTTATTCACTTCAAAACCCTCCCTTTCAACAAATGATTGTGCAGGTTTTTAGGTATCCGTGACTATGGCACAAAAACAATATTCTAGGTAGAAACACAGAACCATTTTTACTACTAATCATATGCTACAAATGAAAAGAAATTATTCTTAATTCGGAGGTGTTTGCAATATGCAAGCAAAAAACTTAACAGGAGGACAGGAGCTCCTTTGTATTAACACGACGAAGGTTTATGACTGGATTGTTAATGAGGCAACTTTTGATTTAACTTTTGTTGACGAAGCATTGCCTATTATTGGTGAAGATCCATTAACATGTGAAGAAATCACTGGTCCCGTTACTTGTGAAGTTACACCTGGCCCAGTCGACGTTTTAGATCGTGAAGATAGAGAATTTGTCATTGATGGAGCACTTGTAACTCTTCAATTGGTCACTATCCGTAAAAACTTTACAGTAACATTCTTTTTCCCAACAGCAGCAGGTGTTGAAGAAGCTTCTTTTGACTTCTCACGCTGTGAACAAGTTGTTTTATGTGCACCAGAAGGTACAGATATTGTTGTAACGTATACTGACTTAGATTGCTTTATTTGTACATTCGAATGTGATGAAGTTACTGATACATTCGATGCACTGGTAACAGTACGTTTATGTCAAAGCATTCAATCAACTTTCCCTGTTACTCTTGAGATTGTTGCTGACTTCTGTCAACCAAGAGATATTTTACCAACACCTGCTTGTCCACAACCAACAATGCCACCACAATGTCCTGTACTATTCCCTGATAATGGTGATGACGGGGAATAATAATGCATATGGATAGAGAGAGGAAAATACCCTCTCTCTATTTTTGATTGAAGGAGTGCCATTAATGAAAAACAACTTGATTAAACTCCAAGAAATGATGAAAGAGCATGAGCGTTCTACAACAAATTATTTAGATGAAATAAAAAAATTAATTTTAGTAACACCCACTTATAAAAATGAATATAAATTAATGAGTTATTTTACATACACAGTAAATCTTTCACACAATATCGACAGTGAAAATTTAATTATCGGTTCCTTTATCATTCACAACATAGGGCAAAATCAAATCACAAACCCTTATATTTGTTTACAACTCTCTCCGAAGCATCCATTTCAATTATCCGGTAAAATAATAAGTCCAAAACTTCAAAACAGCTCAAAAATGACAGATGGCTGGGAACGGTTGAACGATACATCTGATCATAATATGTACTGGCTAAAGCCAATCAATAAGGATACTATTGGTCCTTCTCAAATGATCTCATTTCAGAACTTTCAACTAAAATGGCTCCCAACAGAGTCTTACACTGGAAATATTTTAGGTTTTACTTATAGTGATGAATTCAAGGAAGGAGTTCCTGCAATAAATTCTATTAGTATCATCGGGAACTCATAAGGGGAGGAATTTTTCATGGATTTTATTGAGGAAAATGAAAATGAAAAAATAATAGATGAATTAACAAAAAGTATTGTAAAACAACTATCACATATGAAAAAAGATGACAACAGTTCTATACATTTAGAAGGTACTACATTGCAATTACTCATTTTATCTTTATTTCATACTAAAATTGACCACAAAGAAAGAATTAATCAAGCTGAAATGGAAGATACAGTCATTCCTGATGAAATGATCGAACAATTTAATAATATGATGAATAAAAATAAAGTCTTATATGAAGAAATTATCAACATACTTAAGGCTAATATCAATTAAACGAATAGATAATTTTGAAAACAATATTGAAAAATGATTGAAGGTTTTAAATTGTTCTATATCCAAAAACCTTATAGGTTGATTGGAGCGGAAATAAACCGCCCAAAGTTTATGAGAACAGCAAAGTTTGCAAAAACTTTCATGAAAATGAATTGAATGGGGTGATACATATAGAAAACACACAACTTCACCAGAAACTTATCCATATGAAATCAGAGCTTGCTAAATATAAAGCACAAGTGGAGGACTATGAAAATAACTATCATTATTCTCAATTGAGGAAACTAAAACTAGCAAATGCAAAACTTATCGAAGAAAATAACTCCTTATCTATTCAGCTAGATAACACAACTCAAAAGATGGAAGAATTACTTAGAAACTATCAATTGCAAGTAGGTAAAAATCAACAGCTAGAGAAAGAATACAACGATACATCCACAAGATTTAAAAAAGATATAGAGACGTTGGCATCCAAAAACCAAAATTTCACACAAACAATATCTACTTTAACAGAAAATCAATCAAGTCTAGAAGCGATAAACAACGAATTAAAAGAAGAACTACTTTCTCTTAAGAATGAAATAGATCAAAAACAATCATTAATCAATGAAATACAACTAAAACATAGTAATCTCCAAAAGGAAAACCAAAAAAATCTGGCTGAATTAAGAGACTACCAAACTAGTCACAAAGAAATGTCATTACAGTACGAAAATATCAATTTAGAAAAGGAACAATTAGAGATAAAACTTGCTGAATTATTAAACTCTACGAATGTTAAGAAGCAAAAGCTAGAAAAAGAATTAGAATCAAAAGATACGTTTATTGAGCAACAACGCAATAAAATAACACTACTTGATCAACAAATAAATAAACTAGATAAGGAAATCCTGGAGCAAAAAAATAAAAGTGATGATCTGAAAAAAATGATCGCTAATCTAAATGATGAAAAACTCGAACTAATTTCAAACACTAAGCAGTTACATGAGCAATTTAAGCTATTAAAAGAAGGAAATGAACAAATTATTAACCTTTTATTAGAAACGAAAAACGATAAAAATCAAGAAAACGTACTGGAAAAAATGATAAATTCAATTAAAGCTGAAATAATAGCTTTAAAATCCGGCCAAAATGAGATTGCTGAAAATATTAAAAAGTTTCAAAATGATATCGAAACATTTTTACCAACATTTGAATTAATTACTTCTGCTAATGATGAAACAATGATATTAATACAGATTGAAACGCAAATAAAAAAACTAATTAGAGAGTCTTTTGACTATGAGGTAAAATTAGAATCACAATATATGACCCTTCACAACGTAGAAAGAAGCTTATTAGAAATGACTGAAGACTTAACGAAAATAGAAAAAAACAATGGTAATGATCCCAAGTTTTAAAGTAATACCTACCGTTTTATGTAAGATATACATTACCAATAAAGATGAAGATAGCTGTCAAAAGACAGCTATTTTTTATGCTCTCTCTTCAACGAAGTTATTTACAACTGTAATGATTTTCTCTTGAATTTCTATTGACATAGTCGGGGATATTGGTAATGCCAATATTCGTTTAGCCGTTTTTTCTGCCACTGGAAAGTCACCCGCCTTATAATTTAAATAGCTAAATGCATTTTGTAGATGTAAAGGAACAGGATAATAAATAGCTGAGGATATACCATTTTCCTTTAGATAATCCGAAAGTTTATCTCGTTGATCAATTTCAATGCAATATTGATGAAAAGTATGTTCCCTGTCTTCATATATTTTAGGTTTTTTCATCACTCTGTTAATCTTCTCTGAATATCTTTTTGCAATTTCTTTTCGCATATGCAAAAATACATCCAAATATTTTAGTTTAACTAGTAAAATAGCTGCCTGTATTTCATCAAGTCTACTATTCAGTCCGATCAATGAATGCTCGTATTTCTTATCACTCCCATGATTACGCAGCATATACATATTCTTGTATAGATCCACATTATTGGTAACAACTAAACCAGCATCTCCAAAAGCTCCTAAGTTTTTGGATGGAAAAAACGAAAAACATCCAATATCACCAATTGAACCTACCCTTCTCCCTTGATACTCAGTACCAATTGCTTGACACGCGTCTTCAATCACCTTTATTTGATGTTTTTTCGCTATTTGCATGATTTGTGACATTTTTGCTGAAAGGCCAAATAAGTGAACAACTATAATCGCTTTCGTTTTAGGTGTAATCGCTTCTTCCAATTTGTTAGGATCAATATTATAAGTCTCCTCTTCTATGTCCACAAAAACTGGTGTCGCACCTACCTGAGCAATTGCTTCAGCTGTACCGAAAAAGGTAAAAGGAGTTGTAATCACTTCATCACCGTTGCCAATCCCAAGTGCTTTTAACGCTATATACAATGCATCTGTTCCGTTTGCTACACCAAGTGCATATGAAGCATGCAAATAATCAGCTAACTCTTTTTCAAGCTCTTTACCTTTTTCTCCTAAAACAAAAGCACCACTTTCGATTACGTCTGTTACTGCTCTTATTATTGAATGACTCATTAAATGAAACTCTTCTTTTAAGTCAACCATCGGGATCAGTTTCTGTTTGTTTTGTTTTTTCATTTTAATAACCTCCTTTCTACAGTTCCCCCCCTTTTGTCTTTTATTTACCTATACCAGAATAACCTATTCCTAAATCTAGGAATTTCTCTTTTTGTAGTTTATTTCGACCATCCAATACAAATTTACAATTAGTAAACCTCTCGAAATCTAACATTTTAAATTCATCATGAAAAGCTTGAAGTATGATGATATCAATTTCAGAAGCAGCATTATGATCATTGATATCAAATGGATATACATCATATTTCTTTATTTCTTCATTTGTAAATAAAGGATCCGTTACAAATACATTAGCATTTTTACCCTTCAAGAGATCAATGATTGCAAGTGCTGTAGACTTTGTTGTCTCCTTCACATTTTCACGATAGGATAAGCCTAAAATAAGGATATTCTTCCTTTGGAGTGAACCTATTTCTTTTTCGATTTTAGAAATAGCGTATTCTGACATACTATCATTTATTTTTCTTGATAATGGAGTAAGACCTTCGACTAACCCCTTATTAATAAAAAAGAAAGGATATATCGGTATACAGTGTCCGCCTACACCAATACCAGGTTGATGGATATGTGAATATGGCTGACTATTACTTGAATGGATTACTTCTAGAATATTAACATTCATACTATCAGCAAATTTGGCTAGGTCATTTGCTAAGGCAATATTAACATCACGATACACACACTCAGCAACCTTAGCAAACTCTGCTGTTTCCAACGAACTTACTTCTATGATGTCACAATTAAGGGTCTTTTTATAAAATGCTGATGCCCTCTTAAGACTTTTCTCCGTAAGTCCGCCAATAATTTTTGGGTAGTTTTGTAAATCCTCTATGATTCTATTGGAGTAAACTCTTTCAGGACTATATGCTAAATCAAAATCGATGCCCATTCGCAACCCTGAAATTTCCTCAATTTTATTTCCAAACCTGTTTCTTGTATCACCTGGCGGCAATGTTGTCTCAAATATCACTAATGTACCCTTATTTACACCTTTTCCTATTTCTTCTACTGCTGAATCAATAAAACGATAATTAACAGCATTTTTATCATCTATTAATACCGGAACAATGACGATCACAATGTCTGATTGTGCAACAGCATCAGATGTTTTCGTTGTGGCAGTTAATGTATTATTTCGGTGCGCATCAGCTACTAACTTCTCGAGTCCAGGCTCATTTTTCACATGACTTATTCCATTATTTACTGATGATACGACTTTTTGATCAATATCTGCACCAAGTACTTTACATCCGTTATTAGCAAATACTGCTGCTAAGGTAAGGCCTATTTTACCGAGTCCAACAACAGCAACATTCTGCAAAGATTGATTTTCGTCTATCACGTTGTTTACCTCTTTTCATTATTATTTTGTTCCTTATTATTAGTCTATGTAAAATACCTTATACCGATTGGACTTTCGTTCCTATTAAAGGATTGAATTTTTGGGAAGTGAGTTACAAATTAAAAAACGCATAATATTAGAGTTTACTAATATGATAAAGTATGATCGGTAAAGTCTGAATTAGGGGGTATTTGAAAATCATGAAAAATATCGCGTTAATTGGTGAAGGGGGGCATCACTCTGTAGTTCGTGATATTATAATGGCACATCAAACATATAAAATTTTCGCTATATTTGATGATAAATATCAGACACTCAGTAAAACTAACGATATCATCTATGGACCTATTCATTCCATTATCGATTTGAAGAAAAAACACAACTTTAAGATCATCGTTTGTATTGGAGATAACAAAATACGGAAGAAAATAATTGATCGACTTAATATTACCCTTGATAACTTTGAAACCTTTATTCATCCATCCGCTCAAATAAGTGAAAATACGAAGATCGGCAATGGGACGGTTATTATGCCAAATGTTGTCATAAATGCAAATTCAATAATAGGTAACCATGTCATTTTAAACACATCATGTGTGATTGAACATGATAATGAAATACATGATTATGTCCATATCTCCCCTTCAGCCACCCTTACAGGAAACGTGAAAATTGCTGAAGGGACACATATTGGAGCAAACGCTGTTCTTATCCCTGGTGTAGCCGTTGGAAGGTGGACAATTATTGGTGCTGGTTCAACAGTTATCCATAGTATATCTGACAAATGCACTGCAGTTGGTTCACCAGCGAGAATTATAAAAAGTAATTAAACTAGTTTTCTTTCTTCCTTACATAAGAAGCCCACAAATTAGCAAAATCCCTTAAAACCTTATCCCCTGTTACCGTATAAAGCGCATGTAATAAATAAATATGAATTGCATGGTAATTACCCGAGATTTTCGGATCTATTTTATAAACAATATGTGCTAAGTCATACGTTGTATATCCTCCTATATCATAGTAGTGGAGGATTCTTTTTAACGTTTTTATCCCTTCACTAAAGTATTTTTCTGCAACTAATGCATACTTTTTATTACCATCTTTCGTTAACTTCCACCAGTCATAAAGGCCAAGAAGTGTAAATAAGAACCCATTCAACGTATATGAAGAAGGTTCAACAGGATATTCTTCAAAAATAATATAATTAGTAAGAGATTCATCTATACCTTTTAAACTAGTTAAAGTACCGCCTTTTTCAATTGGCTTTACTAAAAAGTCTAAGCAGTTATTCCCCTTTTTTATATACTTCTTATTTTTGGTAACTTCATAGGCACGAGCATAGGCACTTAATGCTTGACCTTGCGCAACCCCAGATACCCACCCTGGTTGAAATACTTTTCTATAATAGTGAAAAATAAATGGAAAAGGTAATGCACCAGTAGAATCCTGTAGATCAGCTAAGAGATCGATGGTTTTAATGAATAGAGATACTGTGTCTTCTCCTCTTTTATATCTACCATGAAGTGTAAGAGCAAACTGACTTACTGTAACAGGGCTATAGTAAAAAACGTTACCGTACTTCAATATTGGTATCCCATTTGAATCGAATTGATGTGTCGGAGTTTCCTTAAATTTTTTATTGGATCCCCAATTTAAATAATCTCCTGCAGGTTCGTATTTCTTTATAAAAGAATGAAAATTTAGGTTGTTTTTATATTTCCTAAGCGTATCATTTGCTAATTCAGAATAATTTAGACCATAAGTATATGCTGGCCAATTTTCCAACAATAAACACCTCTTCCGATCAATACTCCCTAACTTATATAAGGATTTAAACTATATTAAAAGTTAAAATGATCCACACATTTGACTATTTATTTGTTTGAGAGAGTATTATTCATAACATTCACAAGTTGTGATGTTAATGTTTTTCTGCTATATTTTTGTATCTCGCTAAAATTTGGATAGAATGATCCACTCTTTGTTTTCCATTCTTGAAATGATTTTTTAATAGAATCAATTGCCCTTTCAGGAAAAGAAGAATCAATTACAGTTCCTGTTGCTGTTTTTCTAATAATATCTGCCGGGACACCTTGTGGGGGGACTAGTGCAAGGATTGGCTTCTTTAAATTAATTAATTCAAATATTTTACTTGTTACTGTTTGATTTCCTTCTTGAGGGTTGATAAGTAATAATAGAAGATCAGCGGATGCAGCTTTCGTTAAGGCTTCATTGTGATGAATATAGCCAGTGTTTCTCGTAATCTTTGTTAATGTTGGTCCGATTTGCTTTACTGGATCACCGACAATCAATAATTCAATTTCATTGGGATTTAAAACTTTTGATTTTAACGCTTCCTCAAGAAGTGTAAAAAACTTCATTGCAAATATTTTTCTAATACCATATAAGGACCCCATGTAACAAATTGTAAACTTTTTATTATTTGACCTTGGCTTTAGATTCGTAAAATCCATTGGATCGTATCCATTCATGATCGTATGAAACTTCTCTCTAGGCTGGCCTCCTGATAATTTGTTTAATATATCACATATATGATCACTTACAGAAATAACACCGTCTGCAACAGATAAGACGTGTTTTTCAAGCCTTTGATTATAATTTGTTAAATCTGCATCAAATTTTCCTTTGATAAATGGATTTGTTGTCCATTCGTCTCTAAAATCTGCTACCCAAGGTGTATTTGTAAGCTTCTTCAAATTCAATCCGATGATATGTGAGATATTTGGCGGCGCCGTTGTATAAATAATATCGATTTTTTCTTTTTCAATAATTCGAAGTCCTGCTTTTATCGCTTGTGGATACCAGCCTTTTGCGAAATCCTCCTTTCTTACAAATGGATTCCCTGGAATGGCTTCACATGACGGCAGTCTTATAACCTTGCAATTTGCCGGAATCTCATCAAGCATTGTAGGGTCTTTTCGAATATAGTTTGATTTTTCGGGTGCTAGAACGATAGGTAAATAACCAAAAGAAGGAAGGTATTTAACAAATTTAAGCGTTCGTTGACTTGCCCCAATTGGTGGAAAAAAATAACTGATGATCAATACTTTTTTCATATAATTAATCCTTTCCTAATGTTTTATAATCTTTTGTATACAGTTATTAACTGTCTTGCAATTTTTTCTGGAAGATGGTTGTTTTCAGCATATATACGCCCTTTTACTCCAAGATCATATCTTAATTTAGGGTTTTTAATTAAATTATGAAGCTCTTTTTCTATCGTATGTGGATTTGCTGAAATGACCGGAAGTCCCGGGGGATACTTTTGTTTTAAATCTTCTCTTACATAAGAAATGACAGGTTTCCCCATAAGCATACTCTCTATTGAAACTGTTCCATAAATACCTAAGCGAAGTTGATCCACTACAATATCTGCTTTTTTATACCAATTTATCACTTCTGCATTTGACATATTTTCAATAAGCTTAAAGTCAAAGTCTGCTTTACTTTTTAAATTTTCAATTGCTTTTAAAATGAATTCAGTACCTTTTATTCTACGATCACTTGGAGCATGAACAATAAGTGGTTTTTGATTTACTTCACTTGGATATGAAGGTTGAAATTTACTGCCCTCTACAGATGCTCTTACAATATAAATTTTTTTAAAATACCCATATACATATTCTAAAAGCTCATGATCTGGCACAATGGCCGTATCAATAAATTGTGATACTCTAGCAAGTCTTGACGTTATAAGCTCTTCATCATAAAGTTTTACAATAGCAAATGGATTTTTCTGTTTAGCAATTGAAAATCTTCTTACTTCAGATCCCCAAAAGCTCATGATCATTTTTTTTCTCCTTTTTCTAATAAACGGCAAATCTGTATAAAAAGCTCTCGTAAACGATTGCCCTCCATGAAAATGAAAGATATCATAATGATTTATATTTTTTTTAGCAAAATTTAGCATATACTTTTTTCTCTGATTGATCGGTATATTAGCAATCGGTGAGGAAATGTCGGTAGGATACTTAAACTTCGATTCATAATAATTACAAAATGATGCAGATACACCTAATTTTTTTAGTTGTAAGGATTGCGTACTCATTTGACCTGCGGGGTTATATGGTAAATGTAATATACGTCCAATTTCTTTTGGATCAAATTGTTCTGCTGGTTTTGGGATAATAATTTTACTTTTCAGCTTTGACATGAACCTTTACTCCTAACTGTTCTGATGTATACTCTTGTTGATAAGATACGAAAGTAGATAAATATTGGCACGGCACATTACTACTTTCAATCATGATACAAAGTCTTCCTATTCACCTTATCTAATTTCTTACATTCTAACGGAGATACGGATAACTGCTTCTAAATACGGTATTCTTGTATTGCGTTCTTAAAGCAAGTGATAACCTTTTTTTGGTCATGCTCAGTTAGATTAGAACCAGATGGTAAGCAAATTCCATTTGTAAATAAATGCTCGGAAACACTCTTTTCTTCATACGAAAAAAATTCGCATTGGTTAAATAATGGCTGTAAATGCATAGGTTTCCATACAGGTCTCACTTCTATATTATTTTTTAACATGATATCAATCATTTTTTTAGAATGAATACCAGCTAAGTCTTCATCAAGTGTTAACGCGGTTAACCAACGTGTAGAATAGCCATTTTTTATTTCTGGCATAAATGTTATTCCTTTTTCACCTGAAAGTTCTTCACAATATTTTAAAAAAACATTTCTCCTTTCTTGGATTCTTTTATCTAATACTTTTAGCTGTGCTCTTCCAATCGCTGCTAATATATTACTTAGTCGATAATTATAGCCAATTGAACTATGCTGATAGTGTATGGCAGGATCCCGTGATTGAGTTGCATAATAACGTGCTTTTTCTAAGGCTCCTAGATCATCTGAAACAAGCATCCCTCCGCCTGAAGTCGTGATGATTTTATTTCCGTTAAAGGAAAAAACACCAAATTTACCGAAGGTTCCACTCGCTTTGTTTTTATAAGTTGCACCCAATGATTCTGCTGCATCCTCTATAATTGGTACATTATAGCTATTACAAATATCTATCAAAGGATCCATATCTGCACTTTGACCGTAAAGGTTTGTAATAATAACAGCTTTTGGCAATCGTCCCTTTTTCTCCATACTAACAAACGCTTTTTCCAAAGATTTTGGACATATATTCCAGCTATTTGACTCTGAGTCAATGAAAACAGGTTGAGCCCCTAAATAAAGGATTGGATTTGCACTTCCTACAAAAGTTAGTGTTGAACAAAAAACAATATCTCCTTCTTTAACATCTAATAGCTTTAAGGCTAAATGAAGAGCAGCTGTTCCTGAACTTAACGCAAGTGCACCTTTTGCCTGCACATAATCAGCAACTTCTTTCTCAAAAGCATCAACATGAGGTCCTAGTGGGGCAATCCAGTTTGAGTCAAATGCATCAAGGACATAGTTCATTTCATCACCACTCATATGAGGAGGTGAGAGAAATATTCTATTGGTGTTCAAGTTGTCTCCCTCCTTAAACTTTGATTTCAACTCACCTTTTTTAGTTTTAGTTGAACTGAATCATTTTCTTTATAAGAATTCGTAATTGTACTGGATCATTTATAATAGCTTCTTCAAGCCTATTTAAATCTTGTTGAAGATTAAATGAGGCCATTTTAGTCGGTAAAGCAATAACAATATGGGGATGCTCTGTCATCTTTGTTTTTTCATGTTCATAAAATAATGTTTCCGTTAATTTTTCACCGGGACGAATACCTGTGAATTCTATTTTTATCTCTTCATCTGGCTCGTAGCCATAAAGCCTAATTAACTTTTTAGCTAATTCTACAATTTTAATAGGTTCACCCATATCTAATACAAAGATTTCTCCTCCCTCAGATAGAGCCCCCGCCTCCAAAACCAGCTTAACTGCTTCTGGAATTGTCATAAAATAACGCACCATGTCAGGATGTGTGACTGTAACCGGACCTTTAGCTTCAATTTGTTTTCTAAAAATCGGAATAACACTCCCGCGACTCTCTAACACATTCCCAAATCGTACTATGGAAAATTTAGTCTTACTCATTTGAGAGTAATGCTGAATAATCAACTCTCCAATCCGTTTCGTCATACCCATCATATTTATTGGATGAACTGCTTTATCTGTTGAGATGAAAACAAATCGTTCTACTTGAAAGCGATCTGACATTTCCGCTAAATTTATTGTGCCAAATACATTATTGCGAATAGCTGAGCCTTCACTAATTTCCATTAAAGGCACATGCTTATGGGCTGCTGCATGAAACACTATTTGAGGGCGATATTTAGTAAATACTTGTTCTAGTAAGCTCCTATCTTGTATATCCGTAATAATCATCGTTGAATTCAGCTCTGGGTATTTCTCTTTTATGAACATTCCAATATTAAAGATACTGTTTTCTCCATGGCCTAACAGGATTAAGTGATCTGGATTACATTCTGCAACCTGTTTAGATAGCTCACTTCCAATCGAACCACCGGCACCTGTAATTAAAACTGTTTTACTTGTTAGGTATTCCTTTAAGCGTTTTGTTGGAAGTATTGGTTCTCTGCCAATTAAGTCCTTTAAGTCGATATCTCGTAAATTATCAAGTGAAATATCAGACTTAATCAATTCTTTAACTGGTGGCAAGCTTTTCACATTTGCATCTGTTTTTTTACACTCATTAACGATTTCAGACATTTCAGCTTTGGATAGTGATGGGATGGCAATGATTATGTCTGTTATCCCGTATTGCTTAGCAACGCTTTTTATTTTTTTCCTATCTCCAAGTACCGGAATTCCGAATATCTCCATGTTCTGTTTGGAAGGATCATCTTCAATGAATCCTATTGGAGAAAGATCTAAATCCTTTGAACGGAGAATTTGTTGCGCAATTCTGGTACCTGCATCACCTGCTCCAATGATTAACGTTCTTTTTTTATTAAGTTTATTAGACGGAAATGTTTGCTTTTTTGCCATATAGATAATCCTGCATCCACTAATCGTAAATATGGAAAGAATGAATAATAATGGGATTGTAAAAATAAGCATATATTCAGTTAAGAAAATAAATGAGTAAACAAGAAATACCAAATTTGCCAGGACAATGGCTACTATAGAAGTTCTAATTTCGTGAATACCAGAGTATTCCCACATTGTCTTATATGTTCTGAATTTTGTTAGAGACAGATAACTAACGAACAAATAAAAAAACCAGGATAGGAATATTTCAGGGTTAAATACCATGATGTTTCCTTCAACTGATTGAACAAAAAGAAATGATAAAAAATAAGAAATACTAAGGAGTACAAAGTCAAATATAAGCAAATTAGTTTTTCTAAATCGAAAGTTCATCGTGTAAATCCCCCGTAGTTTCAGTTTTATGTTAATAAATCTTATTCAATTAACACAGCCTTCGTAAGGGACAATAAACTACATGATAAAATTTTAGGTTCTTTTTCAAATTATCTTTAAATAGACGAATATCTTTAACTCAAAATGATAAGTAACCCTTTTTCCTATTAAAAATAGAATAGTATCATCATTCTATTTTTATAGAAAAAGGAGGAATTAATGTTGAAGATCCTTACAGTTGTAGGGGCAAGGCCACAGTTTATTAAAGCATGTATGCTATCTAAAATATTGAATCAAGAACCTAATATAAAAGAGGTTATTGTTCATACAGGACAGCATTATGATGAAAATATGTCTGCTATATTTTTTCAAGAATTAAAGCTACCTGTACCGGATTATCATTTAAAAATCGGTTCTGGATCCCATGGTAAACAAACCTCTAAAATGCTTTCAAAACTTGAAGAAGTTATGATGGATGAAAAACCGGATATTGTAGTTGTATACGGGGATACAAACTCCACGTTAGCAGGAAGTTTAGCTGCAGCTAAATTAAATATTCCTATTGCACACGTAGAATCTGGTTTAAGAAGCTATAATAAAAAAATGCCAGAGGAGATTAATAGAGTTGTAACAGACCATCTCTCAACATTATTTTTTTGCCCTACTCAAACTGCTGTAAACAATCTAAAAAAAGAAGGAATTGAGCGTGGCATTTTTTTTACTGGAGATATTATGTATGATGCCATCCTTTTTTATAAATCCTATGCTCTCAAGCATTCAACAATCTTATCAGACTTAAACCTAACCAAAAACGAATACTACCTTGCTACTATTCACCGAGCGGAAAACACGGATAATGATCATCGTCTTAAAACAATCCTTGAAACTTTTAATAAGCTAGATAAAAAAGTGATATTTCCAATTCATCCACGAACAAAAGAAAAGATTCGCCAAATGAATTTATCGAGTTTGCTTTACACTTCAAATATTCAAACCATTGATCCTCTTTCCTATTTTGATATGATAAAAATTGAAAATGATGCTAATGCTATTTTAACAGATTCAGGAGGAGTCCAAAAAGAAGCTTATATGTTGCGCGTCCCATGTATTACCCTTAGAGATGAAACTGAGTGGGTGGAAACCATTGATTCCAAATGGAACACACTAGTAGGTGCATCTGATTCAGAAAGGATTTTACAGGCTGTTACAAACATAAAGAAACCTTCTCTTTATCCTTCAATCTTCGGTGATGGTCATTCATCTGAGATCATGTCTAATATTTTATTGAATTCAAATAACTCTGTATAATAAATTAAAAAGATAAAGCCAGTGTTGATTAAGACCAACACTGACTCTATCTTTTTTTAGCGGGTATCCCAACAACTATTTCATCATCCCCTGTATCTTTTGTAACAACGGATCCAGCTCCTACGATTGTTCGCTTTCCAATACTAATACCTGGCAATAATGAAGCATTATTACCTATTTTCGCTCCTTCTTTAATATAAGGGCCCTTTAGATGATAATCTTTCGCTCCCATATATTTATCATTTGACATCGATACACATGGTCCAATGAAGACTTGATCTTCTATTACTGTATCCCCAGTTACATATGCTAACGTCTGAATGGTGCATCTTTTACCAATTTGCGTGTTAAGCTCAATAATTGCCGACCTTCCTATCACTGACTCTTCCCCTACTGTTACATTCTCTCTAATACTCGCTTGATCGCCTATAAAAACATTTTCTTTTACAACAGAATTAGCATAAATCGATACCAAACTTCCTATCCTGGTCCCATTATGAATGATTAGCGGTTTTTCACCATTATTTATTTTTCGCATTTTTTGATTCCCGCCAGGTACAATACCTAATACACAATTAGAGCCAATTTTTACATTATTTCCAATTTGAGTATCTTTAAGGATAACTGTATTATGGCCTATTTGTACATTTTCCCCAATTCTAACCCCTTCTTCTATCACTACATTTTTACCTAATACTGTACTTTCCGGAAAACTGTTCATTTACATTCCTCCCCTTCTAAAACCATGAATACGAAATAAAAATTATATAAAAAAGGATAGCTTAAAAGTATTTTTTACATGAAGAACATCCTATGAGCCTGTTGCCTATTAAAAAAGTAAAAATAAATGTCAGGAAAAGATGTAAAGGCTAACAATGTGTATTCTATTTATGACAATCGCCAATTTTTCGTTATAATCCGACGAAGACAATAACTCTATATGTCTGTCAAGCATAAGCTAAAAATAGAATTAAGGCATCTAGGAGGTATTATATGAAAGTCGGTGTAATCGGAATAGGAAATATGGGAGAAAAGCATGTTATGACATATGCCTCTTTATCTCATCATTGCAAATTAGTCGGAATCTATGACAATGATAAAAATAGAGCAAGTCTAGTTTCAAAAAAGTTTCATGTACCAATGTTTGACAGTGTAATAGATTTACTACGAGAAGTAGACGCAGTAAGTATTGCCGTTCCAACCGAATTTCATTATGAAATAGGTTTATTATGTATAGAACATAAGGTCCATATATTAATGGAAAAACCCATTGCTTATTCGTTAGATCAAGCTAAGATACTGAAAGAAAAAGCGGATGAAGCAGGCCTGAAATTCCAGGTTGGTCATATCGAACTTTTTAACCCGTTAATTCAAGCTTTAAAAAAGGAAATATCAAAAAATAAAATTATTGCTATTTATATGCAAAGAATGAGCCAGTACGACAAAAAACTAAAAAGTATTGATGTTGTACAGGATTTAATGATACATGACCTTTATATTTTAGAAGAACTATTAAATGACGATATTACTACATTTTTTACATTGGGTAAGATAATTGAAAATACACCGAAACATGCCATGGTACTTTTAAAAACCAATAATGAAGTGATTGCTAATGTAACGGCAAGTTTTAAAGCTCCATATAAAAAAAGAATGATTCAAATATTTCAAGAGGATGGATTTATAGAAGCAGACTTATTAAAAAATGAAATTAAAATTATAAAAACGAATAAAGAGACAGACAACTCATTGTATCCTACTATAGAAACACACCACATTCTCCCAACAGCCCAACCACTTAAATATCAACTGCATAATTTTATTGATTGTATTAAATATGATCTACATCCTACAGTTACTGCTAATCATGGAATTAAAGCTTTAGAACTATCTAATGCAATTAGTCATTCTTTAATGAAACAGCAAGAACTTCCATCATGAAATTATATGTGTATCTCAACAGTTTAAGAATCTAATTAAATTTCTTTTTATAAAAAAGAGAATATATTTTATTCAGTATAGGAAATGCTTAGAATCAAAGAATATTTTTATATGAATGAAATATTCTATAATTAAGCTGTATAAGAAGGGAGTTTAATATGAAAGTCCTTCACTTTGGTTTTGGGGGTCAGATGGTTACGATGTGTGAATCACTAAGGGAGATTGGTATTAATGCAAAATCTTACCATATGATGAATTCAACACAAAAGTTCAAAGCGGATGTATGTTTTGAACAAAAAAAACTGACAAAAAAACAATTAAATCATATGCTTATGAATGCGTGCAAGGAATTCGATGTATTTCATTTCCATTTTGGTCGGACATTTATGTTCGACAGAAGCGATCTCCCTTATTTAAAGACCCAAGGTAAAAAATTAGTTGTTCAGCATAGAGGCTCTGATGTTCGAAGAATTTCTATTGTACGAAAATTTAATAATCCATATGCTCAGATTAAAAAACAGTTTGCAGATGAAAATAAGAGAATTACATTTTTAAAAGAATTATCATCGTCAATTGATCACGCTATCGTTGCTGATTATGAACTTAAACCTTATATAGAAGGTTTTTATAAAAAGATACATGTTATACCACAAGCTATTCATTTAGACCATTTTCAACCAAAATTCCCTTCTCCACATAACAAAAATCCACTAATCATTCATTCACCAACCCATTATAAAGTTAAGGGAACAAAACATGTATTAGCTGCTGTAGATCGACTTAGAAAAGAAGGATATCGTTTTAGATTTAGACTTTTAACAAAGCTCTCACATGAGGACGCTTTAAAAATATATAGATCTGCTGATATCGTCATAGATCAATTATTGATTGGTTCATTTGGAGTATTTAGTTTGGAAGCAATGGCTTTAGGGAAGCCTGTCATTTGTTATATTCGGGATGATTTAGTCGAAAAATACCCACAGGAATTACCGATTGTAAATGCAAATCCTGATACATTGTATTTAAAACTGAAATCTTTATTATTAGATGGCAACAGGCGGCAACTCCTAGGTCAGCAGGGAAGAAAATATACAGAGACACACCACGATTCAAAGATAATTGCAGAAAAATTACGGCAAATCTACAATGAAATATAGATGAACTCAAGATATTTTATATTTTACTTGATTTGCAACTTATTTATTTTTCAATAAATAAGTTGCATATTTTACAGGAGTTGTATAAGTTGCTTTCCATTCATCAATTAACCCTGCTTCCTTAAAGGTTATTCGTAAATCTCGAAAATTGCATTCTATAAACATTGGAACTCCTTTTCCAGTAATACCCATATCAAGTCCTAAATCTGCAAGGTTCTTAATTCTTTCGCCAAGATGATTAGCAATCATTAATGACATTAATTCAATCTCAGCTAATACTTGGTCTGGATTTACATTTAGATGATTCAACACAATTTTGGGGTCATAACATTTCCCTCCTGATGCAACATTTGTAATATATTGACCAGGTTTTGCAACTTTGGATACAATACCGGTGACTTGCCAGGTTCCGGAGTCATTTCTTTGGACCGAAACCCTAAAATCAAATGGTTTATCTTCATAAGTTCTCAAAGAAATTGTTTGTTGAATGATATTCGTTGGGTTTAGGATTATGTCGTTGACCTCTTTTCCCCATTGTCCATTTAATAAAAAGCGGTACTTTATTTGACCATTTTTAAGTAAACAAATGTTATTACTTTCTAGGATAACCCTTGCAACCCCTTTACCGAGTGTTCCATAATCTGGTTTTATTATTAAATCCCGGTACTCTTTTATCATCTGTACAAAATTGTTTTTGTTTGCCCTACGAGTATCAGGCAAATAGGGCTTAAGCTTTTCATCCACCTCTAAGTGTTGATGAATCGTAAGTTTCGGAATTTTTGTAAACCCATTAAAAATGGTAAAGCCTTCCTCCTGCAGTTGCATTACTTTTTCTCGATCCTGTTTATGATACAGCAATGCACGGTTATGAATAATCATTGGTGTTTTTACTAATTTAATAGAATATTTTCCATTATCACCTTTCACCAATGCCTTTATATATTCCTTTCCTCTTGCAAGGTCAACTAGTCGTAAAAAACAAGGTGTTAGCTCATATTGATCGCATGCCTCTTCATAAAAAGAAATACATTCGTGAGTTTCAATTTGCATAAGAATCTTATTGAACAGATATTGACTTACTAATATTCCAAAGATCTGCTTCATTTTGTATCACCCGCCAAAAGTAAAATTTTTTGCTTATTCTTAAGTGTATTAAATTATTATTCTCCAAAATTTAAGTTAGGAGTAATAAACATGGAAAAATATAAGATCAATAATAAATTTCATAAAAACGAGCTATTAATGAACGATCCGTACTTAGCGAAGTATGTTCCCGAAACAAAAATACTAACGAAATATCATCTTATTGATTTTTTAAATAAGCACAATAAAATTGTGGTAAAGCCAAGTCGAGGTTCTCTTGGAAAAGGGGTTATTATCATAACTGAAAAGAACCCACAAGAATATGAGCTATTCATTCTAGAAAAAAAAAGGTATATAAAAGGAATTGATTTGCTTTTTACATATTTAAAAAAATTAGAACATCCTTCAATCCCATGTATTATCCAATATTACATTCCTCTGGCAAAGATTTCTGAGTTGCCTTTCGATCTAAGATATATTTCACAACTATATATGAACGAATGGCTCATTACAGGAAAATATGGAAGGATCGCGAAAGAAGGGTATGCTGTGACGAATTTTGAACACGGTTCAAAAATAATAACTGTAGAAGAAGCACTTCAATCATCAAATATAAAAAACCTTGATCTTTTTCAATTCCTAACAAAAATAGAAAACATCGTTTTATCCATTTCAAGATGTTTAACCGCATATTTTACAAAACAAACCATCTGGGGCTGTGATATAGGTATTGATGAAAAGGGTGAAATTTATGTAATTGAAGTAAATGCTGCCCCTCAAACAAAAGGTTTCCTTGAATTAGAATCTCTTAAGCCCATGTATAAAACAATCCAAAGCATACAGAAGCAAACAAAAAACAAGAATGATCATTTTAGAATATAGGCCACTCAATGGTGTAAAAAGTGGCCGCATTTACTTTTTACAGTTCACTGGTACATCAGGTATATTTTAATGGATTAAATGTTGTTAAATGATTCGGCACTTGACCTTTTGGATAGTGACTTGTTATAAATTCCGTAGGTGACATTGAACGGCTTTTCCCTTGATGCTTTATTTTTCTCTTTTTTTTATTAGCATTTTGGTTTCCCTTAGGGTCGATCCTTTGTATCGTTTCATTAAAACCGCCCCCTATCATTGGAGATAATTGTGATTTATTTTGAAACGCTATTCTTTTCTTTCGCTTCAAATTATTTGTTACTTTAACTTCATCATTTCTTGGACTATTTCCCTCTGATTTCTCTTCCGTTTGGAGAAATTTCTCATTTAATTGACTAATATATTGTTTGTTAACTTCACACTCTTTTTTACACTCTTTTATCTCTTTTTCCATCTCAAGGATTTTAACTGCGTGACGTTCTTCATTTTCATAAAATCGTTGTAACCTTTCATAAATATCAGAAATTTGCTGAGGGCTAATCTGATCTTGTTGTTCATGATCATTCTGATTCATATTATTAAACATTTTCTCATACTGACTTAATTTGAGTTCCAAGTCATTGACTATACTTCTTAAACTGGTTAAGTCTTGATGATAATTTTGATCATCAAACGGATCTTTCTCATTCCTGCCGATACCAAAAACCATTTCTTGTTCACTCCCTCAAGTTCTTTTGAAAAATTTCCACCTTTTAAAATATATGACATCACTCCATAAAAAGTGATTTTTTATTATCACATATAAGGACTCGTTACATCTTAATTTCTTTCTGGATTGTTTTAAGTAGTCTAAATTTAGTTATTCTTTAATCTATTACTTTTATCTATTTTGGTTATATATGACAAATATATTGTATAGTAGGAATCATAATTCTGGGTGCACTTTGTACAGTAATGGTAACTGGAATTGCTGTTGGCCCTTCAGTTGTTCAAGTTCCTATGATGGATTGATTGAAGTGACAATTCCATTAGGCGGTTTGCTTGGTGGCTTAGTTCTAGTTAATGTCCCCTGTCCATTGAGCCTATTCAAATTGTTGTTGGAGCTATTGCTAATCTGACAATTACTGTAACTGAAGGTTAAAATTATTCTTATCAAAAAGGATGTTAGGTGATGATGATGAATTAAGTAGTAAATGGCATATGCATTCGTGATAACAGGTTGCTCAATTTAAAAAAGAATAGTATTAGAAAATTTGTTCAACACTTTCCGTATAAACTAGTGGACCTTGTTTGCTTTCATTGGAAAGAAATAAATATGATGAATTATTCTGTAAATGGAAAGAAATTCAATAGAAAAATAGAAAAATGGGAAGACGGGACTTTTCCCTCCCACATGTTGCCTTTATTCAGGGATATTTAAATAAAGAAATTATTGCAAAGTTAGAAAATATATTCGGAATTAATCTTTTTAATAATTTTTTGTTTGATAAGTGGGAAGGATGGGAATTTCTTTCAACTAATCAACACCTTAGGAAACATGTACCAAAAACATTAAAACTTCATACTGATCATTTACCCTCACAATTGTGTCGATTCTCAGATTTTTTCATAAAACCAATGATAGGTAGAAGCAGTGGTGGAATTATGCGAGTGAAATCCTTATTAGATGGATCTTATGAGGTTTTTCAGACCATTAGAAATGAATACTTATTTCAAATATTCCACACTTTAGATGAATTAATTAACTGGCTAGAACCCAAAATCACAAATGGGCATTATATTTTACAGCAAGCAATTGAAACAAAAAAATATAAAAACAATGCAACTGATATCCGGTTAAATATGAACAAAAATGCAACTGGTAATTGGGAGAAGTCTCTGCTTTTATTCCGAATATCATCTAATCAAAACCTTTATTGTGCCACGAAAAATATCTCAAGTTTACACCTTTGATCAATTACACAATACTCCATCAATCCTTCCAGACATTAACTTCAAAAAATTAGAAACTTCAATCATGTCCATTGGTCAAAATATATGTCAAGCATTTGATGAAGCTGGATTTCATATGGCAGATTTAGGCATTGATTTAGGGGTAGATGAAAAGGGAAAGCTATGGATTTTTGAAGTCAACCATATACCATTTCCCGCTCTAGGTGCAATTGAAGACCCTTCAGTTTATAAACCTCTTGAATATGCATACTATTTAGCGAATCGCTATTAATTTAAAAACGTGGCTTGTCGCCATGATCTAATGGCGGAAGCCTTGGTTTTTTATATGAACATTCAATATTAATAAAACAAAATAAACTCCTCACTTTTGTAGAAGAACTCTACTTTTTTCAAATGTGTTTACTATCCTTTAGTGGTATCTAATCTCTAAAGATTTCATTGCCATAATCACATAGTTTTAATACATACTTTCTATTTGATCAATACATTATTACCTGCATTTCCCTCTAAAAATGATAAAAATATTATCATAATAATTGATTATTTCTTTTTTAAAATATGTTATGCTTTCATTATTAAATGATGGAGGTATACATTCACTCATGCTACAAGCTCTACTTATATTTGTTCTTCAACTCATATATGTCCCGGTCCTTACTATTAGAACGATACTCCTTGTTAAAAATCAAACCAAATCAGCAGCTGGAGTTGGACTTTTAGAGGGAATTATTTATATTGTTAGTTTAATTTTTGTTTTTCAAGATTTATCAAATATTTACAATATTATTGCTTATGTAGTCGGTTTTAGTGTTGGTCTCCTTCTTGGTGGTGTATTAGAGCGGAAGCTGGCCATTGGATTTATTACCTATCAAGCTAATATCCTTGATAAGAACATGAATTTAGTTAATGCCTTAAGAACAGCTGGGTTTGGGGTTACCGTTTTTGAAGGAGAAGGAATTAATACCGCTCGCTTTCGGTTAGACATTGTAGCAAAACGTTCTAGAGAAAAAGAATTATTACTAATCATTGACCAATTTGAACCAAAAGCATTTTTAATGTCTTACGAAATTCGCTCATTTAGGGGCGGCTATTTAACAAAATCAATGAAAAAAAGAGCTGTTTCCTTCATTAAAAAGAAAAAAGCTTTAGAAGAAACGAATAAATAATCTATAAAGGCGGCAAGAGATTGATACATGATTTTACAACCTCTTACAGCCTTTTTTCTATCCTCTCAAATAAATAATAGACATGAATTATCATCATTATTAAAATCCTGCTAATGTCTTTGCATATTCTAAAGGTGTCATCATTAACCTTTCATACAACCTTCTTGGCATATTTTTCTCCTTTATTTCAGCACCATAGCCTCCCTGAAACTCAAGAATCCATATATTAAACTCTTTATCCACAATCAAATCAAAGGCTAAATCACCTAAATGATTTCCATGTTTCTCCATGTAGATAGCTGTTTTTTCACATATGTCAGTTATTTTATTCTGAAGAGTAAAAATTTGTTGGTTTTTCAACCCATAATACCTAGCAAAGACATAATGGCTTGGCAGAACTTGAATTCTGATTTGCATTTGTGATAATACTGCCCTTTTTTCCTATTCGAGCCATCATACCAGGAGAAACCCACTGTTTTTCCTTATTTTTTTGTAAATATAAGCGGAAATCAATAATGGAACCTTCTTTAGAAAATGGAATAGCTTGTTGTATTAAGTACTTTTGTTTCATCTTATAGTTTATATATTTTAATAGAACATTTTCTTTAGATATCAATTTTATTTGACCATGAATATTCTTTAATTTGTAGATATTACCGTATTTCTCAATTTTAATCATTCCAATTCCCTGATAAGATCTATTTGGTTTTAGGTATACGGCCCCATATTCATTGATCATTTCTAAAAATGATTGTTTATTAACTAATTTTTTCGTTTTGGGAACATATTTTGAAAGAGAGGGATGCTCTGATAGCATCTTATATTGATACCATTTTGAAAGGTGATCATTATAAAAAACGTTTTGTCCTATTATCTTCGTAAAATACTGATAGGCCCTGCGACTCATCGAATTTTTGCCTATGATAACCGATTTAGGTAAAGGAAAAACCCCTTCTATCCAAACTTGTTTACGTTGATGAAAATAATACCCCTTCACCTCTTTTTTCAGCGGATTCACATCGTTTTCTGCAAAGACAAAACACAGACCTTTTAATTTCCAGGAATCTTTTAAGCGGTAACGCAGCTTTGATAACAAGTCTTCAGTTAGGTATTTTCGATTCCTACACCCCATTATGCCTATTACAGGTCCTACTACAAATGTATTATGCACTACCTTACATTCATATTGATAAACAGATGGAATAGAAAATTTATTAATTTTTGTTGGAATCATTACCTCATCATTTTTTAGTGAAGGATTAATTTCAACATTATACTTTTCTTTGCTAGTTCCAAAGTGCAAATTGATTGAAAAATACTTGTCTATTTGAAGGATATGATAAAGTTTTTTATTAACATAAATCGTTTTATCTTTATTGATATTCTTATTTAAGATAATCTTACATTTCATTTTCATTCCTCCAGGTGTCTATACTTACTATATGCTTACGATATGATGAGGGCATTCTATATTTGCCCAAATAGTCATTAAAATAGTTACATATCCATACATCAAATTTATACTAGAATAAACTAATAGAAGAGTGGAAAGTCATAAAGGAGAGGATAGAGTCTATGGAGGGTGTAGGAATAATCGTCCCTAGAAATATTTATAAGCAATTTCCCAATCTAAGCGGGAACCATAAAACTATGTTTATACTTTTTGAACGTGCAGCTGCAAAGAATAATCTCATCCCATGTTATATTCGTTTACTCCATCTCCACCCAGACAAAAATAGTGTTGTTGCCTATGTTCGTACTACAAAAGGGTATAAATTAATGAAGGTACCTCGACCAAAAGTGAATTATTCTAGAATACTAGACCGCCACCCTGTTATAAGGAAAAGAATCTATGACCTGCGTAAAGTAGGAATAACGATATTTAATTTACCTAACTATGACATAGAAAAATATAAAATTCATCAACTCCTCCTTCGTGAAAAGAGCATTCAAAAGCACTTACCTCATACTGAGATCCTCACAAAGCCAAACCTTTGGAAGATGCTTACAACCTATAAAAGCATTATTCTCAAAAAAAATTATGGTGAACGCGGCATTGGCGCAATGAAAATAGATAAAGGAATTGATGATTGGACACTAACGTATAAACCGCTTAAAGGTGAAGACTATAAAAAAGTGAGGTTTTCTACTGGTATTCCAAGTATTATTCAGGAACATATAGAAAAAGGTGATTACATCATACAAGAAAGGATTCCATTGGCTACTTTTAATGGAAACCCCTTTGATATGCGTGTAGCACTACAGAAGGATAGTACTGGTTTTTTTAAAGTTACTGGTATCATGTGTAAAGTAGCTAAAAACAATAGCTTTTTGACAAATGGATCTCAAGGTGGAAAAACGTTTCGGCTCGAAGACATTTGTCCAGTGACTTTCCCCTCCATTCCTTATCAAAAGCTTAGGAAGAGCATTTGTGAATTTTCGTTAATGACGGCAAATTATTTAGATAACCATTTCCCCCACCTTGCCGATTTAGGTTTTGATATTTGCCTTACAGAAAATGGAGTTCCTTATTTTATTGAATGTAATTTTATTTCTGATTACGCTGGGGGGCTGATTCATCACCAAAGAATTATTCATAAAGAATGGGAAGCAGTATTTTTCACCCCATTTGATTATGCACGCTATTTATTAGATCAAAAAAAATAAAGCGAGAGGACTGATATTCAGTCCTCTTAATTTTTGGTTGACTTGAGCTTTCTTAGTAATTGCCGAAAAGAATTCCTCATGGAAGTTTTGATTAATATAATTGTATTTTTATCAGCAAGCCTGCCTAAAGCTTTAATAAGTTGGTCCTCATTTTTCACAGAAAAGATGTTGTTTGCATGCATTCCCAATTTTCTTGCCATTGTACCTATTTCTTTTGCTTGATCACCTATTGTGATAAGATAGTTAATTTTATGCTTTACAATAAGCGCCCCTATTTTTTGATGTTCAACCTGCGAATAAGCTCCAAGCTCCTCTATATCACCTAGAACAGCAATTGTTTTTTTTCCCTTAGATACCTCCTCCAAAACCTCTAATGCTGCTTTAATTGAGGTTGGATTGGTGTTCCATGTATCATCGATGATTGTACTGTTATTAATGCCTAGACTTAACTCTAAATGTCTTTTAACCGGTTTATAGGTTTTTAATCGTTCAATGGCAGTCTTAATATCAATGCCCAGTAAGTTTGCAGCTGCTATGGAAAATACTGCATTATAAACATTGTGTTTTCCAAACCCGGGAACATAACCAACATATATATGTCCACGATACGATAAAATATATTTCATTCCCTTTTGATAAAACTTTATCTGTACGATCTTATAATCAGCAAAATCAGCCTGACCAATACAAATTATCTTCCCTTTATATTTGTGCGTTCTGATTTTTCTAGAATGCCGATCATCTGCATTTAATATCATTGTTCCTCTCGGATGAACAGCTTTGAGCATGCTTTCTTTTTCTCGTATATATTCTGAGTGACTTTTAAACCCTTGAAGATGGTCCGTACCAATCGTCGTAATCAAACCAATTGTTGGTCTAAAATACTTTGCGGAATGGAGAATATGGCCTGGTGAATTAACTCCCATTTCTATTACCGCAGCATCTGTTTGATCATCGATCTGAAGTAAATATTTTAAATTATGAGACAGTCCATTTTGACTTAAAATGGTTTTCACGATATTCATTTCCGGTGACAAAATATGTGCGATCATCTCTTTCGTCGTTGTCTTACCACATGTACCGGTTACCCCTATAACTGGGATTTGAAACAAACTACGATAATAATGAATAAATTTATAATATGCTAACCTCACATTTTTAACATATACGATCGTATATGATTTTGGAAACAGAGCTTCAGCCTTTTTTTTACTAGTCACAATAATACAGGAATTTAAATTAGTTGGTACCTTTAGTTGTTCTCTATAAAACACTAAAGTGTTTTTTGTAAATCTATGATTATTACTTATTGCAATGTTACTAATGACACTATCTGCATTTCCTCTTAATAAAACACCACCTATAAGAGGTCCGACCTTTCTAAGAGATAGGCTTTTCATGTTTAACAACACTCTCACAATGTTTTTTACTATTAGTGTATTATCCGATTTCATAAATGTATCAGCTAATATACTGTTTTTTGCTAATTTTCCACATAACCAGTCACATTAAAATTAGTAACATATACTAATAAATAAGAGTAAAAGGGAGGCATATGTATGATTCACATTTACCCAAATAAGAAGCATTCACTTTCTATAATTTTACATTCAACCTTTAAAAAATCCGTTCAAAATTTTAAAAAAATAAGGATTATATATGGCTTAAAGGAAGTAACAGTTACTCCAAAATTCTCTGATTCAATTCCTGAAAACAAATGTTCATTATCATCAGACGCTATTAACACCTTAGATATACCCATAAACTTACCTTATGAAATACAGTTTGTAGAAAGTAAACTGATCATTGGTCCTTTTATTGGGATTCTTGCTGCAGTGTCAAATGAAAAGTTACATCAAACCCTTCCTTTTCTTTCAGTCTTTGTACATCATTATGAGAAAATTCGAGGCACAATCATTGCCTTTTCCTTGGAAGGGATTGATCAAGAAAAAGCAATCATTACAGGGCTTATATTTAATCCAATATCTAGAATGTGGATAGAAGGAACCTTTTCCTACCCAAGGTCTGTTTTCTCAATTGTTGAAACTAGCTTAACGGAGAACTGGTCTGTTTATGTAAAAACAATGGATCACTTTCATGACTTACTTGGAAAAAGAATTTTTAACTATCCAAATTTTGATAAATGGCAAATGCATCAACTTTTGAAACAGAGCTTACACGAATATTTACCTAAGACTGTTATCTATTCAGAACCAAAAGATGTAAGAAATATGCTTAGGAAATATTCTTCCATTTATATTAAACCTATTAATGGGCGTCTAGGAAAATATGTCCTGATGGTAACACGAATTCCAAGTGGAGTCCTCGTCAGATTTGGCCATGATTCTAAAAACGCAAAACATTTCAAGTCGTGGAGGAATTTCAGGAATTTCCTTAGAAAATTATTGAAGAAGGACTCCTATCTCATTCAGCAAGCCATAAATTTGGTTACAGTTGAAAACCAAATCATTGATTTTCGAGTAATTGTTGTTAAAAATAATCACGGAATTTGGGAAAATATAGGATTCTTTGCTAGATATGGTATGAAAAACAGTATTGTTAGCAATATTACGGCCGGAGGCCAAGCAGAGATTGGATCCAGAACATTAAAAACCGTTTTTAATTTAACGAAAACAGAAAGAAAAGATCTTATCCATCGAATTTATCAACTGATAAAAACTGCAATTACCGTCCTTGAGAACCATGGTTATCATCTTGGAAATCTTGGTTTTGATATTGGCATTGACAAAAACGGAAAGATTTGGTTAATCGAAATAAATAATCAAAATCCTGATCATTTTATTGCAGTTAAAGCAAACAAAAAAAAACTTTTTTATCAAGCAAAATTAAATAATATTCTTTATGCAAAGGCACTTTCCATGAGCTAATAATCTGGTATTACTCGAACTACCATTTAGGCTCAATAACAACCTTTTTTAGCAAATTTATATCTAGACACTGTACCGCACAAAAACAAGATAAGTCAATCTTTACACATATATTTGTTCGTTCAAGCCTTTCTACGTCGCAAATTTCCTCCACCAGAACACCACTTAATGACAATGGGCGGAGAAGTGAAATAGTACAACAGTTCTTTTTTATATCAACATGTTCGATTCTAAAAAAGGGCGTACAAAAATGCTCACATTTTCTATAATTTTTATCCTCTGATCCTGATAAATAAAATAGACCGTCTTCTGTGTATAATAATAACGGAATCGTATCCACTTTAAGAAGTTTTGAAAGAAGGTTACTGTAACAACTATTTGGACAACCGCCTAAAAGATCTTGTTGTTTTTTCAATTCAAGAATTGCATGATATATTGAACCTTGATGATATACTTTACCGTTGTCCTCCATTTTCTTCCTTCCTTTCATTTACTTTTCTATTATGTTATTGCTTTCTATAGGCATTTGTGCAGAAAAGTTCATAAATTGGCTTCATCCGCTATTTTTAACTAAAAAGAGAGCATATTGAATTAGTTTTTTTGCCACATCAAATTCTCGATGCTTCGAGCCGGGCCTCCAATTAACCTCATAGATCCATAGCTTTTGATTTTCATCAATACCGATATCAATTCCAAGTTCATCAAACTTTTTGTCATAGAGGCTTTCAAAGTGTTTAGAAAAACTAATAGAAAAATGGTCTAATAATTTCTTAATATTAAAATATTCTTCACCAAACTCATCCTTTAAAAATGGCACTAACTCTCCTCTATACCCTCCACTTGTAATATTGCTGATCATTCTTTTATTTCCACTAATTCTTGGATAAATTAGCGTTGTTTCCCATTCACCTTTCCCATTTTTCTGGACATGTAACCGTATATCATAAGCTAGCCCTTCTTTTGTTGAACTATTGATAAAAGCTTGTATAAAATAGCATTTTGTTAATAATAGTTTATCAAGATAAGGAATAAGTTCATTTTTCTTAAGGGTTTCCTCCTTATCTCCATTTAATAAAACAAATTGAGTGGGAGTTATTCTTTCTAGAAAAATGATCCCCTTACCTCCACTTCCTCTTTTCGGTTTGATCACCATTTTTTTATATGCTTGAAAATAAGAAATGACTTCTTCACCATTTTTTGGAATAATAAAAGGAATCACAAAGCGAGCAAATCGCTTTCCCTTCACAATTTTCTGGTAAATGTTTACTTTATTTCCTACTGAATAACTTGTAAATAGACATCTTTTTTTCAGATACGCCCAAACCTTTGTTTGCTTTTGAGTTTTAGGAGATTTGCTATTAATAATGATATCTGGGAGATCACGTTGCTGTTGGAACCACTCTCCTTTATCATATACCCAACCATTAATTGTGTTTTTCGCCATATCAACGGTACCGAATGAAAAATAAAAAAAATCTACACCTTCCATTTTCGAAACTGCCGCACATGCATATGCCTTCTTTACTTTTGCAGGATGTTTGCGTGAATGAAGCATACCAATAACAGTCATGTTATCACCCTTTATAACGGCTCGATGATAAATTTGATTTCCCTTAAAGCATTATGCGCAAGCTGCTTAGCTTCCACTTGTGAATGTGCTGTTGCTAGAACATATGCATACCGATCCCCCATAGATAATGGCGGTATTAAGATACTTCCTTTTCGCGGTTTCACATAAACCTCTTTTACACCTTGGTATTTCTTCGCTCGATTTTTACCAGTAACCTTTAGAAGGATCCCCTTCGTTTCTACAGTTACATATCTTACATAAACACACTCATTTTTATTTATTTCTATTAGAGGCTCTTCTCCTAAATGAAGTTTTAGTACCTCTTTTACCAAATTAATTCCTGTGCCATGAAATACGATCTTATTCATTGCTCCTCCAGCTATGCGAGGGTTTATTTCGATTAATTTCCATTCACCATTGGAATAGCGGAATTCCAAATGACAACTGCCGTTTTCCAATCCAATCTCCTGTATAATCAAATTTATAGCATTCTCAAGACTAGCATATTGATCTGTGCTCAATTGTGCTGGGAACTGATATCCTAATACAATAAACCTTTTCTTTCTGGCAACTTCCTGTTCAAGCACACATACAATCGTTAAGTTTCTTTTGTAAACAATGACTTCGACCAAAAATTGATTGCCTTCAATATATTTTTCTAGTAAGATGGGACCTTTACTCGATGCTCTTTTTAATTGTGTTATTCCTTTTTTCAACTCATTAGATGTAGTAACAAGTAATACATCTTTCGATCCATTAGATTTAGGGTATTTCAGGACTAAAGGCAAGTATTTTTTTATAGAATCGGTAAATTCGTCAATAGTTCGTTCATTTTCCTCATAAATGAAAAACTTTGGTGTATAAGGAAGGTGTTTGAGTTTCTCTCTGCACTTGACCTTATTTTCCATAATATCTAACGCTTCTTTTGTAATCCTTGATAAATTTAATTCTTCAGATATACTTGCAGCAATTGATACAAATGGATCTATTAAACTTAAGCAAGCTTTTATATTTTTCCCATCTTCAACAAGTCTTTCAATACCTTCTAATAACAAGTTTTTATCTTCTAAACTCTTTATATAAACCATTTGGTGAACTTCATTAAATTCTTCTCTTTGTTCAAGAAACTTTAATCGATCTGTATATAAGACAGTAAAATACCCCATTTCTGCTGCGATTGTTATTGCATCTCTACTTGAACCTGACTTATAGCAACCAATAAATACAATGGTGTCCATATTTTCATCTCCAAATTACTATATTTTTGAACGATAAAAACGAGGATAGTAAGTTTAAATAAATTCCCAAAATATACTAAGATAGCATCATGATATGACTAATACTGCTTTATAAAGTTATAATATTTCATTTTTATTGAAGATATTAGGTTAAAGTCGATAAAAGAATATCAATTATTCACCTAATCACTATGACAGTACCTCTTCTCATAAAATCGAATACATTACTTGTAGGTCATTCAAGGGTTAAAATCCAGTTAAAGGCATTGCCAATCCCTTTTACCCATAACTAACAATATTCATGATGTAAAAAATGGGTGTTAGTACTAATTTGAAATGGAGTAACTTTATGAATAAAAAAATAATTGGTATTTTTATTCCAAAACATCATTATCAATCAATGAAAAATGGAGACTCACTTTTCCCATCATATGCCCAATTTGAATATGCTGCAGAAAATTATCAACGATCGGTTTGTTTTCTAACCACAGAGTGTCATTATTCTTCCAATAAAACCAATGTATTAATGAGAGAAAATGCTTCCGATCGGTTCGTTGAAATGACAATAAACATCCCAAAAGTTATATATAATCGTGGTAATCTAAACAATAAAAAAGTAAGGCAAACACTTCATCAACTAATGCAATCAGGTTCAAAGGTATTTAACTATATTCCAATAAAAAATAGTAAATATTATGTAAATAAATTGTTAGAGCAAGAAGCGCATCTTATTGAGCACCTGCCAGCAACTCTAAAAGGGTCAGCTAAAAACTTAGAATTTGCTCTTCATCATATGGAGAGTTTTTTTATCAAGCCTTGTTATAGCAGTATAGGGAAAGGAATCATGCATGTAGAAAAAGAGAGGAATGGAAACCTGTATATTTATGAAAGACATGGGACTAATAAAAGCTGGAAAAAAAGACGATATACTTCGTTAGAAAACAAATTGCTTAAAAAGCTATTTAAACAACGTTCCTATATTATTCAAGAAAGAATCCCACTAGCTACTTTTCAAGACAGACCATTTGATTTAAGAGTAATCGTTCAAAAGGATGGTACTGGCCATTGGAAAATTAGTGGAATGGTAGCAAAATTAGCTCCTATTGGTCAATACATTACAAACATTGGGAGAGGTGGAGAGATGGGAGAATTACAGAATTATTTTATCCACCATGAAATTTCGATCTCAGAAATAACAAAAAAAATTAATACATTAGCTATTGATATTGCTATAACTCTTGAAAAGACATGGCCTTATATTTCAGACCTAGGATTTGATATTGGCATTACGAATAAAGGTACTCCATTTTTCATTGAATGTAACTTAAGAGGTCAATATGGAGTATTACGAAAGAACGACAAATTTTTGACATTGTGGAAAAAGATTCATGAAGCGCCTATTTCATATGCAAATTATCTGTTGGAAATTCAGAATTAAATAAGTATTATTTGCAATTTCTCTGCATTAACCGGATTTTATTACATTTGATTTATTTATAAAAAGACTTACTATACAACCGATTATAGAACTTCTTATAATATCATACGGATAATGTACTCCTATCCAAATACGGGATAGACCAACGAGGAATGATAAAAAATACAAAATTTTTCCTAATACACGATTATACAAATACACAGTTGTTGAAACAGTAAATGATAATAATGTGTGTTTACTTAAAAAAGAAGAGTCTTGCAAGGATGGTAATAAGACATTCGCATTACGTGTAAGAAATGGCCTTGGTATATATTTTACTTTATTAACCAGTTTTTTTAAGCTTAAAGTAATCATCATTGAAATGATTGATTCGTACACAAACTTTTTATTAAAGTGATTTAAAACTAACAATGTAATTAGGACAAAACCATACACAAAGCGTAATTCATTTGAAGCAAACACCATGAGTCGATCAAGTAAAAGATTTCTACCTGCGAACTGATTTATGATCTTAAATAATTTCTTATCCATTAATGTGCCCCTTATCGTAAATAGTCGTTGTTATTATTCTCAAAGAAAACCTGAGTATTCAAAACAAAATTTTTTTTTGACAATAGGGGTTTCTTTATTCCCCCTGATGGTCAGTTGACCTAATCGGACATTACAGTCAAGTTTTCCCCCACTTACTTTTATTGTGAACTAGAAGCTTGAGGTGGGGTCTTACTCCCGTTAAGAGTGGGATAAAACACTTATCAAAGAGCATAATAGGTATTGAAAAATTAGAGAGGAGGTACATCAATGACAAACCGAAACGATAACCGTGAGCGAAAAAACAAATATCCAAATAACAAGAAACAAGATACTGAATTCTCTAAGGATGTTACAATTAGAAGTGAGATCACAAAAAAAGACTTGAATAAATAAGAAAAGCGCAAGCACCTTGATCAGCCTAGAGCGAATAAAACACTTTTGAATAGAAGGTTGTACTTTACCTCAATTCATATTGGCTAGACCCAAGAGGTAGTTATTTTCGAGAAGATCTATGGCTAGGCGCTTGAGCAAGACATTAAATTTATATTTTCCTACTTTTTAAATAAAAGGCTGTTTTTGCAAAGATTGGCTTTTAAATATTATTTAACTCTATAGTGGAATGGAGCGGAAGACACTCGACTCCTGCAGTGGAAGAGGAATGGCCGGACCCGCAGGCTAAGCTGAGAAGGCTCGCCTTCCTCCCCGCGGAAAGCAAGTGTCTGGATCGCAGTGGAACGAACTTGTTTTCACATTTAACACTGCATTAAAAAACAACAAAGTATACCAAAACAGCCAAATAAAAAAACGGGTATCACTCATCATGATACCCTACATTTACTATTTTCTTTTTGATCTACGAGTTCTAGACAGCGGTCTTTTGTTATCCCTCTGTTGATTTTCAGCTGATTTTCTTCCACCAGTAGCAGTTGTTCCTCTTCTGTTTTTACCTCCACTATCAGTTAGACGTCTAGATTTTTTAATCTGCTCTTTTCTTTCTTGTTCATAATCATCTCGATCAGGAACACTAACTCCCTTAATCACTTGTTTTTCCAAGTTTTGATGAATTCCCTTTTCTATCATTCGTAAAAAATCAAGATCCTTTGGTGCTACTAGTGTATAAGCAACTCCTGTTCCACCGGCACGGCCAGTTCGGCCAATTCTGTGTATATAGCTTTCAACATCATGAGGGATATCATAATTATATACATGTGTCACCCCTTCTACATCAAGTCCTCTTGCCGCTACATCAGTTGCAACTAAAAATTGAATTTTGGCTTCCCGAAACCGTTTCATAGCTTTTTCCCGTTTTGCTTGAGTTAAATCGCCATGAAGTTCATCTGATTCATAACCATTTGCAAGTAAAGCCTCTTGCAGTTTTTTAGCACGAATCTTTGTCCGACAAAATATGATTGCTAAAAATGGACGATGCTCCTGTATTAAATGTAGCAATGTAGCTTGTTTTCTTCGATCGGTTGTTTCCACAACAATTTGCTGGATTTCATCAACCGTTATTCTTTTTGCTTGAACTTGAATATTCAATGGATCTTGCATATATTTTTTTGCAAGAGATTTTATTTCATTGGGCATCGTTGCAGAGAATAACATTGTTTGCCTTGTTGATAGAGTTTCATAAATAATATCCTCAACCTCAGGAAGAAATCCCATATGTAACATTTGGTCAGCTTCATCAAGTACGAGCATTTGAACCGTCGATAGATCAATTGTTTTTCTACGAATATGATCTAATAGCCGACCGGGTGTTGCAACAACGATATGCTGTCCGCCTTTTAACTTTTTCAGTTGATGTTCAACATCCTGACCTCCATAAACAGCCAAAGCATGAACTCCTTCGATGTTTTCAATCATTCTTTTTATTTCTTTTGAAATTTGCTGTGCTAACTCGCGTGTTGGAGTTAAAATAAGTGCTTGAATTTCTTGATGCTGTACATCGATTTTTTCTATAATCGGCAGGACAAATGCAAGGGTCTTTCCTGTTCCCGTTTGTGCCTGCGCGATGACATCTTTCCCCTCCAAGATCTTCGGGATTGTTTGCTCCTGAATTGGTGTTGGCTCTGTAAGCCCTAATGATTTTAATGTATAATTAATCTCTTTTCGTATTCCTAATTGTAAGAAATCAGCCAAGGTTTATCACATCTCTTTTCTTTTCAAAGTACTAAATGCTAGTCTTTCCTATAAACAGCTAAATAACTATACCATATTAACTTCAATATTACATGATGAATCGAAAAATAGAAAAAGGAGCAGTCCTTTAAGAAGGATACTGCTCCCTTTTAAACTAATATTGTAACTTATTTTGAGACATTGTTTCTCTTAATAAAAACTTTTGGATTTTTCCACTTGCGTTACGTGGTAGCTCATCAACAAAAACATATCTTTTTGGTCTTTTATATGGTGCAAGCTTATCAGACCTTTTTAAGAATTGATCAAGCTGCTCACCTGTTATGCTTCGATCCTTTTTTACAACAACAGCAATTACTCTTTCACCCCAAAACTCATCAGGTTCACCTAATACAGCCACATCTAAAATTCCTTCATGCTCATATAAAGCATCTTCCACTTCTCTTGGATATACATTTTCTCCTCCGCTAATCACCATATCATCAACTCGGTCTGCTACATATAAATAGCCTTCCTCATCAAAATATCCTAGATCTCCTGAATGATACCAACCTTTGTACATCGCTTTTTCACTAGCCTCTTCTCGGTTATAGTATCCAACCATCATACAGGGTCCTTTTACAATGATTTCACCAATTTCTCCCGGTGGAAGGATATGATCCGGTTCAGATGGACCATCTTCATTTGGCTTGACCACTCTGATCTCATGATTGTAGCAAGCTCTACCTGCCGAACCCGCTTTTGTTAACTGCTCATCTGTCTCTAAAAATGCAATAGCCGGTCCCATTTCTGTCATTCCATATGCTTGAACAAGTTCAATTCCTAGTCGATCTCTACACGATTTTACAAGAACGGGAGCCATTGGGGCAGCACCGTACAAACCAACTTTAAGTGACGTTAAATTAAATAGCTGTAATTCTTCTTGTAGAAGCATATTCCACATCGTTGGAGCGGCAAAAAGCATTGTAACCCTTTCTTCCTCAATCGTATTCAGCACCTGTTTTGAATCAAAATGATGGATGATCACATTTTTTGCTCCCGCATGAACACGTGGTAAAAAACTGCAATGAAGCTCAGCACAATGAAACATTGGTGCTGTTACTAATCCAATATCCTTTGATGTTATCTGGAGCGCATTGATACAAATTAAACTTTGTTCAATCATATCTCGATGGCGATGCATAACACCTTTTGGCCGGCCAGTTGTTCCACTTGTATACATAATGGCATACGTATCGTTTTCACTTATTTCACAATTTGGATTTGTTGTTGGAGAATGCTTGATGATGTCTTGATAGGAAGAAGCGTAAAGTGAAGTTGTTTCATCGATACACCAAAATAAAATCGTTGGAAATCGATTGTGTATTTTCGTGATTTGTTCTTCTAAACCTTTCTCATAAATGACGATTTTGGGAGCAGCATCCAATAATATATATGAAACTTCATCTGCCTTTAAACGAAAGTTAATCGGATTGATAATGGCTCCAATTTTTGCAGCAGCAAAATAAGCTGTTCCTAATTCAATGCAGTTAAATAAAAAGGTAGAAACTCTGTCTCCCTTTCTAACTCCCGCAGTAAGCATGGCATTTGCAAGCTTATTTACTTCATCATTCCACTTTTCAAAGGTAAACCGTACACCTCTAGAACTGTCTACTACAGCCTCTTTGTTTACATATTTGTTTACGGATTGTTCAAATAGCTGACCAATAGTTACATACATATGATTTCTCCCTCCTCAAAAGGTAAGCGTTTTCATAATTCGTTTCAGAAAAGCTTTATATATGTATTTCAAGGAAAAAGAAAAAATTCCTCTGTTAAAAAATATTTTAAAGTAAGGCTCTTTTCTAAAAAGATTATTTTTTTTAATAAGTTCATTGAACATAAACTGATTAGGTTGATTGGAGCAGAAGGTGCGAGACTCCTGCGGGAGCAACGGGACAGGTGAGACCCCACAGGCGTTGTGCGCCGAGGAGGCTCACCGCCCGCCCCGCGGAAAACGATCATCCTGGAGCTCCAATTAACCATTTTAGGCACTTATTCAAAGCAATAAAGTTTGTAAAAACAGCCTAAAGTTAAAAAGAGACTGATACTTGTAACAGTCTCTCACTGTATATCTGATTTAACATATTCTTTAAGAGATATATTTAAACCTTTGATTCCCTCAACAACTAATGATGCGATCTTAGTTGCCCCAAACTCTTGCAAATGTGTGTTATCTCTTTTTCCATTAGGAAAATGGTGATATTGATGTGGTTCCAGCCACAAAAACAGTTGCTTTGTGTTTTCGGGTCCTAATTTGTTAAATAGCTGCTTGCTTTTAGTGGTTAAATCAATTAGGGAGACATCTTCTTCCTCTGCTAATTGCTTCATTGCTGCAGGGTAGTCACCATGTGAATCTAATATGATTCCATCATTAGAGAAGTTTCGTCTTTCGACTGGTGTAACAAGTATTGGTACCGCTCCTTTTTCCCTTGCTCCAGCTATATATTTCTTCAGATATATTTTATAGTCAGTATATGGATCTGTATATCGTTTTGCATCTTTCCTTTTTGCGTCATTATGACCAAATTGAATAAATAGATAATCACCTTTGCCTAGTTTATTCTTTACTTTTTCAAATTTCCCTTCTTCATAAAAGCTTTTCGAGCTTCTCCCTGGAACAGCAGCATTGTGAATAATAATCTGATCATTAAAATAAACACTTAATTTTTGTCCCCATCCCATTTTAGGTGCAAACTTTTGTTTATAGGCAGAAACTGTTGAATCTCCAATAAGATAAACATGAAGAGAGTTTTGGTCTCGTTTATTTTTTAATGCAACCGAATGATCTGAAAATAATATCACGAATATTATTGGACTTAATAAAATGAAAACTGTGAAAATCCATATTTTCCCCTTCATTGTGACTTCCCCCCTTTTATAGCTAATTTTCTCTAAAACTGTATAAAAAATGTACATTGAAATAAGTAATAAAGTAAAGAAGAATGTAAAATAAGACAGACAGTTGACATGAGAACAAAATTTATGTATTATATGTTTGTAAACGCTTTCAAATATGAGGTGATTTTTATGTGCGAAATAACGAAAGAAAAGTCAAAGTCCGAAATTATTACGGCCTTAATCGATCATAATGTATTTAAAATGCCTGATGGAAGACAGTTTTATGAAGCATCTGAAAAAGAGCTCAAGACCATCCTATATACACATTCTAATATGAAGCATATTTGTTAACTTACATATATTGGCCCGATTGAGGCCTTTTATTTTTTTCTAAGTATAAGCACCTCCTGTTCATACAAACAATAAGTTCAACATTAAAAGGAGGTTCCCAAATGAAAAAAGATTATTGTGAAGAAGAAAAGGATTACCTTCAACATTATCTTAATGAACAAATTACACGAATTTGTGTGATAGAGGAAGATGAGCGTATAAGAGAAGAACTAAACAAAAAAGATAATGAGTAACCCCCCATTACACATTATCTTTTTTACGTTGATTAGGACTTTAAAAATTTTTGTACTGTTTGAGGTAGCCGCTAATAGCCTAGTTTAAACACGCGACGTCAATCTCCGCGACTGCACTTATAAGTTATATGCTTCGGAGCTGGAAGTCGAGCACTTAGATAAGGCTTTAGTCAATTTAGAATTAAATGCAAGAACGCCTTTTATTCTAAATCCTCTTATTTGACGGATTCTGATTGAGGCGTTTGCCTTTTGTTTTTATGGCATTTATGTCCACTTGATGAAGTATAAAGTCTATACCATTCTTCAAGTGTCATGATTTCTGATTGACGAATGGCATCCTTACAATTCAAAATACGTTTAGGGTTTTGTTGTACCTATAACAGGCTGAATCAAGGCAGGATGGCGCATTAACCAGCCTAGAACGATTGCTTTGTTCGTTGTTTCGTTCGCCATTTCCTCTACTAATTGTATCAAAGGTTATAAAAGCTTTTTTCCTGAGTACAATCATTTACATGATGTATAAGTAAGCTTTACAACACCAGAAGCAGATTGCAAAGATTTTCCTTTTAAAAGAAAAACACTCCCACAAAGAGATGGAAGTGTCAGCTTATTTTTCTTATTTTCTTACAAAAATTGATTGTTGCTCATCCTTTTTTTCCAATTCATTCGAAATGGTACTTGTTAGACTAGAATCTCCTGAAACATCATGCCCTAACTCCCAAATCATCATGCCCCCAAATCCATTGTCTACAGCAAGATTTGTTTTCTTTAGCATGGTTTGAATTCCATTATAATGATAGGTTGTCCCATTTAACTTTACACTGTCACGTTGAGCATTTTCTGGATTTGCTTCAACAATTGCTCCGTATGACATCTGATTAATCGATACATTCTCAGGTTGTGCATAAAACGGAACACCTAATACAAGTTTATCTTTACCTATATTGAGATGATCAAATAATCTAGACCAATAGGTTACAATATTTTCTGCAAAACTGTATGGTGATAAATTTGCAGCATTATACTCTCCATCCCATTGACCGTCATATGCCATAATATTTACAAAATCAATATGTTTAAACATGTTTGGGTCATACACAACAGATTGAATTTCCGTACCTGTAGCACTATGAATCTTTGAATAAACAGCAATCGTTAATTCTTTATCAAGTTTAGATAATTTATCATCCAATGCTTTTATGAAAATACTCAAGTTTTTTGCATCCTCATTTGATCGAGGATGTTCAAAATCAATATCTATCCCATCAAGGTTTTCTGCTTTTGTTATGTTTATAAGCTCATCCACTAACTTTGTTCGAGAGGTGTTATTTGAGATTGCGGCTTTGAAATAATCATATGACTCTCCGCCATTAATGTGATACCAACCACCAACTGCTAATAAAACCTTCGTTTGATGCTCATGTGCTTTTTTCACCATTGTTTTCAAGTTTGTTTTTGCTGTTTCACCATTCATAAGGATGCTCCCATCCTTTGTAGGGTGTGCAAATGAAAAAATTACATGTGTAAGCTCTTTATAATCAATTACAGATGGATCTCTGAAATCCTGCACATATCCAATTAATACTTTCTGTTTTTCTTCTTGAATTTCTGGCATTTCTTTTTCACTCGGTTTCTTCGTTGATTCCGGCACTTTTGTTACCAGTTTAGGTGTATTTGATTGGTTATCACTTATTTTTTGATAAAAGATGCCTGAAAAAAAACCACCTGTTAAAACTAATAAGATCACTAGGACCATAACAATGTTTTTCTTCACATGATTCACTCCTTAGAAAAACAGATACCCTAAAGATCGTAACAAAAAAACACTCAACATTTCGATGGTAATATTAGTTAAAATCCTTTCTTCTTTGCAATTGGTTCAACAAATGATGTCATGATTGCTTTTAAAATGCTCCATGCTAACCTTTTATGAAAAGGTAAATGCTTTTGAAAATAATATGTATACTCAATATGTTGAATTGAGCCTCGCTTTCGCTTAAATTCCCCTGCCCCTGCACTTCGATGTCCCAGATATTTATGTTCTAAAACATGTTCAGTTATCAGATAAGATAAAACCCTGTATAAGCCTTCTTTCTTATCAGTTTTTGTGTTATATCCCAGTACAGGAGTAGTGAGAACTCCTTCTCTTATCCAGTATCCAACAACACCCTTTACGTTTTCTCCATCGCAGATAAGTTTAAATTGTAAATAATGATGACAAATAGCATGTTCAAAAAACTCTTTTGTAAATTGAGGATTATAACGAGAATATTTGTCAATATATAGCTCATAATACATTTTCTCTATTTGAGGTATATCATCAATTTCTGCTTCTCTTACGTCATATTGATATTTCTCAAATAATTTTTTATCCTGTTGAAGTGTCTTATTTTGTTTTTTTGATAATCCGATAGTAGGGTTGAACAAATAGATGGCACGTGACATTATTTTTTGATAACCAATAGTTTGACATTTTTCAAGTAAAGGACGATGTAAAGCTTCTGTCATTGACCGTATTAATATAGTGTGCTGTGGAAATGCAATAGTTAGAAAATTTGTCACCATTAATAGTTGGTTTTCCGTTAGTAATTGGCCCATTAAATTTGTTGAAAGTAACCAATTATTTATGATCACTACTCTATTTAGATTACTCCTCTTTAAAACCTTTCCTATTAAATTGATTATTAGTGAAAACAATTTTTCTAGTATTGGATTTTTCAGCTCCCAAAGCTCTTCTTTTGCATAACTAATATAATGTGTAAAAGGAGACGTAACATAGGAATTATTGAACTCTTTTTTATTAACAGTGATCGGTAACAATATATCATCTATCTCTAATAGAAAAAGGTCAGTTTGGACATTTTTCATAAAATATGTACTTCCATTCCTAATCAAAGGCTCAAAAAATTGTTTGATCATCTCACCGTCTTTTTTCTTTTCCCAATCAATTTCATCAATTGTTGTCACATCATATAGTTTCATGGTGGACATTTTCCTTTACAGCATTTTCGATTCTCTTTCTTTTACGACCTGATGTAATTAAGTCATATTCTGAAAATGTAAACTGAGGAATGACAAGCAGATATTCCTTCCATAATTTCTTCAGTTCAAGCATTACCTTTGCTTCTATTCCAGCTTTTTCACTTTTAACTTTAAGCTTGATCTCGATTATAAGGAGTTCCTTTTGTGTGACCTTATATTCAAGTATATCGTCCGAAGAAAGCATGATCGCTCGTCTAATGAAATCTGGAAATAACATGTGTTTTTTCCCTGTTTGTTCATGTACGCCATAAAAGATATCATCACATCGTCCATCAATTCGATCTAAAGCTAAAAAATGTGATCCACATGGACATGGCGTTTTCCTTTCTATTAATAAATCATTTAATCTATATCGTATTAATGGCTGTGTTCTCCTAGTAAAATCGGTGATGATTGGCACAAAAATCCCTTTATCCTTGTCTAAATACTCTTTTTGAATAGCAAGTAAATCCTCATTCATATGAAGAACACCGTATGAACAGGTTGTTGCTAAAAATCCCTCTGTTGCTTGATAAACCTGGTGCAGAGTTTGCTGAAAGACAGCTTCAATATAATCTTTATCAACGTCCTCTAATACTTCTGCAACAGAAATGATCTTTTGGGGAGTAATATTAATAAGGTTATTTCCCTTCCACTCTGCGATTATTCGCAACATAGAAGGTGGTGCAATAATAATAGTCGGCTTCAATTCATTTAATCTACTCATATGACGTTTAATATCATCAACTAAATCAAAAAAGTGAAAGCTAATTTTTCTACTATTTGTTGACTCATATAAATTGTTGTTAGCACGTAAAAAAAACGCAATTTTATGTTCTTTCATTAAACTTCCTGGAAGAAGTTTAGCTAGTACCTCTCCAGCCCACATCGCAGATTCTTTATCACTGACTAAAAACAATCCACGATTTCCACTTGTTCCAGAGGATAAACCAATCGAAATTTGATCGATCTTCGGGGAAAAATCTCTCGTTATCTCAGCTTTTATGGCTAATTGAAAAGCTTCTTCTTTCGTTACACCTGCCGTGTTTATTTCATTAAAATGATCCATCATTTCTCTTTTTGTGATAATCGGTAACGTTTCCCAATTAACCTTTTGAAGATGATCACTATAAAAGTTCCGATAAAAGGAAGAGTGTGTTAAAACAAACGCTAAATGCTTTTTTATTTTTTTGTTTTGATAAGCTTTTAAAGCTTTACTGGAAGGAAATCGCCTTATATACTTCGAAAGCGTATATTGTTTTAATAGTAAAAATTTATTCATACTTAAAACCCTCTTTCGCCAAATTCCATGTTTTTTGACAATGGGTTGGCAAAATGTCAATCCCAGGTGAATTTTTTGAAAGCTGATGAAGCTTTTTTATATTTTCCCTATAAAAAGGAATATCTTCAATTAGCAAACTAGTAATTTTATGAGGAAATATTAACTCCTCATATGCCTCACTTTGCCATACAGCATCAGCACAAAGCAATAGCTGCTTCCCACTTTTTAAGAAAACAAAAAGTCCAAGCTGGCCGATTGCATGACCTGTTAAATCAACAGCAAAAAGGGATCCATCCCCAAACACATCATATCCTTCCTGAAATGGTTGAAACTGATCATCTAACGATATTTCAGGTGATTCATCAATAAAATCCATTCGTTCATGAAGATTCTTTGGTAGTAAATCAATTAAACATCCTTTTGTTAAAGCTTTTATCTTATTAAATTGCTTAATATGATCATAGGCTTTTTTAAAGGTTAGTATTGTTGCAGATGGAAAATCGCTTAGTCCTGCTGTGTGGTCTCCATGGAAGTGAGAAAGGATAATATGACGGATATCGGAAGGGTTAATACTTTCTTTCATTAATTGATTTTTAATCGATTTTGATTCAGTAAAGCTTACAGGAGTTAATTTTGCGTAAATGGAATAAGGAAAAGACTTGGTTGCTTCTTTAAATCTCTTAGAATATCCTGTATCAAATAAGATGTAACCTTTCGTAGGGTGCTTCAACAAAGCTACTATAGCAGGAAACTTGATTTTCTTTATTGATCTTTTTGGATTGACGATCTTTTCAGGATGTGTACAATATCCACATTCAAAGAGCTTCAACATTTCAATTCGCATGATTTTTCCACCATTCAATAAATTCTTTAGTTCCTTGCTCAATTGAAATAACTGGTTCATAACCTAGTTCTTTTCTGGCTTTTTCAATTGAAAGTGTTTGAGATTGTGATAAAACGCTAACCGTATAACGAGTTAATAAAGGCTCTTTTCCACCTAGCAAATAGGTAGACACATACTCCATTGCGGTCGCTAAAAAAATGCTTTTTGATAGGAGATTTTCCTATACGAAAAGGACTTACCTAATTTTTCCATAACCGATTCAATCATGCTATATAAGTTTACTCGTTCATCATTTGTAATATTGTATTTTTGTCCAAGTGTAGAATGACCTGATGATAAACATAATAGTAATGCATCCACTACATTATCTATGTACGTCATATCAATTTCAACATTCCCTGAACCAATCTTCGGAAATATTCCTTTTTCACATACTTTAATCAATCGAGGGAAAATAGCTTGATCGCCTGGTCCGAATAAAGCGCGAGGTCGAATTGTAATTGTCGCAAGACCTTGTTGAAATGCTTTGTCTATTTCAAGTTCTGCAAGATATTTAGTCTTAGCGTAATGGTTAACAAATTTACTTGGCAGCACGTCATCTTCTTTCACATCTAGTCTTTCATCATAATAAAAATAGACGCTCGGTGTTGAAACATGTATTAACCGCTTCACCTTCCATTTTATACATCCATCAATCACATTCTTTGTCCCAACAACATTTGCTTGATAGAAATCTTTATATTTCCCCCAAGGTGAAGAAAAAGCCCCGCAATGAATCACATAATCCTGGTTCTGACAAAGAGCAAGCATGTGATCCCGATTTTCTAATGCACAGTTGACAAAGCGAATATCTTTTTTTGATAAGCTGTCACCAATCTTTTCATTTCGACCAGTCCCTGTTACTTTATACCCCATCAAAGCAAGGCGGTTTGCTACTTTCATCCCTAAGAAGCCTGTTGCACCTGTAACAAGAACCTTCATCATTCATCACCATCCCAGCTTATATCATAAGTTGATTGTTGCAGCAGTGTTACAGCATTTTTTTTACTCTCTCTCCATAATTTCATTAAACTTATCACTTGATAAATGTATGGTAATGGATCATTTACACGAAAGGTGATGTCTTGATAGGAAATGACAATCTTCAGCCATTCAACTGCCTTTTGAACATCCCGGGCTTGTTGTAGGCCAAATAAGAGCATAGCTAGCTTTATGGCTTCCCTTTTTCCCTTTTTAGGAGTTAGAATACCTGTTTTGTGCTGTAATAGTAAGGCCGCTACAATCTCTTGATCGAATAAATGCAACCCACTTGTAGCTCTTGGATTACATTCAATTGGAATCGCTCTGTTATGATCATTTACAATAAAGTCAAATGAAATTTGTCCAGTGAAATTTAAATGTTCAACTATTTTACAGACAAACTGTTCAATATCTTGTCTGTCTATATGCTCAAACGATATTGTTGCCCCTAATCCAGCTGTAAAGTTACTTTTATAAACAGAATGTGCTAGTACTTCCCCATCTCTTGCAATAGCATAAGAACAAAATTGCTCTCCATTAATTCTTTCTTGAAGGATCCAACTAGAATCATTGAAACTCTTATTTGGTATGTCTTTTATAGAAGCTAAAAAGATGATTGAATCAGAAAACCTCGAATAAATTTTTTTCATGACGAGATTATTTTTTTCTTTCCAGTCATTTATCATAGTATTTTGTGTAAGGACCATTGTTTTAGGTACTTGAAATCCTAAAGTTTCAACCATTTTTAAAAATTCAAATTTGTGATGCAATGTTTTTAATTTCGAAAAATCATCCACTAGGACTTCACAATATTTACCAATAACATCTTTATACATTGAGATATAAAAGATTTCTTCACATGTTGGAATTACATAATCGATTCTCTCCTCTTTCACTAGTTCCACCAAAGCTTCAATATAATTTTTTATTTTAAATTTAGGAGATGGAGTAGAGATATAGCGTTTAATACTATTAGACGCTTTGGTTAGCGGGAATGGTGTACAATCTGAGGCATATACTTCTGCACCAGATTGCTTAAATAATCTGCAAATATGAAGCGCGACTGGGGCCCGAGCTCCCGTAACCAATACTCGTGAACTAGTATTCAAGAACAATACCTCCAATAGATAAACCTGCTGATGTCCCTAGTAATAAAACAAGATCCCCACGTTTTAATTTTCCAAGTTTCACAGCCTCATGAAAAGCCAGAGGAATAGATGCTGCTATAACATTTCCATAATCCTCAATAATACTCATAAACCGTTCTTCTTTTACACCCAATTTTTTTCGAATGATCTTCATGGCAGATGCACTCGCTTGATGTGGGATCACCATATGCATATCTTCAATTGATAGTCCAGTTCGTTCAAATAATCCTTCAAGAAACTGAGGTAATCGTTTGTACGATAATTTAAAGATTGATCGACCGTCCATATCAAATAAAAAATCATTCGCAGTCTGATCACTGTAGTTTCTTGGGTGCATTTTTGTTCCTCCACCTCTTATCTCTGATAAGTGGACACCTTCACTATACGTTTCCATTTTTGAAGCGATAATTCCTGAGGTGTCATGACTATGTGTAAGAATAAAAGCGCACGCTCCATCCCCAAATAATATACTGCTTTCATGCTGACTCCAGTTTAAGCCAACAGAAGATATCTCAGAAGATACAATTAAGACATTTTGAAACCGTTCTTGGTCAATTGCATAAGACATCATATCAAGTGCTGTTACAAAGCTTAGACAGGTAGAGTTAAAGTCAAAGCAAGGAATTCCTGAATGTTGTAGACCAAGTTGTTTTTGTATTAATGAGGCATTACAAGGAATAGCCTGTTCATTTGTTCCACTTGCACTAATGATACAATCTATATCTCCCAATGATATATTTGCTTCCTCTATCGCTGCTTTTGCTGCCTCTGCTCCCATATATGACGCTGTTTCGTTCTCAATAAAATACCTTTGCTTCACACCGGATTTTTTCTCAGACCATCCCTTTTTCACCCCAATTAATCTATCAATTTCTTCCGCTTTGACCACCCGGCCAGGCACATAAGATCCTGTACCAACAATTTTCACCTTGCGTGTCATCATCCCCAAACACCTCATTCGTCCAATCCATCTTTTCTATATCTTTATGATTCAGATTCTTAATTTTACCATTTTTCCACTTAATCAGGAGGTTTTTTTAAACTCCTATCCATCACTTTCTGTATGATGTTTTGTTTTAAACAAAAAATAAGAAGAGACATCTCCCTTCTTATTTTTAGGCATTTCTTATGAGTCATGTGTAAGTTCATTTTTTCTGTAATCGGTTATATCACTGAACATACCTGCATATTGTACAACTTCGCCAGCATCATTTCGAATTGCACTAATTGTTAACCATTCTAAGTAATTATGACCATCTTTCCGACGGTTCCATATTTCTCCTTGCCAAAACCCTTTTTGCTGAATAGAATCCCACATATCTTGATAAAATTCCTTCTTTTGAACTCCTGATTTTAACATATTCGGATTTTTACCCAGTACTTCATGTTCATCATATCCTGTTAACTTTGTAAAGGCAGGGTTTACTGAAATAATCTTCCCCTGTTTATCTGTTATCATAATACCTTCTACTGTATGGCTGACAACTTGACTTGCAATCACCAGCTTATCTTTAAAATACATCCAAATCACCAGGATTAAACTTGCCAACGCAACTTCCGATAAAGCCATAAATCCAATCGCATAGTGTCCGGTGATATTATATAATGTTGCCAAAATAAGCGGCGGAAAAAAGCCCCCTAGCCCGCCCATCGCTGATACTAATCCGTTAACAACTCCTGCCTGCTTTGAAAAATAGGCAGGTACTAATTTGAAAATAACACCATTACCTAAACCTGCACACACTGCGATGGTTAAACACCCTACTGTGTACCATTCAATCGATGGAGCAAACGATAGCAGTATGGCAGCTAATGTAAATCCAGTGAATACGAACATTAATAGTTTTAGCGGATGATAACGATCGGCAAGATATCCCCCAACAGGTCTCATGAATGTAGCCATCATAATAAAGCCTGCAGTTCTAAGTCCTGCATCCACTTTTTCTAACCCAAAATTCACAACCAAAAAATTTGGTAGATAAATTGTAAAGGCTACAAAAGAGCCGAATGTTATAAAATAAAATAAGCATAATTGCCACATGGTTGCATTTTTATATACACCTTTGATTTGCTTCATAAGTGGGGCTTTAACTTTTGGTTCATGCCTATCACCTAGGAAAAAGTTTAAAGCTATAAAGATAGCTAGAATAACAAGATAAAACTGAATTGTTAGAGACCAGCCAACCTTTGATGCAATGACAGGTGCAGCAAAGGTACTAATCGCTGTACCTAAATTTCCAGCACCATAAATACCATTAACAAACCCATGCCTTTCCTTCGGATAGTACTTAGGTAAAGATGTGACCCCTACAGAAAAAACTGCTCCTCCAATCCCTAAAAACAGTCCGCCAATCAACAAATCTGTAAGTGAGTCTGCAATACTAATATAATAGACTGGAGGAATTAATAAAACAAAGCTAATCATAAACACCAATCGGGCACCTAGTAAGTTTGCATAATAGCCTATAGGTATTCGTAGAATCGATCCTAATATCACTGGGATAGCCGTTACCCAGGCTAATTGCTCTGGAGCAATTGCAATATCTTCCTTAATAAAAGGCATTAATGAAGATAAGATGACCCATACCATAAAACCGAGAACTAAATTTACTGTTTGTAATGGTAATTGAACCTTTTTAATCATGGTAACCTCCCCCCTCCTTCTTTATTAAATACCGCAGGCTTGATTTTTCATCATAGGCGCTCCACTCATGTTTTTGTCTTATAATTTCAGATTCCTTAGGTACTGCGATAAAATGATGGTGATCAAAATAAAGACGAACATGTGTACCATCTGGACATAACCTTACACTTTGTATCTTTTTTTCCATCCAAACCGGTCTATCTTCTTCTTCACTCCCATGAATGGTTAATTTGATTGGAATGGAAACAAAATTCTCCAGTTCAAGTAAATGAATGAGTTCCACCAGACTGACATCCTTTCATATAGGGATAAATTGAAAATTGATAACCTTGTAGATAGGTCCAAAAAGAAGATGATCCACGATCTTCTAAGTAAGATAATAACTGCTCTTCCGAACTCCAATCACTCATACCTTTTACCTCTGCTACAACAATCTCTAGTCCCTGTTCGCTATTTTCATCTAAATACCAATGTAATTGATTAGAACAAAACATCTCCTTTAATAGCAAATCAATTTCAGTGGAAAAGCTTCCTTTTTCCTCTCTAATAAAACAAAAATCTAAATACGTTTCATTTTTCATCGTGATAACACGCCTTTTCGCTTTTTATCTTTTCTATAGATAAGTATTGCAATTGGAAACAAAAGCAGATTCAAACCGCAAAATAATAAACTACTTCCATAGTTCTCATAGAAATATTGATGAACCATAAGTTGAGTAAAGATAATGTTTAAGAATAAGATCGTACAAAGGAATACAACGTTAATTTTTTTAAGCATCATATCGCTTCACCCTCACAGCATAAATAACCCCATTTTCTACCTTAACTTTAATTTCAGGTAATGGTCTTCTTGGTGGACCTGCTGTTGGTGCACCTGTGTAAGCATCAAATTTCCCATGATGACAAGGACAAACCATTTCTCCTTCTTCCTTCACCCAAAACACAGGGCAGCGTAGGTGAGTACATGCATTTTGATACGCCGCATATTGATTTTCACCTAACCGAATCAACAGAGCACTGTCATGCTCACTAGGAAATGCAAACTTGACAGAATCACCTACTGCAACATCTCGAACATTAGCAATTTTCATTTTTGGATATTCCTTATCACCTAAACCTAATAACTCTTTTGCGGCAACCGCTCCCCATGGTAAGGAAGAAACAGCAAACAACCCAGCGGCACCGACCAATGTTTTCATAAACCCTCTTCGATCTAACATTCGTTCATTATTTCGATGAATATTATGAGTATAGTTATCTTCTTCAAATGGTATTTTGTTATTTTTACCGACCATCTCCACTTCCTCCTAAAATAGCTTAGTTGTTCCTTGTAAAATTCCTGGCAAACTAATTTTCACATTTGTTTCGCCTTCTAAATAAGGCATGCTAGCAACCCATTTTCCATTATTTAAATCATGTTTTTTCTGCTTTGCTTCAATTTCTACTTCTGTTAGCCATTGTAGAGTATTCGAAGGACAAACACTTGCGCACATTGGTGGAATTCCGTCCTTTGTTCTGTCAATACATAAATCACATTTATACATTAGATTTTGTTCTGTATCGAACTTAGGAATTCCATAGGGGCATGCGATTGTGCAATTTTGACAACCGATGCATTTTTCAACAAGTGCTGATAAGACAGCTCCTGTTTCATGAACTTGAATAGCTTGTGCAGGACAGCTTCTTGCACATGCTGGATTCACACAATGCAAACACATTAACGGCATTGTTTGTCTATTGACAATCGGGTTTACATCATAAACATAATTTCGATTACGTTCCTCATGTCCTCCACATTGAGTACAGGCAGCAAGACATGAACGACATCCGATACAATTTTCTAATTCAAGATAAAGTCTTTTTTTCATTTCTACACCTTCCCAACTACTACCTTTTCGATTTGTGCAGCACATGCTTTAAACTCAGGCATGCGAGATATTGGATCTAATGCGGCTATTGTTAATAGATTAATAGACTCTTCATGACCAAAGTGATAAGGGACGAAAACAGTATCCTTTCGAATTGCTTCTGTTATTTTCACCTTAAAGTAACTCTCACCTCTTCGGGTAAATAGACGAACGACTTCATCGTGTGTAATGTTGTATTCCTCTGCTCTTTCAGGGTGAATTTCCACATATGGTTCTGGACACATATCATGTAAAAATGGGATTCTTCTCGTTTGGTTTCCTGACAAATAATGATAAACGACACGGCCAGTTGTTAAACGTAGCGGGTATTTTTCACATGGTTCTTCAGCTGGCGGCCGATAAGGTAGAGCACAGATTTTTGCTTTTCCATCTGGGTGATAAAATTTTTTATCTAGAAACATGTGCGGAGTTCCGGGATCATCCTCATTTTTACACGGCCAAAACACTCCATCTTGTTTGTCGATTTTATCCCAAGTAGCACCGTAATAGTCTGCATACCCGCCTTTTGACGCCCGTCTAAATTCTTCAGCGACATCTTTGGCTTCTTTAAGATGTGAAAAATATTGACCTCTACCAAGTCTTTCAGCGAGCTCTACTTGGATTTTCCAATCTGGTTTTGATTCCCCAATTGGTTCCTGCGCCTTGTTTATCTTAATAATCCTTCCTTCAAGATTTGTCACTGTTCCCTCATCTTCTGACCAGGTAACAGATGGTAAAATAACATCAGCGAATTCCGCAGATTCTGATAAATAAAAGTCTGAACAAACCATGAAATCAAGATTTTTAAGAGCCTTTTTTACAAAATTTAAATTTGGAGCAGAAACAGCAGGGTTCGAACAAAGTAAATACAAACCACGAATAGTTTTCGCATCCATTAATTCGAACATTTCATAAGCAGATACACCTGGTCCTGGCATTTCTTCTGGTGTGATCCCCCATACCTCACAAACCTCTTCAACATGCTTTGGATTTGTAATTTTTCTGTATCCTGGCAATAAGTCTGATTTCTGCCCATGCTCACGTCCGCCTTGACCGTTTCCTTGACCGGTGAATGTTGCAATCCCTGCTTTTGGACGACCAATTTTCCCTGTTACTAAGGCCATATTGACATAGGCCGAAACATTATCAACACCTTTGTGCTGCTGTTCAACTCCCCTTGCAAACATGACAATAGCATTTGGTGCTTTTCCGTAAATTTGTGCTGCTTTTTTAATTTTTTCTATTGAAACTCCTGTTATTTCACTTGTGTACTCTGGAGTAAATCCTTTCACTACTTCTTTCGTTTCTTCAAATCCATTCGTATGGTTTGCTACAAATTCGCTGTCTACATGCCCATTTTCGATTAATAAATAAAGAATTCCATTTGCTAATGCAAGATCTGTACCTGGCTTTAAGTCCAAATGAATATCTGCTCTTCTCGCAATCGGTGTTTCTCTTGGATCTGCAACAATTAAATAACCGCCTCTTTCCTGAACTGCCCAAACACGGAACATAGAGGTTGGATGACATTCTGCTGTATTACTTCCAGCAATAAATAAGCAATCTGTTTCATGAATATCAGTCCAAGGAAGTGTTGAGCCACGGTCAACACCAAATGAGCGGAGAAATCCACCGGCTGCACTTGACATACAGAAGCGGCCATTGTAATCAATATATCTCGTCCCTAATGCTACCCTTGCAAACTTCCCAGTTAAATAACATTTTTCATTTGTCATGGATACACCACTAAAAACAGAGAGTGAGTCTTTCCCATAATTTTTCTGCAAATCTAAGAATTTTCTTGTAATCAGATCGTAAGCTTCTTCCCAGGTTGCTTCACGGAAGCCTTCTTTTGTCCCCTTCAAGCTTGCGTTATCACGTATGAGCGGTCTTAAGATTCGATCTTTATGATTTGTTTGCTGGTAGGCAGTTACACCTTTCGGACACATTTTTCCTACCGTTACCGGCCAATCGTATCGTGGTTCTACTCCAATAATTTTGTTTGTGGTTGTATTCACTCGTAAATTCATACCGCACTGCATCCCACAGTAGCTGCAATGTGTTTTTATCAACTTTTCATTTGGATGATTCAAATTTTCAATTTCTCTAAAAAATTTATCCCTGTGCATGCTGGTTGGCCTCCTTTACCTTGATTTTGTGTGTAGGTGATCCTGAAAATCTTGATATTCTGTATTTTCTTCTGCATGGTAGACATAGTTCTGCTAAATGAAAGCCATCCTCCTTATGAAAATCTATCTGATTTACTCCTAGTACTTCGATGACATCATTTGATTGTTCTACAGACACAAACTTTTCCCCACAAACCTTGCATGTTTTCATCGATTGCTCCGCATAATGCTCCCGATAATTACGGGCAAATACACTTAATGGCCGAAACGGTATGTGGGCAAGCTTTCCAAACGGAAGATAAATTAATGTGATAATAACGGAATATTGATGAATCAATGACATGATCGGTTGCCCATAACCATGCAAAAAGACATTCACAAAAGTTAACGCTAATCCTGTAATGGAAATCAATAATAAAAGATATAGAGGTAAAAAATCATACATAAAGGTTTGTTCTGCTCTTGCTTGCATATTCTTCAAACGACGATAAAGAGCCATACAAACACCAGCAATGACCATAATCGCTGTAATATTTAATGCATTGTAAAAGAAGAAAGCTAAAATTCCATCTGCTTTAACACTCATGATGTCAATTCCCATTGCCACGACGGTATAGTAACCATTTTCCTCCATCGTAAAGTACATCCATCCGAAAACTAGAGGAAAGGTCACAAAGCATGATAGGATACATCCCCAGCCGATTAAAATATGCTGTAACCAGCGATATATCCCTCTATTCCAAATAAAGTTATACGTCACTAGCTGTTCTGTTGATGTTTTAGGTGTTGATTTCCTAAATAAAAGCTTTAGCCCTTTTTTGATAAATATTTTTGTAGGCGGTCTTTCTCCCCAAGCAATAAATCGGTAAAAGAAACCTCCAATAAAAACAATTGTTCCTACCATGTATCCATACAAATTTAAATCAACATGTGTAAACATCCTTGTTCCTATAAAAGTCAGGATAATAATGGCTGAAACTGTTAAAAACATTGATTTTGCAAAGTGGGATGCAAAAGCATCATTAAGTGATTGTTTTTTTCTTTTTCCAATTGGCACAAGGTCTACCATTTTTGTTCCTCCTTATTTCTGAAAAGCTTTTTCCCATTTTCCAAAAATTCTTCGGTTTAAATTTTCTTAAATTTTCATTTGAAATATTACTTATGTTCTTCACTATAATTGAAACCGAATTTTATAGATGTGATTTTTCTCACAAAGAAATTTCAAAGAAACTGTTACTCTGGATTTGAGATGTCAAATTTAAAACAGGAGGTTATTAGAGATGTCAATGTTTCATGAAACATCAATAATTGGAGAAATTGTCAGTGTATTCCCAAAGTCTAGTGATTTTTTTAAGGGATATAGAATTGATTTTTGCTGCGGAGGAAATCGACAATTAATCGAAGCCATTGTTGAGAAAAACCTTCCAGCAGATCATATCTTAAACGAGTTAAATGAACTATATGAACAAACAAGGAACCAACCAAGGATTGATTGGAGAAAGGCAAGTAATCGTGATCTAATCGACTTTATTGTGAACAAACATCACAGATATTTAAATGAGGAATTACCACACTTGAGTCCTTACGTAACAAAGGTGTTACGAGTTCATGGAAAAGGTAACCCGTACTTGGCAGATGTATATCAGTTATTCAATGAGTTAAAAACAGAACTGGAACAACATCTTATAAAGGAAGAAACAGAAGACTTTCCACTTATTTTGGAAATGGAGAATATTTCATCTGAACAAACAAGAGATAACATGATGAAGAAAATGAATGACTTGCTTGAAGAGCATGACCATGCTGGGGAGATTATGAATAAAATACGAAAAGTAACAAATGACTTTACGCCACCAAAAGGTGCATGCGGAACTTACCGTGTTGTTTACCAAAGACTAGAAGAACTTGAAAGTGATTTATTTGAACATATTCATTTAGAGAATAATGTGTTGTTTCCACGGCTAGTTGTTAACGAATGAACATCATTCAAAAACAAAAAACCCCCGATTTCCTCGGGGGTGTACTTATTTATTGTTATGTTTGTCGTATAATAATGTTTATTTTTTTAACTTCTTTTCAAGAAAATATACTGAAATTATTAGAATGAGTCCGATAAAAATATAAGATACTGCTCCATTCCCATAAATAGTACCATTAAAATAACTATTTGCACCTTCTGTTTTAGAATAGGTGTATGGCCCTTCTCTGATTGCTTTTATATAATTGCCGCCTTCATTTTCAATAGCTATGGCATCCTCTGTTTTTATTCCTTTCATAGAATAGTACTTTGTTCCCTTTGGATAGGCATTAGAAAAATTTCCTCCCAATTGCTCCATATCTGAATAATTTGTTACTTCGCCAATTTTCTGCTCTACCTCGGTAACATATTCACCCTCACTTACAACATAAATATTTTCTTCCCACACCACAAATTGATAGGCCCATGACGTAGCAAAAGAAACACTTTGAATACAAATAAAAGAAATAGTCAGCAATACAACTATAACGCTCTTCATTAAACATCCCCCTTTCTTCTTTAGACGTTAAATAGGAGATGCTGGTTTCTTTATTAAAGAGGACAAAAAAAGGATTGCATTAAAACAATCCTCCAGACTTTTCATATTAACTGCTATACGAACTAAAGAAACTACTAGATTTACCTTTTCTTTTATAGTATTGGTGTCCATATTTAGACGGATGATGACGATTTGAGTATTTTCCTCGTTTAAAATCACTTGAGCTATATCTACCATGAGATTTTTTACCTAATAAAGATTTTAAGATTTTATTTAACATTTGAAATTCCTCTCCTTTTTTGAATGTATTCATTTCCAAAACACTTTTAACTTTAGTACATCCTTTATAAAATCTTCAATTGATGAGTGTTGTCTTTGGTTATACCACCTTTGAATGGTTTCCAAAAGCCAAATGGGGATCGCCTTGCCATCAACTAAGTGATAATATTCATCATAGGCTTTTTTCAAATGATCCCATCGATGGTCATTACCAGGTTTCAAGTACTCAGATACATCGATCACTTTGGCTCTGCCATTCTGAAGTAAAATATTCTTCAAATGAATATCACGTGGATTTAAATTCATTTTTTTTGCATATCTACGTGCGTCTTCTACATCCTGAATAACCTGTGGCGGAATATGAATACCTTGTAAAAGACAGTCATAAAGTGTAATGCCGGTTTCGTAACTTAATACTAAATATCTATCAAAAGCCCCGTAGCATTTAGAAAAATAAGGTGATCCCTTTAATTCTTTATACACTTTCGCTTCGGTTTGAATTTTTCCTTTTTTATCATCAGCATATAATTTAAAAGCATATGATGGTTCTTGAACATATTGAAAAACAGCCGCATCTGTACCAACACCGATACAGCTTAAATCGTTAACACTTCCCGAAATCGTTACTGGTTTATTTTTGGGGTTTGATGTAATTTTTATTTGGGATAATAGCTCATCAACTATGTACAAATCTTCTTTTTTCATAACCCTCACCTAATTTCTCCTAAAGTAACAATAAGTTCTAAAGGAAATAGTTATTGCTTAAATAAATATGCTTCTTCAAGATGAAACATACTATAGAGAAAATAGATTTTGCTTCTATTTAATCTGTAAGCTAGAAGAATGAATGAAAATCGTATCCTTTACTAAACGAAAAAAGATCCTTACCGATGGTAAAGATCTAAAAAAGACCTTTACCAATTGAAAACTAATTGGCAAAGGTCTCGCTAGCAAAATATACTTGCCAACAAAGCCGGGGAACTAAAAATTTCCCGAAATGACGACTTTGTTTAACAGCTACTCCCCTTTGGAGGAATTCACGTTTCATTCATCTTTTATCTATTTTAGCAAAATTAATACATATTGTCAATCTTCAGAAAAACAAACAACTTCTAAACATAATACCCCTGTATGAAATGTTATATTCCATTAATTTTTTGACAATAAAAAAATTAACCTAGCCAATGAATGGGAATACTTAAAGATGGAGGTAATTTTGTGTTCATATCTCCATTAGCGGAATTAACTTGTGCTTGAGTTAAAAAGATACTACCATTTAAATTCGCTCCACATATATTAGCATCTCTTAAATCTGCCCCAATCAAGTCGGTATATCTTAAATCCGCTTCTCTTAGATCACACGCAATAAGGAAAGCTCCTCTTAAATTCGCTCCTTTAAGATTTGCTTTTCTTAAATCCCCTCCTATAAGGTCGATTCCTTTTACTTTTTTCCATTGTTTTGGATCTTTCTTTACCTTTGAACGAACGAACTCACTTGTTTGCAACAGTAAGTGATTAACAAATGTTCGATGCTCTACAATATCTAGTTCTAAAATCGACTTTGGGTTTAAACGAGTTAGAGCCTCAGTTTCTTCTATCGCTTGATGGAGTTCCTTATATATAGAACTTGTTTCTTTTCTGCTTATTGCTTCATATAAGTAACGAAGCATTTCGTGTAGCTGTTGCATGATTGGAAAAACATCAAACATTTCCTTTGCGATTTCTTTATTGATTCTCCAATCATGCCCATTGTACGTTATTTGCGAAACCTTTTGGCCAGCCCCAAAACATTCATATACAGTACAGCCTCGAAATCCATTCTTCCTTAAATCCTTGTGAATCCCACAGCGGAAATCTGATTGAAGGTTTTGGCAAGGAATTCCGCTATCTTTATCTTGAGCAAAATCAGCAGATTTCATATATGGTAAGGCGACACAGCACAAACCAAAACAACGTTCACAATCAGCTGTTACATGTTTTAATGCTGATACTTCAATACTCAAAACATCCACATCCTTACTAATACCGGGAATTTTGCCGTAAGGAATAACCGGAGTCTTGTTTATAGCTCCAGTTATTTTTGATTAACAAATGTTATAGTTGTACAAGTTCGTCTACTGATTGTTTTTCATGAATTCGTTTAATTGCTTCGCTAATTAGTGGTGCAATTGATAACTCAACTAATTTATCAATACGTTTTTCTTCAGGTAGTGTAATTGAGTCTGTTATAACTAATTCTTTTATTTTTGAATTTTGAATTCGTTCAATTGCCGGCCCAGATAAAACTGGATGTGTACAACACGCATACACTTCTTTAGCACCATGCTCTACTAACGCATTTGCAGCTAATGTTATCGTTCCAGCTGTATCAATGATATCATCGATTAGTATCGCTGTTTTCCCCTCAATATGACCAACAATATTCATCACTTCTACAACATTTGGTCGTGGACGTCTTTTATCAATAATAGCGATTGGAGCCTTTAGACGATCAGCTAATTTACGAGCACGTGTAACCCCACCATGGTCTGGTGATACAATAACGATATCTTCTAATTTCTTATTTAAGAAATATTCTCCTAGTATAGGCACACCTAAAAGATGATCAATCGGAATATCAAAGAATCCTTGAATTTGTGGTGCATGCAAGTCAAGAGCAATCACACGAGTAGATCCAGCTCTTTGAAGCAGGTTTGCAACTAGTTTTGCTGTAATTGGCTCCCTTGCTCTTGCTTTTCTGTCTTGCCTAGCATATCCATAATACGGAATAACAAGGTTAATTGTTTTTGCAGATGCTCTCTTTAAAGCATCTACCATAATTAATAGTTCCATTAAATGTTCATTTACTGGAGCGCTAGTTGATTGAACGATATACACGTCACATCCACGAATACTTTCTTCAATATTTATTTGTATTTCTCCATCACTAAAACGAGTTACAGAACTCTTTCCTAATTCTACCCCAAGAATTTCAGCAATTTTTTTCGCTAACTTGGGATCAGAGTTTAGCGAAAATAGTTTTAAATTAGAATCTGCATAGCGATTAGGCATGGTAAAGTGAAAACCTCCAGTTGGAATTTTAAAATGTGGCTATGTTATAGTTATTTGACACTATGTTATTTGAAGATGGAATCAGCAGAATTTTAACAGAGCCTTACTTTTTAGTTATAAGTATATTTTTATTTTACACTATTCACTAACTGATCAATAGTAACTTCTCTATAAAAACTTTTATTTTTTGTGAACTCATTTATTTTTTTATCAGATAATGGAAACGAAATAAAATAATGTCGTCATTTTTGTATTTTTTATGTTTTACATTAGGTCATTAAAGCTGTGAGTGTTTTTTCTACTGCTGATAACACATAAGGTTTTTCTCTTCAACAAAAAATGCGGGATCTAAAGATTCCGCATTTTTCGTTAAATAATATTTATCCTTTATTTACAAGTAATTTTTCTCTCGATTGCTTTGCCGCTTCTACCATCACCTTTAGCGCTTCAACCGTTTCATCAATTCCTCGGGTTTTTAAGCCACAATCCGGGTTAATCCAGAATAATTTCGGATCTAATACTTGAAGTGCACGATCAATATTTTTTATTAATTCCTCAACCTGTGGTACGCGAGGACTGTGAATATCATACACACCAAGCCCGATACCTTTGTTATATGTAGTTTCCTCAAAGGCTTGAATTAATTCCCCATGACTCCTTGAAGTTTCAATAGAAATGACATCAGCATCAAGTGCTTTAATTGCATCAATAATATCTTTGAAATTTGAATAACACATATGTGTATGAATTTGTGTATCATTTTGAACTGAGGATGTGGCAAGCTTAAATGCATATACTGCTGCATTAAGATAACTTTCCCAGTTTTCTTGCTTTAATGGCAGCCCTTCTCTAATCGCTGGCTCATCAACTTGGATCATTCGAATCCCATTCTCCTCGAGACTTTCAACCTCTTTTCTAAGCGCCAGTGCAATTTGATTTGCCACATCATAGCGTGATATATCATCCCGGACAAATGACCAATTTAGAATCGTAATAGGTCCTGTTAACATTCCTTTAACGGGTTTTGATGTTAATGACTGGGCATAGACAGTTTCTTTAACAGTCATGGATTGCTTTAAATCTACATCACCGTAGATAAGCGGGGGTTTCACACATCGTGAGCCATATGATTGCACCCATCCAAATTTTGTAAATTGAAACCCAGCTAGCTTTTCACCAAAGTATTCCACCATATCTGTTCGTTCGAATTCTCCATGGACAAAAACATCTAAGTCCAGTTCTTCCTGAATTTCGATCCATTTTTTAATCTCTGCTTTAATGTATTCCTCATATTCCACATCGGTTAACTCACCTTTCCGCCACTTTAGACGATGGTTTCTTACTTCTTTTGTCTGCGGGAAGCTACCAATTGTTGTCGTTGGAAGGAGGGGTAATCGAAAAGTCTTTTTTTGAATCTCCTGACGAACAGAAAAATCAGCTTTCCGCTCCGCTTTATATAAATGAATATTTCTTGTAGCATCCTGAACTTCTGCGTTGTTTCGAAATGTTGATTTGTTTAATGCTTGAATAGCTGATGTGCTTGAGTCGATCTCTTTTTGTACAGTTTCAATTCCATGATTCATTCCTTTTGTCAGTAGAACAACTTCATTTATTTTTTCATCAGCAAAAGATAATGCATTTTTCAGAACTTTATCTAGTGTTTCTTCATTAGTTACTGTGACTGGAACATGTAACAAACTTGATGATGGTTGTAAGATTAAACGATCCCTTGAAACAAACTCCGATAATTCTGTAATGAGTGAAATCTTTTCTTCAAGATTGCATCTCCATATGTTACGTCCATTGATCACTCCTGCTGCTAACACCTTATCTGAAGGAAAACCATATTGGTTTATTGCAGAGAGATGATATCCTCCATCATGAACGAAATCTAGCCCAATCCCCTGAACTGGCAGAGAGCATACCTCTTTAAAATAATCAATTCGGTCAAAATATGTTTGCAAAATCACCTTTACATTTGGTGCTGCTTCATGTAACTGTTGATAGACTTCTTGGAATAGTTCAACTTCAACGTCCGTAATAGTTGTAGATAAAATCGGTTCATCGATTTGAACCCACCTTACACCTTCTGATTGTAATTGCTGTAAAATGTCAGCATAAATTGTGACAAATTTTTTGACCAATAAATGAAATTCAGACTTCTTATATCCTTTTGAAAGCTTTACAAAGGTAACAGGACCTAAGATTACTGGTTTTCCTTCTATTTCAAGCTTTTGTTTTGCTTCTTTATAATATTGGAGAGGACGGTTTTCAACAAGTTGAGGTTCGACATCATATAATTCCGGAACAATGTAATGATAATTTGTGTTAAACCATTTTGTCATTTCACAAGCAACCGCATCTTTATTCCCTCTTGCCATATCAAAATATGTCTCGATTGAAACAGGTCCGCCATGATAATCAAAACGCTTTGGTACTAGACCAAACATAACTGCTGTATCAAGTACATGATCATATAAACTAAAATCACCAACTGGAATTAGATCAATTCCTTGTTCTTTTTGCTTCTTAAGATGTTGAAGTCGGATCTCTTCCATTTGCTTTAAAAATTTGTCTTGATCAAGATTGCCTGCCCAATATTGTTCAAGCACTTTTTTCCATTCGCGTTTTTCCCCAATACGTGGATAGCCTAAGTTTGAACTTTTTATTTGTGTCATTATCTTCCTACACTCCTCTAATCTTTATTTTTTGTCCCAAACTAAAAAATCTCTCTTTTCAAATTAGAAAAGAGAGATTCATACGCATAGCTAACTAGAGTTGAGACATTCTGGCTTTCTCAACACGTATTCCTCACTCCTCCCTATACATCCGTAGGTACAAGCGCATATAACAGGCAGGTCTCCTGACTTAGGTTCATTGCTTCTTATCCCTTCCCATTCCATTTTGAAATAGTGGTAATTGATAAGTTGCTCCTCATTACAGTGGCGGGACCGTGCCGGATTTTCACCGGGCTTCCCTTTTAAGCTATGATCGAATCACACAGCACCTGATACATTTGATATGTAATTTTTAAGATGATGTTCTAAAAGCAAAAAAGACCTCTCTTTATCATAAATAGAGAGGTCTTCATCTTGAAATCCCCTCTTATCTGTCAAAGCAATAACTTTGCAGGAATTAGCACCTTTTCAACAAATTATCGTTGAATGGTTGCCGGGCTTCATCGGGCCAGTCCCTCCACCTCTCTGAATAAGAGTTTTTAGATAATTATTTATGTTTTGAATTTAATAGTCATCTTAGCATGAGAAATGAAAACTGTCAAAAAGAATTTTTAAAGTAGGGTGTTTTCGTAGGATAATGTGGCAAAGAAAGATGATAGATTACTAAATTTATTAAACAAAGAAATCTAAGAATTACAGTTGTTTAAATGCAAAAAACCTGCTAGATCATTGATCTAACAGGTGAACGATTATAATTCTCCTACCGAAGAGGGACGTACCTTTGCTTTATCTGCTGCACTCGCATTCTTGTTTGCATCTTCTCTATTTTCAGCCATTTCTTCTACCGTTTTTACTTTTAACCGAGCTGCTCCTGTATAATTCTTTGTAGGTATCCGAGGTTGAGTATTTAGACGTTTTTTTGCTTCCAAGATCGCTTTTGAATATTGAGGCAACCATTTTTCCTGCGCAACTAACATTTCATCAGTCATTTGCCATATTTCTTTCGGATTACATACTGCACCAACTAGCGGATCCATCATCATCGCTTGACGTAAAAGCAGATCATCTCCCTTAACAGCAGCTTCTACCGCTAAACGCTGGACGGAAATGCTTACATTACAAACAGCAGCACATCCAAGAGGAAGATCTCCTACATGCGGCATATTTATTCCGTTTCGATCGACATACCCTGGTGCTTCAATAATCGCATCATCAGGAAGGTTAGAAATAATTCCATTATTCACAACATTAAAATGCCCGCGATAAACTCTTCCTGTTTCAAGACCTTCGATAATATATGAACCATGCTCTTCACTTCGGTTTTCCTGTTTATATGTAAGTGCAGGCTCCTTCATCCAATTCGGAAAATCTGATTCAAACCAATTCCTTCCCTCTGTGCAGACACGTAAATATCCACCTGTTTCCCCGTTTATCCATGAACCTAAATCAATCCATTCATTTATCTCATCTGGGCGTTTACGATACCAAGGGACATATTCACTTAAGTGTCCATTAGATTCAGTAGAGTAATAGCCAAATCTCTTTAGCATGTCAATTCTCACTTTTTCTGTTTTACTAAACTCAGGATGTTGTTCAAAAGCCTCCAGTATCTGACCTGTTAGATCCTCTCCCTTATGTTTCACACTAATATACCAAGTCTGATGATTGATACCAGCGCAAATAATATCAATTTCCTCTTTTTTATATCCTAAAGCTTCTGCAATTTGCCGATGTCCTCCTTGAACTCCATGACAAAGTCCGATTGTCCGAACACCACCATATGTATTGCAGGCCCAGGTTATCATAGCCATTGGATTGGCATAATTTAATAATAGACAATCTTTCTCTGCTACTTCTCTAATATCCTTACAAATCTCTAACATCTCTGCAATGCCACGTTGACCATACATAATTCCACCGGCACACAATGTATCTCCAACACACTGATCAATTCCATACTTTAGAGGTATGTCGACATCTTGCCGAAATGCCTCGAGTCCTCCGATTCTTACTACTGAAAAGATATATCTAGATCCTCTTAATGCTTCCCTGCGATTTGTAGTTGAGTGAATATTAATTTCCAATCCATTTTCATCAATATCTCTTTGACATAACTCTGTAACCATTTTAAGATTTGAGGCATTAATATCTGTAAATGATACTTCAATTTCTTGAAACTCAGGAACAGTTAACAAATCCCTTAAAAGTCCTCTAGTAAAACCAATACTTCCTGCCCCGATAAAAGAAATTTTAAATGACATGTATGATTACTCCCCCTTGCATCATTCTTAAAATCATTTTATCAACAGTTAATTGATTACGTTTGCAAGATTATAACTTTCTTCTAAAATTAGGTGTCAAAAATCCTAACTTATTTAAAAATCACCACCTGAACTAATCAAATAAAAAACAGGACAATTTATCAGATTATCCTGTTTTTAGCCATTAAATTTTTCTATCGATTTTTTCACTAATTTTCTGTATCCATTAGGAGTTTGGCCAGTGTATTTTTTAAATAACATACTAAAATATTGACGACTATTAACACCAATATATTGTGATATCTCGATCACTGGTATCTCTGTTTCTTTTAATAGCATTTTAGCTTTTTGGATTCTTAACTTAGTTAAATAATCCATAATGGTACAATTCATTTGCTGTTTAAATATACGATGTAGATATCCTGAATGTAAGCTAACCGCTAGGGCCACATCTTTCACTTGAATATCCCGATCATAATTTTGATGAAGATAATCAACTGCTTTTTTCACATATATATTAAATTGCAGATGTTGTTTGGACCGATCAGTTTCATCCTTTTGAACAATCATTCTAGCAAGTTGTATTAAAAGCTGGCAAAATAATAAATACATCATAGGTTCTTGAGAGGATTCTCTTTTATCAAGTTCTAAAACTAAATTTTTTAAAGAATGATAAATCTCATTTGGATCTTTAACCACCACATATGGCCGCTTTAATCGTAAGAATCGATCTAAGATAACGGAGTGTTCCGTTAACTCCTTAATCGATGGAAAGCTTCCGTTTTTCGGAACAAAAGTAAACTCGATGTTCAACATCCGACAGGGACTACCTTTCTCAACAAGCAAACGATGTGGAACGTTTGAATCTAATAAGATTACGTCTCCCTTTTTCATTTGAATCATTTCATGTTCCGCTTCTACAACACATTGACCACTAATCACATACATGATTTCTACTTCATTATGAGTATGAAAATCCATGTAATGACTTTCCCATTGCTTAAAATAATATGCATTTACTGTTGGATGATAGTGATTTGTGAGTAGTTCATGCTTATAAAGACTATAGCTGCTCATCAGTCCTCCAGATTCATTCAGAACTTATTTCTTAAAAATATTATTCCTCTAACAAACCATTTGGATATACGATTACTTTTAGACTTTCCTTTTTATTTAATCTAGCTCTCTCCATCGCCTCTTTTGTTTGGTCAAGAGTGTATCGATCCGTAATTAAGCTATTTAAATTGTAATTTTGAGTAGCTAAAAACTCTATCCCTTGAGCATACGTATTTGAATATCTAAATATTCCAAAAATATCCAACTCATAGTCAGCAATAAGTGGTACATTAAGAGCAATTTCATCTTGTGGAGGTAATCCAACAATTGCCAGCTTTCCACCTCTTTTTAGAGATTTTAGAGCTGATTGCAATGCCTTTGGATTTCCTGCTGTCTCAAACGCAACATCGACACCTTTTCCACCTGTAATGATCGCAATTTCTTCGTTTGGATCTTGCTCTAATACATTAATTACATATGTAGCACCTAGTTTTTTTGCAGCATCCAAACGATTTTTCTCTAAATCTGTTACGATAATTTTTGATGCTCCAAATGCTTTAACAGCAGCTATGGCAGTTAGTCCGACAGGTCCCATTCCCATAATGGCTACCGTTGATCCAGGTTGGAGTTTTGACCTTTTGGCTGCATGGATTCCTACAGAGAAAGGCTCAACAAGTGATGCTTCCTCAAATGATAACTCATCTGGAATTGGAAATAAGAAATCCTCTCGGTGTTTAATATATTGGACAAAAGCACCATCTACTGGAGGCGTTGCTAAAAATTGAACATCAGGACATAGATTATATCTTCCTACTTTACAATATTCACATTGTCCACATGTAATCCCTGGTTCAATTGCAACACGGTCTCCAATTTTCAATTTGGAAACCTGTTCGCCCACTTGTACAACAATTCCAGCACATTCATGCCCTAAGATAATTGGTTTTTCAACAACATATCTCCCAATTTTTCCATGTTCATAATAATGGATATCAGACCCGCAAACCCCAACAGCCATCACCTTGACTAGAACTTCGTTTCCTTCAACTTTTGGAACAGCAATCTCCTGAAGTTCAATTTCATGTGGTTTAGTCATCACTGCAGCCTTCATAATAGTTGGAACCTCTAATTTCTCAACATTCTTGACAACTGATTGATTTGACATCTCTTTTCTTCCCCTCTCAAATTCGCATAGCCGAAAACGCTTTCCTAATTTTGCTTTTACTATTATTCCATTGGTGAATCCATAGAATAGAATTCAAGTCTCTATAAGAATAACACCAATTTTGCTATCAAAAAAGATGGAAATGTAAGCTTTTTCACACATCTTCATATTTTACTATTCCACTATAATAAAAGTGAATTTTAGATTATTAGAAAAATAAATTTTAACGATAAATTCTTAAATGAGTTAATCGTCATATTCGAACGACCCTTTCTCATGAGATCGGTCTATCTAGTTAAAGGATAAGAGATAGCTATTAAAAGAAAAAAATACTCCCTGAATTTAAGATCGTCACAATAACTCCATTACGGGCAGCTAGTAAAACACAAATAAAATACCAATAATAAAAAATGGGGAAATAAATGAAAAATGACCGTTCCCAGCATTAAAAGATATCTCTATTCAACCATATGGACTTCCAAACTTTCAATCATAATGGATCACCCGTGACGAGATCCAATTTCAAAAATCACTATTTTTATGAAACAATATTGATTCTTCTCCCGTTCAATCAATGATTAATAAAACAAAGGGAGATGTTTTTAAATGAATAAATGGAAAAAGGTTTCGGCATCAATTTTAACTGCATCTGTATTATTATTAGGAATTCCTGCAGGTGGAGCCAGTGCTCAAGATAGCGTGAATTATTCTATTTTTGATTTATCAGGTACTCTAAAGGAAGGTTCAAAGGGAGAAAATGTAAAAATCATGCAGCGAGCTTTAAATAAAGCCATAGGGGCCGAATTATCTGAGGATGGGATTTTTGGACCTATGACAAAAACAGCTGTTATAGCCTTTCAAAAATCAAAGAAAAGCTTAAAAGTTGATGGTATCTATGGACAAAATACTCATGCAGAATTATCGAAGGAAATAAACTCATTCGGTTTCGCAGACACTGTTTTAAAAATTGGTAGCAGAGGCGAAGCGGTGAAAACACTTCAAAAAGGACTAAATGATATGAGCTACAATGTTAAAGTAGACGGAATATACGGACCACAAACAAAAGAAGCTGTTATGAAGTTTCAAAAACGCTTCCCAGAACTTGTGAATGATGGAATTTTTGGGCCTAAGACAAAAGCTGTTATGGATAAAGTACTAAACGACTAATATTGCAATAGGCGATCATCTTTTATGATCGCCTTTCCTAAATTTTATAATCTATTAAACACTTTATCAAACCCTATTTTAGAGCGTCTAATTAATTCTTCACTTGGCTCTGTTGGGGGTGATGGAGTTAAAACTTCTTGAGCTATTGGTCCGCTATAACCAGTTTTCTTAATACTTTTTAAGAATAATGGTAAATCAATAACCCCTTCTCCTGTATAAAGTCGATCATTATCTTTAAGCTCTTCCACTGGCAAATTAGCAGCATCATTAATATGAACATGTACAATTTGATGCTCATTTAAATTGGTCAGGTCTTCACTTGTGAGTCCAGTTGTGTACCAGTGATATGAGTCCAACAACAAGCCAACATTCGGTAAGCCTATTGCATCAATAAGGTGAAGTGTTTCCTCTTGAGTCCATATGAATGGATTTTTCCATGTTTCTCTTAAATGATGAGGTCCTACATATTCTAATCCAAGCCTAATACCATATGTACCTAGAACTTCCGCACATATTTTCAAACGTTTTATTGCAAGACTCATAAATTGAGCTGATTTAAGATCTGTTGAAGGTAAAATATACGTGCAACAACGACTACAACCTAAATCTTGTGCAGCTTTTGCAGATGACGCAAGATGGATTAAATCTTGTGAAAATTCTTCATCTGAATTTCTCCATTCAACAGGTAAACCAATCGCTCCTAATTGGATGTTATTGCTTTGTAAAATCTCTTTGGCCCCGTCTTGACCAAAATCTTCAATAAATTTGTTTGCATCAAGATCAACAGTTTGGAAAGAGTATCCCGCAGCTAGTTCAATAAATTGTTTATCATCTACAAATGTTCCTAAGCCAGCCTTAGTCAATCCTCTTAGCACTCACATCACCCTTTCAAGTAAAATCTAGTTTATAAAGGATACTTTTTTAACCTTTTAGTTTTTCAAAAACTTAAGCAACTAAATCTTCCAATCTAAAATAACTTCTCTGCCTGTTTTAGATGATTCATAGATGGCATCTAATATGAGGTTATTTGTTAACCCAGTCATTGCAGAGGTAATTGGTTGTTTTTCCTCTCGAATACACTCAATGAAATGTTTGCTTAACTGAATGCGCTCATCTTCTTTATTTTCTTCTGGAGAAATCTCAATATCGATAGCCCGATCAAATTGCTCTGTTAAAATTTTTGCAGAATTTCCATCAAGAGAAGCTCCACCATCTGATCCCATAATATGAATAAAAGGATTATTGCTTGTATCCATATGAACAGCCCAGCTAACCTCGAGAGTAAGTGTTGATCCATCTTCCATTTTTATTAAGGCTGTCGCTAAGTCTTCAACATCATATTGTCCATTCCAATTTGGGGTTCCCCAAGTTCCAATTCCTTTCTTTTTTGGACCAAATTCCGCATATGTTGACCCAAAAACAGAAATCGGTTTCGGATTTCCCATTAAGTAAAGTCCTAAATCTAACATATGAACACCTATATCAATTAACGGTCCACCGCCAGCTTCCGATTTCGTCGTAAACCAACTTCCCCAACCAGGAATTCCCTTTCGACGGAACCAGCCTGTTTTAGCATGATAAATTTTCCCTAATGAACCCTTTTCAACTTGTTCTTTTATTTGCTGAATTTGCCATTGCCATCTCATTTGATGTCCAACCATAACTACTTTACCTGAATCACGTTGTGCTCTAACAATATCTTTTGCAGCTTCACTGTCAATTCCCATCGGTTTTTCAACTAACACATGTTTTCCTGCTTTTAACGCTTGTATCGCGAGTGGGGCATGCCATTTATTAGGAACACCAATAACTACAGCATCTATATTAGGATCATGGATTAATTCCTCTGCACTAGCAAAAACTTGGTTCACTTCATACTCTTTTGCTCTTTGTTCAGCTAGCGGTAGATAAGCATCAGTAATGCCTTGTAGAACAACCGAACCTGTTAAGGCTGAGAATGTGTTTAAGTGTACATTTCCAATAGCTCCTGCTCCGATGATACCTATTCTAATCTTTTCCATCGTAAAACCTCCATCAGTAAAAAATTACTTTTATCGATCTATAATAATAACGCTTACAAATATGATAAAATAAAAATGATAAAAAAGCAGATCAATTTTTCATCTGTTTATCTCAATTTTTCTGATAGGAGGAAACGGTATTTATGACCACTTTTCCCATGTATTTATCTGAGTATCCTAATATGAATACAACTTTTCCGTTTCATCTATCAATACATAGAATAAAAGACCGTTTCCCTTCACACCGTCATGATTATCTAGAGTTTTCTTTAGTTATCGAAGGATCTGGAAGTGAGATAATCAACGGAAAAAAGCATAAAATGGAACCAGGCACCTTTACGTTTATTCTGCCTTATCAAATACATGAAATCTCTGCTTCCAATGAATCCCCGTTGGTCCTATTTAATTGTATCTTTGATTTAGGTTTGCTTCATGATATTGGCTTACAAAACTTATTAATAGAAACAGAAGAATTTCTTGTAGAGCCTTTTATCAAAATAGATGATCATCACTTCCTAAAAATGAGGGGTCTAATGGAAGAAATGCTTAAGGAATATACAGAAAACAAGCCATATAAAGACATTATATTAAAAGCAAGGCTTGCTGAAATATTAGTTACGTTCGAACGATTTAGGTGTAAGCAACATTCTCCATCAATCAATATGGGTAAGTCAACAAAAAAAGGGATCATTTGGGATGTCATACAGTATATCCATACTCAATATCATGAAGATATTACACTATCCCATTTAGCGAATAGATTTCATGTAAGTGTCCCTTATTTAAGTGAATTATTTAAAGAACACCTAGGACAAAACTTTGTTCATTTTTTACATGAGGTTCGAATTAGGCATGCATGTAGCTTATTGACTTCCACAACCATTCCTGTGACTGATATCGCTTTAGAAGTTGGCTATCGTTCGTTTCAGACTTTTTCACGTGTATTTCGCGAACAAAAAAAATTAACACCAACAGCTTACAGGAAAGCACAACCTTTGCCTAACAGTTAAATACAATTAGAAAAGTACAAATCTAAGTGTTTATTAGAAGAACTCTTAATTTCTGAGAAACTACAGAACTAACTAAAATGAGAGCACTCTATTTCTAGAGTGCTCTCATTTTATCATTATCTTAAGTTTAATTTAATTTTAATAGCTTATCTTTTAAATAGTTAATGCTTATTTCAATACTCTCAAGCGGAGAACGTTTACATCGATCTTGCTCTACAACCATCCATTCAATTTCAGCTTCATCAAGTTTATGTAAAATTGCTTCTAGATTAACCCCACCCGTTCCCAGCTCAGCAAATGCTTTCTCGGAATCAGTTGTCATATCCTTTAAATGTATTAATGGCATACGACCAGTATACTTTTCCATCCAATCTACTGGATTTTCACCTGCCAGTGTTAACCAATATACATCTAACTCAGCTTTTACAAACTCTGGATTTGTTTCGTCAAATAATCTCTCAAGATGTGAATATCCATCTCTTTTTTCTAATTCGAAATCATGATTATGATAGCTTAGAGCAATTCCTTCTTGTGCACTTCTCTCTCCAACTTTATTTAATGTTTTAGCAAGTTGATCATATTCATCACGTCGTTCTTCAACTAAATATGGACAAACAATATTTTTGCAATTAAGCGTTTTCAAATATTCCAATTCATTTTCAAGATTCTTTTCCATCTGCTCTAGTGATACATGACTACTTACAGCCACTAATCCAAGTCGATCAAGAGTTTGTTTTAATTCTTTAGCTTCCTTACCATAATAACCTGCTAATTCGACCCCATGAAAGCCAAGAGCAGCAACTTTTTCTAAAGTACCATAAAAATCTTGCTCACATTCGTCTCTTAATGTGAATAATTGGACAGCAATTAATTTTCCCATAACTTTATTCCTTCCCTTCATGCTAATCTCATCTTAATCATAACAGAACCATTCGATGAATACATGGAAAAATGATAATACTGATTCATGTTTTTAAAAAGCTTGTTTATATATACCCAACTGATTCAACTTATCCAATATTAATTGTAATCTTTACCTTAAATTCCACATGAAAGAATCTTTACATTCATTGAAAAATTTACTACACTTGGATTATCCCTTCCGAAACATTCGCTTGTTGCGGGACACTTAACCAATGTACGGATCGGAAGGGATTAGAGAGTGGCTAACGTTGATTAGCCACTCTCTTTTTGCTAATGATTAGTGAATGCAGAAAGTTAGTGCGAATTGAAACGTTTTCTGCTATTATTAACTTATATATTTATTTTTAAATAGCCAACTTATGATTGGTGTCTTCTTTGGGAGGAGCTATTATGTCACGTACATATGAATTTGTTTACTTACCAACTGATGTTGGGACGATTCGACTTGATATTTTTTACAAGCATTCTATGTTTCATGTTCAAGCTGAATTGAATGATTTGATGACGTCTTCATATGATCGAAGAAAAGTTGAAGCTGTCAAAAAGTCATTACTCCTCTTAGCAAAAGAACATCATACTTTTGGTCATCATGAGTAAGGTTATACACCATTTATTGTTATAAATATTACAAAACTAGGCAGTTATGCAATAAGCCCGTTAATTGCGTTAGCTGCTTCTTTTAACCCTTTTAATAGTTAGAACAAGAGGTGAAATTTGTGTTAGAAGGCTGGTTCCTTTGGTTTATCTTGTTTTGGGTTGTATTTCTCATATCTATGCTTGCGATTGGCGGCTACTTTATGTTCCGCAAATTTTTGCAACGACTACCAAAAGAAGATGGAAAATCAGATCTTGATTGGCAAGACTACTATTTAGATAAAACAAGACATATGTGGAAAGAAGAAGAAAAGAACTTACTAGAAGAGTTGGTCGAGCCTGTACCAGAGTTGTTCCGAGATGTTGCTAGAGCTAAGATTGCAGGGCAAATCGGACAATTAGCATTAAAAGAACATGCATCCTCTATCAATTTAGATTTAATTATTAGAGGTTATATTATGGCCACTCCAAAACGTGATCATAAATTTCTTATGAAAAGGTTAAATGAAAAACAAATTGACTACTCTAAGTATAAAGCTCTTTTTTAATTAGAAAAAAATCCGTAATCATAGAGATTTCGGATTTTTTTGTTTTTGTATTCTGATTAGAGCTTAGGATTTGTTTGCATTTGATGCTCTTTTTGGACTCGTAAGAACGATCGATACATAGCGATTCTCCACGGAACAATCATTCCAAAAGCTAAAATCCAAAACATTCCACTTAATTCTCCTACATCAATTGTATTACTCAAAAAAGATTTCATGATGATTCGAATAATTAATAACCCAATTAAAATAAAAGCAAATGCCTTTGAACGCTTTAAATAAATTTGGTTATCTCTAATCTCAAAATTTGATGTTTTAATCAAAAAAATTGAAAAAAACATTCCTATTAATAGTGCCTCAAAAAACTCTGATATTGTCACACGAAAAAATGGATGAATAAACATTAACGCCCCAGTACTCATAAAAAGCGGAGGCAAAATAATCTTTTTTGCTGTTGCAGGTTTATTTGAAGATTTAAAACGTATGAATAAAACAAATAAGGCCATTGCCACAGCAATGACAGATGAAACAACCGTTAACAATAATATCAACCCTTTACTAGTCAACTATCCATTTACTAGTATAAACGAATTTTAAATGAATACCTAGAGAATCTCGAATAAAATAGGTGAAAGTTCATTATGTAAATTGGATAAAAGCCTTAGTTCTTCACTCAAAAAAAATTCATTTTTGATAGTACAAAAAACCACTTAAGATATACAAGTCCTAAATGGTTTTATACCTTTACCCTAAAACACGATCAATGGCTTCTATTACTCGACTTTCATCAAATGGCTTTACTATAAAATCCTTAGCTCCTGCCTCAATAGCTTCAACAACCATTTTTTGTTGTCCCATCGCAGAGCACATAATAATTTTTGCATCAGGATATTGCTGTTTGATTTCCTTTAGGGCGTCAATCCCATTTTTCTCTGGCATTGTTATATCTAATGTAACCAAATCCGGCTTTTCCTTGTGGAAAAGTTCAATGGCCATGATACCGTTTTCGGCCTCTCCAACAACCTCATGGTTCGCCTTTATTAATATATTTGATAAAGTCATTCTCATAAACTTGGCATCATCAACAATTAATATTCTAGCCATGCCTAGCTCCTCCTCAAACATATAAGAAAAACATTGACATTCGCTCAGTTTCATCGACGAAAGTTTTAGTTTTTCTTATACTATCATTCGTAATAAATAAAATCTGATAGTATAAAGAAAGTTTGAATGTAACAAACTCCCTAACTAGAAGCGATTGACATTTGACTTAATTGAGGCTACCTTTTACACATAACCTTCAATGCAATATCTCTCACATATATGACCATTATACCAAATCCATTCCTTAAACATAGTAAAATTATCACAAAAATGTGTTCAACATACTAAAAACCTGTGAACCCACCAAAAATTCTAGTTAAAAAAATGATAATAGATGTCATAATATCAAAAAATAACAAGATACCCATGAAAATCATGAGATATCCGCCAATCTTCATAATCTTCATATTATGCTTTTTAATCCACCCAAGTTTCCCAATAAAAAAAGATAATACGAGGAATGGTACTGCAAAGCCTAATATATAGGCAATCATATAAATCATCGCAGAGCCAGGGTTAGTAGCTGCTAACCAGATAACCGCTGAAAGAATTGGTCCAGTACACGGTGTCCATCCTGCTGCAAAAGCCATACCAATCAAAACCGAACCTACATAGCCTGACGGACGATTTTTAAATTCAAATCGATGTTCCTTCATTAAAAACTTTGGATTAAAAATACCGATAATCATTAATCCAAATACTATAATTAACAAAGCACCAATTTGTCTTATTAAATCTTGATAGTTTTGAAAAAGCTCTCCAATAAACGAAGTTCCAAAGCCAAGAGCAATAAAGATTGAAGAAAATCCAATTAAAAAGAACACAGTATGTAATAAACTTCTTTTCTGTAACAATGCATTTTCAGATTTTAGTTCACCAACTGAAACACCGGTGATATAAGACAAAAATGCAGGATATAGCGGTAAACAGCACGGAGAGATAAATGATAAAAAACCCGCTCCGAATGCTAAAAAAATATTCACATCAGCCATCTTACTCCTCCTAAAGAGAGTGTCCTCTCTATTCTAGCAAAAGTTCTAATTTTTTAAATGTTTCTTTATGTGACATTTTTATGTCATTTACATTTCTTATGGCAATTTTTTCTTTTCATACCACCTAATAACCATATATAATAGAATCATTGCTGTTTATATCATAAAAGGATAAATGATATAATGTAAATAGCTTAATCTATTCAAAGAAAGGACAAGTTCTCGTGTCTAAACAAGAAATGCTTCAAATGATTGAAAAGAAACGAGCCGAGCTAATTGACATTGTCCTAAAAAATGGGCTGAATTCAAACATTTCAATAAAATATAGCCAGGAGCTTGATGTATTATTAACACAATATATAAAAGAAGATCATCCACATAAAAAGCAGGTTTGTTCATAAAAATGAAAGCACGTTTTACGTGCTTTTTGTTTTTTATTTTACAAATAACCAATTATCTTCGAAATTGACTCCTTAATGAAACCCTTTATCTTCATCCTCTAATTTCCATTAAACAAAATTTAACATAAAAAGTATCTTTAAATATGAATATTGTCTAAAGTTTAGACATATAATCTAACAACCTAATAGGAAGGAGGAAATACCATGAATAGTAGGATTTTCTTATTCCTTGCAACAATTTTCAGTGGTTTTGCTCTTATTCGAATACCTTTAGAAGATACATTTCTAGCAAGTATCGAACCTGTCACAACAATTATAGGTGTATTAGCAATTCTAATATTCTCACTTGTCTTAATTTATTATGGTGTAAGAAATTTGTTTAGTAAATAGTAAGTTAAGGAAGGCATCATTTTTGGTGCTTTCCTTTTTAGAGTTAACAATTAATATATACCTGATGCTATTAATTTTTATTAAACCCTCTATTTAAGAAAAAATTTGAACAAAAAAATTTTTGTTGATCAGCTGAAATGTTCTTGGTATCTCCAGAAAGTATCAATTTATTCAGTATTGTGCTATGCTTGAATCAGAAGTGAGGTGTCTAATTTGGCAGCATATAAAGCAAAGAAAAGTAACCTTAAAGAACTTTTAACCAAAAGTAACACTGAGCTTGATGTTCTAGCGGCTAATACCAATATTCCAATAGAACAATTACATGACTATTTAGAAAAAAAGGTCATGAACCTCAACAATGCAATGACGATTTCAAAAGCGTTAAATTGTACAATAGAAGACCTTTATATTTGGAGGGTTTCCGGAGAGTGATTGCATTCACTCTTTTTATTTTTAAAAAAATTAACCTTCAATAGTTCGTTAATAAGTAAATTAAGAAACCACAGTCATTTTGAAATAGTATTTTTCCTTAAATAGTAGAATTTTACGGTACTAAATTTAAATCAGCAGTTTGTTCACCTATAATAAAAGTATTTTGATGTTTCTCAGTTTTTCCATAAATATATAGCGGGACATGTTTATATTCCCGACTTTGATCCTCAACAGATAAAATCCATTTATTAAATTCCATTTTTCTTAAATAATGTGCCTTTGGGTCAAAAAAAGTTACAGGATTACCGTAGGGAACAACAACGGGTAATATCAAAGTAACAAACATTAAACTCTCCCTCTACAATGTTTTCCATATTGTATGCTGGTTAAAGCAAGAGTGGTCACTGCTATATATTATTTCCTTTGTATCTGTTCAGAAAATACAAAAAAACCACCATTCATTGGATTCGTTTCCAATAAAATAAGTGGTTTCGGATTGATCTAATGAAATAAAGCAAAAATAAGTAAAAGTTTCGAAGGGGAATTCACTTACGATAAATTTATTTATGAAAACTTATCAAAAATACATCTTCGATTAACCTTAAAACCTTGTTATATCAACGTTTCTTTTATTTTTGCATTTTGTTCATTTGAGACATCATTTGGTTGATTTTCTTCTGGGATGGTTTCATTCCCATTTGCATCATCATCATTTTCAGCATTTGTTCATTAATTGGTGGATTTTTCTTTAGGTAATTCATCATATATTTACGCGCAATGAAAAATCCTAGTGCAACTCCAGCAAGTAGTGCTAGAATGCCTACTAGAATAACAACCCATAATTCCATTGGTTTTCCTCCTTCGTGTTGTCTATCTTACAGTGTACTAAATCCTTTGCTATTATACAACATTTGAACTAAATTTCTCTATATTTTAGCCAAAATTTCTTTCTTTTATTGGGTTTAACCAACCATATCTTTCACCTTTAAAGTCCATAGCTAAAAAACAAGGATCAAACTTTCGTAATACTTCAAAGAATATTGTTTCTGCTTCAAAACTTCCATCAGATGAAAGCTCAAGATGTCGATTTTTTACAATGAGAGTGGCATTCCCTACGTTTCCTTTAAGAGCAATTTTATGTATATGATGGAACATTTGATAATCCGAACGGTTTGATAAATGCGTACCAAGAAGTTGATGTATAAATAATGCTGGGATTGGTTTTGTAATATAATGAATTTGTTTTTCGATCGTACTTCCATGAGCTGAACGAGCTGATGTCCAGTGAAAGTCTTGAAACAGATGGTAGATTTTAGATTCCCGTCCAAAGTAATGACTCGCAAACTCTTCTTCTATTAAATAAATATAATAGTGTCTCACCATTTCACTCTCCCCAACCATTCTATTTCTCTAATTATATAAGAAATCAAAAGAAATAATTGTCTTAAACTGGAGAGATAAGCCACTATTTTTGTCGAACGAATCTACTTATTTACAAATTCATAGAAAAGCGCGAGCGCCTTGGTTAGCCTAGGGCAAATAACCCCACTTTGTAATAAAAGGTGTTCTTTGCCTTCTATTACAAAGTCGTTAGACCCTGGAGGCTTTCGCTGTATTGCACTTACACATCCTGTGCGATCTAAGGCTAGGCGCTGGAGCTAGACTCTAAAACTAAGTGCAAAGAGTTTTAAACTAGCTTATCTAAAAAAATAAGAGGAGAAATAGATCTCTCCCCCCTGCTATTAATGAAGATCTTTTCTTCTCTCATTTTTAATTTTTTGAGGAGTTACATCATTTCCATTTGGATCAACAACTGTAACACCCTTTAGTGTACTTTTCATTGATGAACGAAAAGCTTGTAAATATTCTTTTCGCAAAGCTTGTTGTTCTGTCTTCTCTTTCTCTGTTAAGCCTTTTGCTTTTGATTTCTTTGATAATTCATTTATACGATCTATTTTAGACTTTGGTAACATATCAGTACTCCTCTCATAACTAGTAACTATTCTAATCAACAAAATGATAAGAAACTACAATCATGTTTTAGATTATTTAATATTTTGGTTTAATACCACAAATGTCATCATACTAAATTGAGAGGAAAATAACAACTGAATGAACATCAATGTCTCATTGAACATTACTATCATCTGAATTAATTTGAAGCTTTTCTACGTGTTCCTTATACCTCCTATGAACTGTTGCTTTGCTTACTTCGAAGCCGACACCTCTAAGGGTAGCAGCTATTTCATGAAATGTTAGCTTTTTATCTCTTAACTTAAGTATTTCTTCAATTGGTACCTCGATCTTCTCACGACCTCCACCTTGATCCTGGTTTTTTAAATTATTCTGAGGCTTAAATCCATTCTCAATAGCCCGATTCATCCCTCTTTTAATCTTGTAATTGATAAGTTTTCTTTGAAACTCTTCCACTGCAGCTAAAATATTCAATACCATTGAATCCGTTTCTGATAGTTCAGGTTCACCCTTTTCGTTTAGTGTGAATACTGTAGCTTCTAACTTTTTTATTTCGTGTAAAAGGGCAATTTTCGCGTGTCCTCTCCCTAATCTTGTATCATCTTGAACTAGAAGAACCGATGCCTTCTTATCTTTTAATAATGCAAGTGCTTCAATAATTCCATCACGGTCTACATCATAACCACTATGTCTATCTTCTATTACTTTTATCACGTCCATATTATGAGAAGCAGCTAATGATAGTAACTCTTCCTTTTGTCTCTCAATTGACGTGTCCTGCGTATCTTTCTCGGTACTTACTCGACAATAAACAACCGCCTTCATAAACTATCACATCACCTTAACCAAAAAATCTTACTATTTATTCACTAGCAATCTGATGAAATTGATAAATTTCTTCTTTTTGTACTGGGACAAAAACAATGTCTCCAGGTTTTATTGTAGTAGAATAAAGATTATTTTTTTCCTGAACCCATTTGACAAATTCTTGCTTTGAAATATTTTTATTCTCTTGGAATTGATCAGCAATTGTCCAAAGACTATCGCCTTCTTTAATTTCAACTTGATGATAATTTTCTAAGCTATCTGTTTTATTAGTGTAAGTAATTCCTACTGTTATTGCTAGTAGAACGACAAAAAAAGCTAGTATGTAAGATAATGATTCCCTTTTCATAATAACACCCCATAAGAATATTTGTTCGTATTTATAAACTCAGTATAGTACGAACAACTGTTCTAGTCAAGTGTTTTTTCGAACTTATGTTTGTATATATAGGTAAAAGATGCTATAATAAACATAAATTAGAGGATCCGAGGTGTCACAAAGGATGACGAAACTATCAAAAAGACAACAAGATATTTTAAGTTTTATAAAAGATGAGGTCCAAAAGAAAGGTTACCCACCTTCCGTTCGTGAAATTGGTGAAGCAGTAGGACTAGCATCAAGCTCCACAGTTCATGGTCATTTAGCTAGATTAGAATCAAAAGGATTAATTAGACGGGACCCTACAAAACCTAGAGCAATCGAAATCTTAGAAGAAGAAACATCCCATATCCCTAAGAACAATGTCATTAATGTTCCAGTAATCGGGAAGGTAACAGCAGGTCTTCCTATTACTGCAATCGAAAATGTTGAAGAATATTTTCCTTTACCAGATCGCTATGTTTCAGATGATGAACATGTATTCATGTTAGAAATTATGGGTGAAAGTATGATTGAGGCTGGAATTTTAGATGGTGATTTAGTAATCGTTCGCCAGCAGCAAACAGCAAACAACGGTGATATTGTTGTTGCTATGACAGATGATGATGAGGCAACATGTAAAAGATTTTTTAAGGAAAAAGATTATATTCGCCTGCAACCTGAAAATTCAACTATGGAACCTATTATTTTACGAAATGTTAGTATATTAGGAAAAGTAATTGGCGTTTATCGCACTGTACACTAAGTATTGAAGGATAAGCTTTTTTTATAGCAGCAAAAAAGCCTCGACAATTTGTCGAGGCTTTTTACTATTAATACATTGACATGTATTGCTCTCTTTCCCATGGGTGAACCTGTGTACGGAACATATCCCACTCGATTTCTTTTGCTTCAATAAAGTGCTCAAATAAGTGTTCACCTAAAGCATGCTTCATTGTGCTGTCAGCTTTTAATAAATCTAATGCTTGAGCTAATGTTGCCGGTAAATCAACGATTCCATTTTCAACACGCTCTTCTTTAGACATAACATAAATGTTACGATCAATTGGTTTTGGAGCATCAAGATTATTTTTAATCCCATCAAGACCTGCAGCTAATAAAACACTCATTGCTAAATAAGGGTTTGCAGCAGGGTCAACACTACGTACTTCAACACGAGTACTTAAACCACGCGAAGCTGGAATACGAATTAGTGGACTTCTGTTTTGTGCAGACCAAGCAACATAACAAGGTGCTTCATAACCAGGAACAAGACGTTTGTATGAGTTTACAGTTGGGTTTGTCACTGCAGTAAATGCAGGTGCATGTTTAATAATTCCTGCGATAAATTGTCTTGCAGTATCACTTAATTGCAGATCACCATTTGGATCAAGGAATGCATTTTCCCCTTTACTGAATAAAGATAAGTTACAGTGCATACCTGAACCATTAACACCAAATAATGGTTTTGGCATAAATGTAGCATGTAAACCATGCTTACGAGCAATTGTCTTTACAACTAGTTTAAATGTTTGAATATCATCACATGCTTTAATTGCAGAAGCATATTTAAAGTCAATCTCATGTTGTCCTGGAGCCACTTCGTGGTGAGAAGCTTCAATTTCGAAGCCCATTTCTTCAAGCTCTAGAACGATATCACGACGGCAGTTTTCACCAAGATCCGTTGGTGCTAAGTCAAAGTAACCGCCATTATCATTAAGTTCAAGTGTTGGCTCGCCTTTTTCGTCTAATTTAAATAAGAAGAATTCCGGCTCTGGCCCTAAGTTAAAATCAGTAAATCCAAGCTCTTCCATTTCACTTAGGATACGACGTAAATTATTACGTGGGTCACCTGCAAATGGAGTTCCATCTGGATTATAGATATCACAAATAAAACGAGCTACTTTTCCTTTTTCAGCAGTCCAAGGGAAGATAACAAATGTATCTAAATCAGGATATAAATACATATCAGACTCTTCAATACGGACAAAACCTTCAATTGAAGAACCATCAAACATCATTTTGTTATCAAGTGCTTTATCAAGCTGACTTACTGGAATTTCAACGTTTTTAATTGTTCCAAGAATATCCGTAAATTGTAAACGGATGTATTTTACATTATTCTCTTTTACTAAGCTCACAATATCTTCTCTTGAATATTTAGCCACCCTGAAAATCTCCTCTCCAATTTCAAAAAGTTATATTCAATTATTCATTGCTACTATATTAATGGAAAAATCTTGACATGTCACCATGTCTCAATGTAGGTCGATTAAAACGACCCGCCTGCATAAGCTCAGACTTAAGAAGTTTTCGTAATTCAGCATCACTTAAATCAGGTTTTTCAACTGTTTTAGGTTGCTCTTGTTTTTCTTCTTTATGTGAGCTTTTACGGGAGAAAATTTCCTTTATTCCCGCTAAGTTGACACCCTGTTCAATTAAATTACGAATCTCCAATAATTTATCTACATCGTTAAATGAAAATAATCTTCGATTGCTCTCCGTTCTAGCTGGAAAAATCAATTCATTTTCTTCATAATAACGAATTTGCCTTGCAGATAAATCAGTGAGCTGCATAACAATTCCAATAGGAAATAGGGGCATTGAGCGTCGAATATTATCACTCATGTTATTCGCTCCTTTTAGTTAACTGTTTTCATTATAACCTATGTAACATTATGTGTCAATTAAATGTCAGCTTACATAACATAGTTTCGTCATCTATTTTTGTAGTTAACTAACAATCGAGATTAAATTTTTGTCTATTAAAGAATCGACAGCTGAACAAACTGCAATTTTCACATGAGAGTATGTAAGTCCGCCTTGAACATATGCAACGTAAGGTGCCCGTAGCGGTCCATCAGCAGACAGCTCGATGCTAGCTCCTTGAATAAAAGTTCCTGCTGCCATTATGACATCATCCTCATACCCAGGCATATAGTTCGGGTATGGTGTTACATGTGAATTAATTGGTGATGAATACTGGATTGCTTGACAAAAAGCGACCATCATGTCTGGATCATCAAATTGAACAGACTGTATTAAGTCAGTCCTTTTACTGTTCCACATTGGGCTTGTCTTTAAACCCAATTCCTCTAAGAATGCGGAAGTAAATACTGCTCCCTTTAATGCTTGTCCCACTACATGCGGTGCCATAAAGAACCCTTGATACATCTCTTGCAAGCTATATAGAGACGCACCTGCTTCGGCTCCTATTCCCGGGGATGTCATACGAAATGCGCAGGCGTCGATTAAATCTTGTTTACCAACAAGATAACCACCTGTTTTGGCAAGTCCACCACCTGGATTTTTGATGAGTGATCCAGCCATTAGGTCTGCCCCTACATGACAAGGCTCCAGTTCTTCTACAAATTCACCATAGCAGTTATCTACGAAAATGACAATATCTTCTTTTAAGGATTTAACAAAATTAATCATTTCTTGAATTTCTGAAATTGTAAACGATGGTCTTGTGGCATATCCTTTAGATCTTTGAATTCCGATCATTTTTGTTTTATTGGTAATAGCTTGCTTTACTGCTTCATAATTTACTGCTCCATTTTCCTTTAATTCTACTGATTGATAATCGATTTGAAATTCTTTTAAAGAACCGATGCCACTTCCTCTTATCCCTACAATCTCTTCTAGCGTGTCATATGGCTTACCAGTGATATAAAGGAGTTCATCTCCTGGTCTTAAAACCCCAAACAATGCAATCGATATAGCGTGAGTACCTGAAATAATTTGTGGTCGAACTAATCCCGCTTCACCACCAAACACGTCTGCATAGACTTTTTCTAACGTATCCCTTCCAATATCATCGTAGCCATAACCTGTAGTCGGGATAAAGTGAGAGTCGCTTACCCTATGATGCTGGAAGCTTTTTAATACCTTAAATTGATTAACTTCACTCATTTTATCTATTACTGAATGAATTGAACGAATCTTTTTTTCTACATTCTCTACGATTGGTGCAAGTTTCTCACCATTTTTCAAAAAATCAAACATTTCTTAACCCTCTCCGTTAAACTTCTCTAGTTGTGAGTTGATCGAATGTTCAGGAAGAACGAAACCCTCTATTTCATACTTTTCACGTTTCTCATTAAATTCGATCTTTTCAATTAATGACTCTGTTTTCAATTGGGAAATCAATCTGCCTTCATTTGCCGGTACAAGGATGGAGTATTGTTTCATTGAATCCTTAGCAATTGTTTCAACCTTGGTCAATAACATTTCTAAGTCCGCTTCGTTAAAGGCTGTTATTTTCACATAATCAGCTGAAGGTGATGGAACAAATGATGCAGGAGTAAGATCCTTCTTATTATAAACGGTTAAAATCGGTCTATCTGATACTTCAAGTTGCTCTAAAAGTTTATAAACTGTTTTTTCATGGTTGGAATAGTCTTCATTAGAGCTATCAACTACGTGTAAAATAAGATCAGCTTCCTTTACCTCCTCTAAGGTAGAACGGAAAGCAGCGACAAGTGTTGTTGGTAAATCTTGAATAAACCCAACCGTATCTGTTATCAAAGCTTGATATGTTGAAGGTAACAGGACCTTGCGTGTCATTGGATCTAATGTAGCAAATAATAAATTTTCTTCATAACTGCCTGCTGTTGTTAAGCGATTAAAGATCGTTGATTTCCCAGCGTTTGTATAGCCAACTAACGCAATTTGAAACGCTTGGTTTTTCTTGCGACGTTCACGGTAGCGATTTCTATGGCGAACAACCGCTGCTAGCTGTTGTTTGATTTCATTAATGCGATTTCTGATATGCCGACGGTCAGTTTCTAATTGAGTTTCTCCTGGACCTCTTGTTCCAATACCTCCTCCTTGACGTGATAAGGCAATACCTTGCCCTGTTAATCTTGGGAGTAAATACTGAAGTTGAGCCAATTCCACTTGAAGCTTTCCTTCTTTAGACTTTGCACGCTGAGCAAAAATATCTAAAATCAACTGGGTTCGATCAATTATTCTTACATCTAAAATAGCAGACAAATTTCTAAGCTGACTTGGTGATAATTCATCATTAAAAATCACGATATCAGGACTTAGATCTTCCACTAAGTTTAGTAATTCATCAACTTTTCCTTTTCCAATATATGTAGCAGGATGCGGTCTTTCTCTTTTTTGAGTCAATTGAATGAGTACTTCACCGTTTGCCGTTTTCGTTAATGAAGCAAGCTCTTCCATCGAATAATGAAAATGTTCATCGTCCATCGTCTGCAATTGACACCCTGCCAATATAACCTTTTCTTTAAGTGAGTCTACTGTATTATTCAATCAAAAAACCCTTCCCTTACGCTGTTTTAGCAATTTAATCATACCAAAGATTTACGCTTATCACTAATTATTTCTATAGTATAGACTTTTTTCTTTCAGAAGTATTCTAAAAGCTTGCAACAATCCTGTAATAAAATCTTCCCCTAAAAAAAGAATTGACCTTTAGCTGACTTCCCATTTAAAATTGTCTGAGCTATATATTGAGCAGCTTGGAGGAATGACATTGACTTGGGAAGTTTTGAGTATTATTGGTACCATTGCTTTTGCAATAAGTGGCGCAATTGTCGCAATGGAAGAGGAATATGATATTTTAGGTGTATATATTCTAGGGATTGTCACCGCTTTTGGTGGAGGAGCTATTAGAAATTTGTTAATTGGCGTTCCTATATCAGCTTTATGGGAGCAAGGTCTATTGTTTCAAATTGCTCTTTTTGCTATGACATTGGTCTTTCTATTTCCTCATCGCTTATTACAACACTGGCATAAATGGGGAAACCTCACAGATGCAATCGGACTTTCTGCATTTGCTATACAAGGAGCATTATATGCCGTTGAAATGTCTCATCCAATTAGTGCGACAGTAGTGGCTGCCGTGTTAACTGGAAGTGGTGGAGGTATTATTAGGGACTTATTAGCTGGTCGGAAACCCCTTGTTCTCAGAGCAGAAATTTATGCCTTTTGGGCCATTATAGCCGGATTCCTAATCGGATTTAAGGTCGTGGATCAACCATTTGAGCTGTACCTTCTTTTTATCCTTATTGTTGTGCTTCGTGTTTTGTCCTATACATATAAATGGCGACTACCAAACCGAAGCTTTCATGTGCCGTCTAACAAAAATACAATGTCAGGATGAATGAAAAATAGATTTTATACTTTCTGTAATTATGACAAATGGCAACTCTTAAAAAGAGTTGCCATTTGTCATCTTTACGCACTAAGCTGCTTGTTTAATGCTTTTCTAGATTGATTTATTTTACATTTAATATATGTTTGAGTTGTATCAAACATATCTGCCACATACAACGTCGCTCCATAATAGGTTTTCTCATGTGACATTTCTTCATTTACTATATATTCATAAATAGCTGATTCGATATCATTGAAAAAAGGTAATACACGTTGGTTTTTTTTAATAATTTGATAAAGTTGGATAATTAAAAAAGGATTTTTATTGTATCTTTCAACTAATCCGTTAACTCTAGAATCATTAAGTGACAATTCATTTTCAACAAGATATTTTAACTCTTCTAAAAATAATTTGTTATCACTCATTCTGATCACTCCTTCTTATACTTAGTATTCTATCATTCAAACACCTCGCTTTGAAAGCGTTACCAATATTTTGTTCAATAGCTTTTTTCGATCATATTCGTTACCTTTAATGCTGTTTCTATATCACTCTACATAGTTATTCATTTTCAAGTATAAGACTTCTTATAAATGTTATTAATACTATGTTTTTTTGTAGCTAACGCTTATGCAAATTGACTTTTTATACATTTCCATCACATATTGTTTGGATTTAGAATAGCTTATTACGAATATTTTTAAAAAGGTGTGATGCAATTGAAATGGAGAAATTATGGATTATGGACGTCCATTGCGTCCCTTTTGTATATGATTTTTAAAGATCTAGGACTTCAAATAGATCTAACAAGCTGGGAAACATATGTCACATCTATTTTAGGCATTCTTGTTACGCTTGGGATCATTTCAAATCCTGAAAGTGGAAGAGGATACTTTAATGCAAAAACTCCGACTCAACCTTCAGACCAAACGATAAATAACCAGCAATTGATACAACAAAACTCTGACTCAAGCGAGAAAAATTCAGAGATAGCCACCGACGAGATGACACCAGATCGACAATATACACCATATGAAAAATAAGTAAAAACGATAGCTTTCATTGGAAAGCTATCGTCTTTAATTTTTATCTGATTCAATCTTCTCAACTTTAATGATTCCATCAATATGGTTTACAGATTCTACATACGCTAATATTTTATCATTTACTTGTATTGAATCAGTTATGGGATATTTTACACGATCACGATGAAAATTGATTTTTGTCCGACCATCTATAGATTCTCCATAGTATTGATTTCCATCAACCTCAGTAATAATATAAGTAAAGGTTTTGTATGAATCAAGTGTATCAGAATTTGTAGGTGATTTTTTTGATTCTTCTTTAGGGAAAGGATGCCATAGAATGATAGTTAGTATAAATAATATTCCAATTAATATGAATAAAAAAGTTATCTTCAGCTTCATCATTACCTCCATATAATTGCAAAAACTTAGCCAGTTACCCCTCTATTTAACTATGTAAAACTCCTCTTATTTAGAACATCTATTATTAAAATAAACAAAAAAACAACAGGATTTATTATGTATTGGTCCTGTTGCAGTACTCATTATTTATCTTCAGAAAAAACCAAATCCTGGCTTTTAATCGTTAGTAGATCTTCTCGATGATATTTATCGGTTAATAATAACCTCATTGCTTGGGATCGAATCGACTTTTCAATAATATTTCGAACATAACGTCCATTGCTAAATTTTGATGGATGTGTAGTGGATTTAACATTCATTAAATGTTCTCTTAGTTTTAGAGCTGCATCTTGATGGAATTTATATTCTCTTTCTGCCATCATTAAATTGGATATTTCCATTAAATCATCAACCGAATAATCTGGAAAATCAACAACTAAAGGAAACCTGGATAATAATCCTGGGTTCAATGATAAAAAATGTTCCATTTCACGGGGATATCCTGCTAAAATTAGAACAAAATCATGCTGCTTATCTTCCATATGTTTTACCAATGTATCAATTGCTTCTTTTCCAAAATCCTTCTCCCCACCTCTAGCAAGAGAATAAGCTTCATCTATGAATAATATTCCGCCTAGGGCTTTTTTTATAAGATCTCTTGTTTTCTGTGCAGTATGACCGATATACTCACCGACAAGATCAGCCCGTTCAGCTTCTATTAGATGACCTTTCGAAAGGACATTCATTTGAAAGAACAGTTTTCCAACAAGTCTTGCTACGGTTGTTTTTCCCGTTCCTGGATTCCCTTTAAACATCATATGGAGTGCTTGTTTTCCTGCTTTCAGTCCCTGCTCTTCACGTTTTTTATTTATAAAAATCCATGCATAAATTTCTTTTATCATTCTCTTCATTTCATTCATTCCAACAAGTGAACTCATTTCTTCTTCTATTTCATTTAAAATTGCATGTTTAACTTCTACTTTCGGAATTTTTAAGTCATATGAAGAAGAACTTACTTCCAACTTTTCTTTTGACTGATTATTTAAGATGATGTTTATCTGCCCATTGGTCTTGTATGTGACTGCTTGATCTCGTTCCAAAGATGTCCACCTCACAATCTGTTCCGTTTAAAGAAAAGGCCATGTTAAAGCTTTAATGTTTTATAATGATGAATTGGGAGAAGTTTAACAAAGCCTAATGGTTATATGCGTGCGAAAACACAAGAATCCTGTTGTTTTTTGCGCTTTCCCAAGAAATATTCATTCCTTTATTTATATTCTAATTTTTAAAAATTACAACCTCAATCTTCGTTTTCTTTATAAAATGTATGAATCAACCTGGGACTAAATGAAGACTTTTTGCACTGTAAGGAGGAAACATAAAAAAAGAGGCTGGGACATAATTAGTTTCAAATAGTGAGAAAGGTGAACTTGAGGTTCTCAAATTCACCTTTCTCTATTTTTGAGTGTAAATTCTTCTATTACCTTAGTTGTTGGCAGTGAATTTTCTTAGATTCACTGCCATTAACGCGAGGCCCATTTCGTTTTCTACCTTCGATTTTCCCCGGACAGAAAATCGAGTGAAACGCAAATTAGCCTTCAAGAATCCAAAAACTGTTTCCACATCGATTTTGCGTTTTCGATTAGTTGGCAACGGAATTGGACGAAACATTGGCGAATTAATTCTTTCACTTCTGATTGAACACGGAATCGGTTGATTGTACGGTAGTTTGGTTCATACCCTTGAGCTAGCCACATCATACGAATACTATCTTTTAATAGGGCTTCAATTTTGCGCCCCGAAAACACAGATTGAGAGTAGGCACATAAGATAATTTTAAGCATCATGCGTGGATGATAGGCAGGACAACCCTCATTTCGAAGAAATGGTTCGAACGCTTCATGAGGGATACTTTCAACTAAATGATGGATATGGAAGGCGATATCATTTTTTTGTAATTTCACTTCTAAATCTAAAGGCAAAACTAATTGATTCATGGTATAATTTCTAAACATAAGGACCCTTCTTTCGGATGAAATTTTGTGTGGTAACTTTATTTTATCAGAAGTGGTCCTTATTTTTATTCAAAAATAATCAAAGCCGGTGAAATTTTACGAAGAGTAAAATTTTACCGGCTTTTTCATTTCAGAGGAGGGTTTTATCCCAGCCCCTTTTTTATTACTGTTCTAGTTCAATCTGGATATTTTTTTGTGGTGAGAATGTAGAAATGGCATGTTTATATATTAATTGTTGTTTTCCTTCTGTCTCTAATAATACAGTGAAATTATCAAAGCCTTTTACAAGACCTCTTAATTGAAATCCATTAAGTAAAAAAACAGTGACAAATGTGCCATCCTTGCGTAATTGATTTAATACTTGATCTTGAATATTAATTGATTGCTTCATGTTTCGTCCTCCTCTTTTCTCTATACCTTTTAATTCGATTAAAGTTTAAGCTTTCCTGCTATGTATGAAAAAATTTCATCCACCTTTTGTTCGTCATTTATCGGTGGTGTCATATCAAACCATTTTACATCCATTTTGTTCCGAAACCATGTTAATTGTCTTTTGGCATATCTTCTAGAGTTTTGTTTTAACTGATTTACAGCGTCCTCAAAAGTTGCTTTTCCATCAAAAAAATCATAAATTTCTTTATACCCAATTGCTTTGATCGATTGTGTATCTCTTAGCCCTTGATCATATAGGCTTTTAACTTCTTTAAGGAGGCCATTTTCCACCATTATATCAACTCGCTGATTTATACGTTGATACAAAACTTCACGATCCATTGTTAAGCCAATTAATGCGACATCATATAACAATTCATTTTCTTGCTTTTTTAGATGTTCGTGCATCGGAATATTTGTACAGTAAAAAATTTCAAGTGCTCTAATCACTCTTCTTGTATTATTCGGATGTATCCTCTTGGCTGACTCAGGATCAACTTGAGCTAATAATTCATGAATTGCCTGCTCGCCTTTTTGTTTTAGCTCTAATTCAAGTCTTTTTCGAAACTCCGGATCAGACGGGGACTCAGTAAACTGATAGTTATATAAAACTGATTGTATGTATAAGCCTGTCCCTCCGACTATCATGGGCATCTTGTTTTTATCCGTTATTTCGTCAATAAGAGGTCTTACTGCTTCTTGAAATTCAGCTACTGAATATTCATCATCAGGTTCTTTTATATCAATAAGATGATGTGGAACCCCTTCCATTTCTTCTGGGGTAATTTTAGCTGTTCCTATGTCCATACCTTTATAAATCTGCATCGAATCACCGCTAATGATTTCACCATTAAGCCGATGTGCTATTTCAATGCTAAGTTTAGTTTTTCCAACCGCTGTTGGTCCAATGATGACAACGAGTTTCTTTCTTTCCAATCACAACCACTCTTTCAAAGCAAATAGATTCTTCGTTCATCATCTTATCATGGGAACGATATGAACACCAGTTTATTATTTCCGTTTTAACATAATTGTAAACATATAGGTATTGATAAATTTTTTAAATAGAACAATCATGTAGTTTACATAATATTATTATGGTTATAAATATGAATGTAAGTAGAACCATTCTATTTATTATTTTGTTTTATTCAAAAGAAATTCATCTATTTCTCTCTCTACTTTAACGTTTCTCAGCATGCTTCCTTTACTATTTATGTTTATTTTTTCTTTCCAAAAAAATCGGTTTATTTCAAGTCTCTAAACAAGAAATAAACCATTTTAAATCAACTTTACCCATTTTTATTTTAATATTTTCCCCTTATCAAGAGCCTTCTTTCCAGCCTCTAACACCCTAATAATTTCATCTACATCATAGATATTTCCTTTCCATGTACCTCCACTAACAGCCTGTAATGCTGCCCATAAACGGGTATCATCTGGTAGCTCAGGATCAGGTTTTAAGTCTTCATGTGGAGCTCTCTTAGCTAAAATAGCTGCCCCCTCTTCAGGTGTATACACTTTTTCACCCTCTCCAATAAACTGGATGCTGCCTTCTAAATTATTTCGGTCAATAATGATTTCGATTTTATCACCTGTTTTTAATTTACCGATCGGACCGCCTGCTAGAGCTTCCGGTCCTACGTGTCCGATACAAGCTCCTGTTGAAACGCCAGAAAATCTAGCATCAGTAATCAGAGAGACATATTTTCCAAAAGGTAAATATTTCAATGCAGATGTTAGTTGATAGGTTTCTTCCATTCCTGACCCGGATGGACCACGACCTATTACAACCATAATATCTCCAGCGACAATATCTCCTTTTTTGATAGCTGTAATAGCTGCCTTTTCAGATGTGTATACCTTAGCAACTCCAGTATGTCTGTAAACGCCATCATCATCAACGACAGATGGATCAATTGCTGTTGACTTAATAACCGAGCCTTCAGGTGCAATATTCCCGGTAGGAAACGTAACTGTAGATGTTAAACCACGAGCTTTTGCACGGCTAGGATTCATGATCACATCTTCAGCATCAATTCCCTCTGAAGATTTTAGTTGTTTTTTGATGAAATCTCTTCGCTCAGATTGTTCCCACCAGTCTAAAACCGTTTCTAGCTTCTCGCCTGTGACAGTTAAGACTGACTGGTCTAATAACCCTAATTTACGAAGATGTAACATAACCTCAGGTACACCACCAGCCATGAAAGCCCTTACCGTAGGATGTGGGACAGGTCCATTAGGTAAAACACTTACGAGCCTTGGAACTTCTCTGTTTATTTGATTCCAATCTTGTACATTTGGAATTCTTAATTTAGCTGCATGTGCAATTGCTGGAATATGTAGTAATAGATTGGTAGAGCCTCCAAATGCAGCATGAACCACCATAGCATTTTGGATGGACGAATCTGTTAATATATCTTTCATTTTCAGTCGGTTTGCTTCCAAAGAAATTACAGCTCGAGCCGATTGGCGTGCCATTTCTTCCCAGATTGGTTGCCCTGATGGAGCAAGTGCCGAGTGTGGTAATGACATCCCTAAAGCTTCTGCTATAACTTGTGATGTAGCTGCAGTTCCAAGAAATTGGCAGCCACCACCTGGTGTGGCACACGCTCTACAGCCTAAATCTGCGGCATCTTCTAGTGAAAGCTCTTTTTGTGCATAACGAGCTCCAATAGATTGAATTTTAGCGGCATCTTCCCCATTTGTAGGAGGAAGTGTTACCCCTCCTGGAACAATAATACATGGCAATTCATGCATTGAGGCTAATGCAAGCATTGTAGCCGGTAAGCCTTTGTCACATGTTGCTACTCCAATTACCCCTTTACGAGTCGGTAAAGATCGTATTAATCTCCGATACACAATTGCAGCGTCATTTCGATAAGGAAGGGAATCAAACATACCTGTTGTTCCCTGTGATCTTCCGTCACATGGATCACTTACAAACCCCGCAAACGGGACTCCACCGCGACTTGTTATTTCTTGAGCAGCTGCTTTCATTAGTAATCCAACTTCCCAGTGACCAGTATGGTAACCTAATGCGATTGGCTGGCCATCTTCTCCACGTATGCCACCTTGAGTACTTAATATAAGAAATTGCTTTCCTAATAATTCACTTGCTTTCCATCCCATCCCAACATTTTGCGATAATCCAAATAAATCTCCACTTGGTGCATTTAATAGCATTTCTGAAGTAAGAGGAAGAGAACCAGAGGGACCAGGTGCGTGAAACTGTACCTGGAATAACTCCTCGTTTTCTTCTCCCATAATATAGGACAATCGGTCACTCATTTTCTTCAGCTCCTTGTCTTCTATTTTAAAAAAGTAAATAGATATTTTTTGTTAAGTTTTTACAAATACCGTAATACACTAATCTGAGAATTATCAATTTTCCCCCTGTCTCCAACCTGAAAAATAGATACACATAGGAATGAGTTAAAGTATAGATGTCTCATTTGTATCACTCTAACAATAAAACGCTTACAAAATAACAAAGGACTATTAGATCATATTGTGCAAGCAGCTATCACCCACTTAATTTATCCTCTAAACTAATGATACGCTTCTAAATCCGAATCTTCAATGCAACAATCGAAATTTTGCGATTTTTCTTTCGACTTAATTCGTCAATTCTTTATGAATGAATAACGACTACTTCAACTTAGAAGTGATCATTTTTAATCTTCAATGATAAAAAAGAACTTGTGCGGTACTGATCTTTTAAACAACTTTATTGTTTAAAAAAATGCCCTCCAAAAGAATAGGCTTATTTTTTTAAATGAAATTGATTGTCGTAATGAAAGTGTAACAAAACGTAATTGTACTATAAAATTATGGTTATATTAGTATGATAGATTTTCAATGTTGAAAATATTAGTACACTCTCATTATTAGGAGGATATATATGTATTTTTACATTGAAAAACTTAGAGGCTGGGCGATAATGGCTGTTGTAATGATTCATGTTTCTGCGAACCTGTTATATTTAGATCCTGCAAATTCTTATTGGATAATTGGTCATTTTTTTGATAGCTTGAGTCGCTGGTGTGTTCCAGTATTTATTATGATTAGTGGTGCGCTTTTGTTAAGAAAAGAAGAACCATTTATGAGCTTTTATAAAAAAAGGTTATCCAAAATAATAATCCCTTTTTTATTTTGGATTGTATTTTATTTATTTTGGGGGAGTTATACTAGTAATCAACCGCTTTCCATTACTAGTAGTATTAAAACCATCTATACAGGACCTGTATATTATCATTTATGGTATTTATATATGCTGATCGGACTTTATCTTTTTACCCCTTTTATTAGGAGATTTGTCCAAAATGCAACGAATAAAGAATTACTTTTATTTATTGTATTTTCTTTTTCTTTTGATACCATCACTTCATTAATCAAAGAATACCTTGGTCTCACAACAATGCTTGAGGTACAATATTTTATCGGATACATTGGATTTTATTTATTAGGTTATTATCTAAGTTTTAAAATACATACTTTAAAACAAAGGAAAATTTTTTATACATTAGGTTTATTAGGACTTGTATTAACTCTTTTTGGAACTTGGATTTTAAGTAATATGAATGGCGAATTAGATTCATGGTTTTATAGGTACCTTTCACCGTCTACGGTAATGATTTCAATAATGATATTCATTTTTGCAAAGCATAACATGAATAATAAAGATTCAAATATCTTAACGAAATACATTTCTAAATACAGTTTTGGAATATATTTAGTACATCCATTTTTCTTAGACATTTTACCTGTTAATGCAAAATGGGTTCATCCTTTCGTTGGAATTCCGCTCACTTGGCTACTATGTATGTTAGTGTCATTGTTTTTTTGTCTTTTAATATCTAGATTAAAATGGATAAGAATCATTTGATAAAACGGCTCTCTCTTAGGTGGACAAAAGCATAAGAAAAGCCCTCTAAAGAGGACTTAGCGTTTCCTATTTTTATACTTAATCTTGTCTACTAATTCAATATAAGAATTCAACAAAATAATAGGCCAAAAAAAGATTGTTAGAATTGCCTTAAATCGATTAATTTTCCTAAATTTATAAAGTGAAAAGGCTAACCCGATCATCACATAAAAAATTAGTTCCATTAATATGACAATTCCCTCCTTTTTCAGCATTATATTCAGTATTTTTTGATTTGTTAATAAAAAATTTTATCTGATTAGTTGTTAAAATTGCTATCCATATATTTGAATTACATTCCATATTTAATCATTCTCGAATTGTTCATAAAGAGAGTGTAAATTGCAGTGCCATTGCAAAAAAAGAAGGTAAACACCGTGATATATAAACGGTTTTACCTTCTAATAAATTACATCACATGTTTAATTCTCCACTTTCGTGAACATTCATTCCGTTTCATTTTTAAATTTTTTCTTCATTACAATACTGATGCATTAATTAAATTATACTATATAAATGCATAGTCGTCTAATTCATACCCATGTGTTCTTGTCTCTATTAATTAATCCTTTATATAAAAAGAGATCTTCAAATCTTCAATTGAAGATCTCTTTCTTGCTGCCTATTCCATTAAAGCGCCCGTTAACGGCAGATTGTCTCCAATACCTTTTTTAGATCCCAGGAACGGCCTTATAGCTTACGGTGCTACAAACTCCACTTTTATTCTGTCAGGATCTTCAAAGTAAACGGCATAATGGTCTTCACCCCCAGCAAATGGATGTCTATCTGTATAAAGAATATTAATCCCCTTACCATTTAATTTTTTTGTCATTTCATCTACGTGTTGACGCGAATCTGCGCAAAATGCTAAATGATTAAGACCGACTCGACACCTATGATATGAGATATCCAGAAATCTTTCCTCAGTCTGTACAAAGACAATATAGGTATGTCCTAATTTCCAACTTTGTCCACCATCCCATTTCTGAAAGGAATTATATCCTAAGTCTTCAAGGAACCATTTCCAAAATTCCACTGACCTTTTTAAATCCGAGACGTTTATCTCAATATGGTGAAGTAATCCCTTGGACAAAACGCAAACCTCCTTTATGTTCCGTAGTGACCGATTCCAGTGGAGTACATTCCCTTAATTATTAAACCTTCCCATTAAAATGGTATTATAGTAATTCCCGTCAGATAGAACTTTGTCCTTTTTTAAAATACCTTCCACTTCAAACCCATATTTTTCATATAGCTTTATAGCTTTGTCATTGGTTTCAAGTACACTTAAGTTCATTTTTTTAATTCCATTTGAGTCAGCCCAATGAATAGATTCTTTTAAAAGGTTTTTTCCTATCCTATATCCCCAATATTCTTTTAAGACACAGACTCCAAAATCTACTTTATGAGAAAACCTTTTCAGTTTGTTCCCTTCACATCTGGAAAAACCTACAATCCTCTCATTAACTTCAACAACTAAAAACAAGTTACTAGTACTTTCTGTATCATCTTTTATTATTTGTTTAAAACCAGATTCATCTATGTATGCCTCGCCCTTTTCTCTATCTAAATTTTCTGTTTCGCCATCAATCTGTAGTCTTATTTCAGACAAATTTTTCGCATCCTCTTCTATTGCAGACCTTACAATATAACGTAAGTCATTAATAAAAAATTCTTTTGGATTAACCCTTATCACAATTCCCTCCCATCATTCACACTGCACAATCTCGTACGAATGTACAAAGTGCTTTTCTTGTTAAACTATCCTCTTAAACTCATAAACAATTATTTCAAAGATCCCTGACTTGAGCAATCGCTTTGTTCCAAAATATGGCCCGGTTGCCGAACAATACAAAAATAGTTCACATAATGCCTTTTATCTAAATTAAAGCGATTAAGAAACACATACCTCTATTACATTTAGGACAAAATATCTTTATCAAATTCAGGAGGTACTCATGTTTAAGAAAAAGATATTTTCTACATACACATTATTTCTTTTAATCATTGTTGCAATCACTTCGGAGACAAATGCATTAAACTAGCTTGCTTATCTGAAAATTTAGTCACAAGGTTGTTTTTTACCATTTAATGATATTTAAATCCCGACAGAGATTAAGCAATTTTTTACAAAAAGCTAATAATTTACATATTCAAGGCTAAAATATGTAATAATTAGCAATTTTTAAGGTGGTTTTCAATGAACCAAAAGATGATTCAAGCTGTTCATATTTACATTTTACTAATTATGTCTACAGGATTCATGGTACATGTTCTAATAATCCCAGCCATATTATCAACCTCTAATAGGGATGCCTGGTTAAGTGTCATTTTTAGTACGATACCTTTTATTTTCTGGATTCTGCTTGTTTTTTATATTTATAAAAAATTAAAAACTCGTGATGATGTTCTCTCTTTACTTAAACGAAAATTATTTCCATCCTGGGTTATTATTATATTTTCAATTGTATTCGGGACTTATTTTCTAATTTCAGCCTTTATTACTCTTAAATATACTTTTTTTTGGGCAAATGCCAATTATACTTTCGAGGTCCCTAATTTTATCATTGTATTGTTATTCGCTCTAATTAGCTTTTATGCATCTTTAAAAGGTATACGTACGATAAGTACAATCGCATTTCTAGTGCTTCCTATTGTTTCATTTTTTGGATTTTTGGTAGGTATTGGAAATTCACCAAATAAAAATTATGAATTGTTGTTTCCTATATTTGAGAATGGTTACAAAGATTTTATTCAAGGGTTGGTTCATACTTGTTCCGGATTGTTTGAAATTATCTTTCTTTTATTTTTAACGTCCTATATTAAAGATAGACTAAAGGTAAAATGGCTTATTATAGTTGGGATCATTCTTGTGTTTTTAATCTTAGGTCCACTAGTAGGGGCCATCTCAGAATTTGGTCCGGAAGAAGCAGCAAAATTGAGGAATCCAGCTTATGAGCAGTGGAAGTTGTTAACTATTGGCGTTCATATTACTCGTCTCGATTTTCTTTCGATCTTCCAATGGCTTTCCGGAGCGTTTGTTCGGATAAGCTTATCCTTATTTATTGCCGAAAAAATCTTTATGTTTAACCAAAAGATAAAATGGATTCTTCCTATTCTTTATCTACTATTAATCATTGGTGCATGTATTCCTTGGAATGCAACCTCATTTTTTTACTTTTTGCAACATTATTTTTTCCCTATTAGCCTTATTTTTCAAATTTGCACTATGCTGATTTTATTACTAATTATACATTTAAAAGGTGATAATCATGAAGAAAGTTCAAGCTGATAAAAAAGTCATTATCTTAGACCAAATGAAAAATTGGTTTGAAGGTTCTTCCGATATCGTTATAAAAACAAGATCCTACCATGATCATAAACTGGATTTTTTATATTGCCCTCATTCAGTGGATATAAAATTTATTAATGACGTTGTTTTTCCTGTCATTAATGATGTATTAGAAAAGAACGGCCACTTAAATTTTGAATTGTTAAATAATGTCCTAGAGGTCAGTAAACTTAAAGATTTAAATAACGTTAAAGCAGAGATTGAGGAAAAACTATTTTCAGGTGAATTACTCATTATAAGCCATCATTTAAATGATCTTTTTTTTATAACTGTTACTAACCTTCCAAAAAGAAGTCCCGAAGAATCCAATATGGAATCCTCCATTAGGGGACCGAGAGATGGATTGGTAGAAAACATATCGGATAATATGGCATTAATCCGTCAGAGGTTAAAAACGACTTCATTAAAAAGTATTGAATATACAATCGGCGAAAGAAGCCGAACGAAAATCTTATTACTCTATATTGATGATATTATGAACCCTTCCATTCTAGAAGATGTCAAAAAGCGATTGGATTCCATAAAGGTAGACATTGTCGTTAGCAGTTACGAAATTGAGGAGTTCCTATATGACAATACCTTCACTTTATTTCCTTTAATGGAGAGTTCAGGTAGACCTGACTTTGCTGTTCAATCTTTAACACAAGGAAGATTTGTAATCTTAGTGGATGGAAATCCTACATGCTTGATAGGACCCACAAATTTTAATCAAATATTATTTTCACCTGAAGACTTGCAGGAAAGTTTTTTTTTCATAAGTATGGTTCGGATTCTTCGGTTAATGGCCATATTTACGACGATATTTTTACCTGGATTTTATATTTCATTAGTAACCTTCCAACCAGATCAAATTCCTTATTCACTTGTCGCAACAATATCTGCTTCTAGAATTGGCTTACCTTTATCTGCTCCTGCGGAAGTCTTTATGATGCTTATTTTATTTGAATTATTTAAAGAAGCCGGGGTACGCCTCCCCAAAGCCGTTGGGCAGACTGTTGCTGTTTTGGGCGGATTATTTATTGGTGATGCCGCTATTCGGGCTGGTCTAACATCCCCTGCTTGTTTAGTGATTGTTTCAATAACAGTGATATCGGGTTATATACTTATTAATCAAAACATGTCAGGTAATATCGTAATTTTACGATTCCTTGTTTTCACATTATCATCCCTATTTGGCTTGTATGGCTTCTTTATTTCCTTTTTTTTAATCATAACATCCGTAGTTTCAGCAGAAAGCTTTGGACAACCATATTTGTCGTATTTATCTAGACCCAATACAACAGATATCGTAAAAAATATTCTGAGGCTTCCTTATCGATTTATGAAAAAGAGAAATCAAGCATATCAACCTATAGATAGCGATAGTCAAAAGGAGTAATTTATGAAAAAGATTTTACTGATAATTATGATAAGCAGTCCATTCTTTTTCCTGTCTGGTTGCTGGGGTACAAAAGAAATTCAAAGCCAAACTTATATTACGGGTGTAGGGTTGGATTACTCTGAAGGAGAATTTATAGTCTATATTCAAGCATTGAATTTTGCCAATATCGCGAAGCAAGAAGGGGCTTCTGCTTTAATGGAAGCCCCCCCTATTTTAATTGGAGAAGCTAAGGGAAAAACGATACAGGCAGCTTTAAGCAAATTAGAACAAAAGTCAGCATTACCTCATTACTACGGACATGTTGAAACCATTCTATTAAGTGAAAATGTCATAAAAGAGCAAATGAAGTCCGTCATCGAATTTATTGGACAAAACTCCTTACTGAGATACAACATATGGCTTTTTGGTACTGAACAGGATATTAAAGAAATTTTAACAAGTGAGAGCTTTTTTAATTTTTCATCTTTATATACAATCATCCATGATCCCAAAACCTTAACTAACAACAATTACTTCATTCCGATTGAAAAGTATAATAAATTTATCTCGACATACTACCAGCCAGTTGGTTCTCAGATCATTCCTTCATTAGAAGTGAAAAAGACTAATTACTCAGAGGATGAAAAAAAGAAAAATATTGCTGTTGTTACGGGTGGATTTGTCCTTTCACAGAAACAATACAAGGGATGGGTCAATAAAAAAGACCTAGTTGGCTTAAAATGGTTATCTAATAAAGCTACTAATATCCCACTCTTTCTCTTTGAAGAAAAAGTCAGTGTAATCATAAAGAAACCTAAAATAATGATCAAAGTAGTAAATGGGTATAAACCTTCTTATCACTTAATTGTACATGCCAATGCGGTATTGACCCAAAATGAGAAAGATATAAGTATAGATAAAATAAAAAAAGAATTAGAAATAAAAATTAAAAATGAACTATTAAAGACAATGGATAAAAGTGAAGAAATAAAAGCAGATCTTTTAAATATCAGTGAGAACACTTATAGATATCATCTGAAAAAATGGGATGAAAGTGCAATTAATTCGATTGATAAAGGATCTTTAGAACACATAGAAGTAAGGATTCAGATTGAACAAAATATAAATTATAAACATTAAAATAGTTTATTTAAAACATGAAAAATTTAATTGTTTTGCTTACTTAACAAAATAAATAGCCGTCCCTATATTACTTCTAATACAGCTATCCAGGTCTTTGCCCAATATTATTCGACCTTGAACAATCTGGACCAATTGCTGAACAAGATCCAGCTATTAGATAAGCATGAAAAAGGGTCTTCAATCGAAGATCCCTTTTTACTCATGTCTGTTAATTAATTTCATAAGGATACGGATAAACATCATTAGAAAAAAGATACTGGTAAACGTATGTGTTCATGTCCAAGATGATATTCAATTAAATCAGTATACCTTTCCAAAAGAACCTCAATGAACGTCAAAACAGATGTATACAATGTACATTTCATAATGCTAGGATATCTTGAATAATAAGCTGTCCGATAAAAGTAAATACAGACTACTGGAAGTAAAAAATATTTATAAAGAAGGCTAGAGGTGAAATACTTGCTTAAAAAGCTTATTGGATATTCGATCATTTTTTCTTCTACAACAAGAACACCAAAAAACCCTGAGAAATAAAGAGGTCAATAAAAAAATTAAAATCCAATCTTTACTATTAGAAATCTGTCATTTTCAAATTTATTCTTCAAGAATTTTGCTTGATTGCTGAACAAGCTCCAGCTATGTTATCGTCATAAAAAAGATTCTTAGAACGAAGATCCTATTTTACTGATTGTTCAATTAAAGCGTCCTATTGTAGAATAACAAAAACGTATTCTTTTTAAGAATGATCATACTTTATTTTTTAAAAGACCTTCCTATTACTTCGAAAAGTATCCACAAAATATTCATTGCCTTATCTTTGTTTTAATTCCTCAAAATTTTTGCCTGTTACAAGAAAATAACCAATTAGAAATATTAAAAAATGGATAGGAAATGAAAACAGATGGTTCCATTTTATTAATTGATAAAATCCTAGCCATTCAAAAAAAGGTTCACCTATTAGTGTGCAAAAAAATGAGTAGAAAATGGCTTTTAAAATAGGAGAAATATTTGGTTTTATTTGCATAAAAATAAGAAAAGTAATGGGAAGAAGACATAAATCCCAAGGTACGAAAGATGGCAAGAACGGCAGCGGTTCATATCGGTAATCCCAATAGCCCAATTCTGCTCCAAAAGAATCCAAGGACATCGAAATAAACATGATAAAAAATGCCCCGTATAACAAACGATGCGTAGATTCCTTTTTTCTATATTTCCACCATAAAATCCAGGGAATGATCGAAAGTAAGACACAAAACCACCATTGCCAAGATAAAAACACATATTCAAACCAAATATCATGATCTTTTTGATTAGCCTGAACTAAAGCCGTATATACATCATCTATTTTTTTTACAGGTTCTTTTGGAAGAATCATTATCTCGTTCCTTTTTAAGAGATCCTTTAATCGTCACCATATCAAAGAATTATTTTTTCCAAATTCGTGGTAATTATTCTCCAACCATTGCTGAAAAAACTATGTCTTATTAAGTGTTTCATAAGATTTTTTTAATAAAGGACATTAAATCTTATCTCATAAATTTCCAGTCAACATAATTCTTAACTAACAGAAGTTTCCTATTCCCCACTCTGGGAGCTAAGGGAACTAAACTTGTAAAAAAATATTGTTTATGCGCACTCAACCGACCTGTTGACTGCATTCAAAGTGGAGTTTTATGTAACCTCTTATCAATTTAATGGCCTGATTGCTGAACAAGAACCAGATATATTATTGACAAAAAAAAAGGATCTTCATCCGAAGATCCCTATTATACTGCTTGTTCAATTAAAGCGCTCGTTTTGTTGAAGACGTTATTGAAGTATTGAACCCTTTAGTAAAACTACATCGTTTTACAGGAGCTAAGCCTGGCGCCTGGCAGTAATACTTCAAATTATTGCATTTAATCTTTTACATGATCCCCTTTTATTTTACTTAGTTCATCCCGATTCACCATACTTGGTGGTTGTTCCATCCATCCCTTATCAATCATTAAATTCGCAATGTCCTCAGCAAATAATAATAGTCCTCCTAAAATTTTTAGATAATAGGCTCCTAAATCACGCCTTGAACTTACTCCTAAGCTTGTTCCATAAAAACCAACACCGCGATTAAGCAAGGTTGATATATGAAACATCATAAGCTTGTCAGAAAAAACCGGGACTGTTGAATCAGTTACCATAGTATCCCACGTTTCAGAGGAAGGGAGGTCACTAGCGTGTAAGATAGTATCAAAACCTTTAATATGATTAGAAGCTAAATCCTTTCCTCTTAACATACATTCAATAACTTCTTTATCCTTCGCAACTTGACTAAACCCAATAAAAGTAACTTTAGCCAAAGCATTTCTCTGATAATTTGCAAATAAAGTTGCAATTTCTAATGTATTTAATGGTCTACGTTCTCCAAACCATCCAGCCATAAAGTTATGTTTGTGCACAAATTCAACCTTGCTTGGTATAGGAATATAAGGAGCTCGAATAAACAATCCCTTGGATAACAATACTTCCTTTGTTCTATTTAAAAGTTCCTTAGATTCATTAACACATTCAGAGAAATATTGGATAACATCCTTATTAGCTGCTAACATCAATGAAAGACTATATGAATCTAGACCTACACCACTCCATTGATGTAAATAGTATAAATAATAATTATCTGTAAATAATTGCGGTCCGGACAAATCCACATCTTCTTCTGTAAATCCATATGGGATAGGATAATTATGATCTTGAAAAATAACGGTTAGTTCTTGAATATGTTTTTGTGATAGCTCTAAAGCGAATTCTATCAATTCACGCACTACCGAATCTTCTGCCGTTTTTTTAAAATATGACAGCATACAAACTGACATAGTATCATTCATGTAATTAGACCATAATTGTGAAATTTCAGCTGAAGTTAGTTTTGGGTTATTATCTACCAACTTTTATACCTCCACCTTATTGGTTTGCTAATTTATCAGGGTCTTCTTAAAGTGGGGGTTCTTCCAACCACCCATTATCAATCATAATATTCCGTCTTCAGTGAATTTTGCAGTTTCAGCAGATAAACGCATGAAATATAAAACCAAGTCTTTTCTTGGATTAGTCCATAAAATCCAATTCATAAGGAAATTAACGCCTTATCATAAACATCATAAGTTTATCAAAATGGCGCTACTTTACTTTCTCTTTTTCTCATTAAAAATTTGATAACTCAAGAGGTGAGTTTTTTTACTCATCATAATTTCCTATTAAAAAGGACAACTTCAATGGCAACATATTTTTTAAAATCAACTTGTACTTTTTACTTTTTCGAATAAGTATTGGATTCCATATAGTATGTACGCTTTGTAATGTATATATAAAAAGAATTGAAAATAGTTTAACCGATTTAAACGAACAATTCTAATTCTTTTAAGAAAAGGCATGAAGAGAAAAGCAAAGAATCCATTAGCAACAACATTAATTAACACAAACTTTTTAAAATCCCCATACGAAAATTTAAGTATCCACATAGAAAGAGGCATGTAAGGACCAATATCAAAAGGAAGTTCATCCCTACTAAATGATTTAGGCTTATCATAAAACTCCCACCACTTCCTCTTATGTCCATACAAATGATTTAAAATTTCAAAGATACTAATAATAAAACTAGATACTGAATAACGTTTTAAACTATGCTTTCCTATAAAAAACATCGAAAACCAGGGAATTAGTATCAAAAACAAATTTAAAACTTTGTGCCTCTTTGAAGTCATAAGTAATTCCACCTCGATTTATAGATTCCATTTTCAGTGTATCCAAATATATAAACAATCTTCCATGCTCTGATCCAATAATTAATTAAAGAAATTAATAAAGACACATTTCTTATTCCAGAAATGTGTCTGATTGTTGAAGATCGTTATTGTAGTAATGCACCAATTGAAGAACAGTTAAAACATCATTTTTGTTTAGAATATAGAGGGTATCCTAACTACCTTATCAAAAAAATAATTAATTATAATTCTTTAATATTTAATCTACCTTATTGTACTTTCTTTTGCCGTTATCATCTATGGGTATCAATTTCTGATGGTACGAGTGGTGAGCAAATCCCAACAAACTAGAGAAAGAACAGATCAATATTACATGGGAACAGGAGGATAAGTAATTATGCCACATTCCTTTTTTTAACTAAACTTCATGTTAGTTCATACAAGAAGGATAAAAAGTATGTTGCTAAACATAAATTATGTTAAACACAATAAAAAGAAGATCTCCAAAATCATTTTTTAACAAAAAAAGAATTTTTGTTGACCACTCATTATACTACATTAGCAGGTGTTAAAAGAGTACGATTCCATGAACTAAGACATACACATATTACAATTTTGTTAGAGATTGGTGAAAGTCCTAAGTTTGTATCAGATTGATTAGCTATGCTAATGTGTCAATTACTTTGGATAAGTATAGTCATGTTACACCAAATTTACAGGTTACAATCAGCAGAAAATTTCTAAAAGGCGTTAATGAAATTGAGCTCAGAGCAATGAATGTGGTAGAAATGTGGTCAAATCAAATACAAATAAGGGTTAAACCCTTATATTTCAAGAGTTTAACCCTCATAGAAATTACATCACACGCTTAAACATCTTCTCCATCTCATATGTCGAATAATGGATAATAATAGGACGGCCATGTGGACATGTAAATGGATCAGATGATTTTCTTAGCGCCTCTAATAAAGCGAAAATTTCATCATTTCGTAGGTGATGGTTTGCTTTAATTGATGCTTTGCAGCTCATCATGATCGCCGCTTCTTCTCTAAGCTTTTTTATTTCCACCTTTTTTTCATCGAGCACCTGTTGAATGATTTCCTCGATTGTGGATGCTTCATCACCTTTGGGGAACCATTGTGGATGTGAACGAACAATATAACTATTACGACCAAATGGTTCTAGGAATATCCCAACGCTTGCTAATGTATCTAAGTGTGCTTCAATGATCATTGCTTCATCATTCGAATACTCAAAAGTTAAAGGAACTAAAAGCTCCTGTACCTCCGATTGAACTTGACCGACTTTTTCACGATAAAATTCATACTTTATTCGTTCTTGTGCAGCATGTTGATCAATGATAAAAAGACCTTGATCATTTTGAGCTAAAATATATGTTCCGTGCATTTGACCAATTGGGTATAAAGGTGGAACACGATCTTCTTGCTCTATAACTTCTTCCATTTCTTCAATATGTGGAGTTTCACCTTGTATTGGCTCAATTTCCGGTACTTGTTGAACATATTCAAGATCGTCTGATGGTGATTCCATATTAAGATCTATTTCATTTTCAGCCAAACCGTGAAGGGATTCTTCATCAGGTTGAGTTTTGATTGCTTCCTTTACATATGAGCTCTGAACAGGTTCGAAATATGTCGGAGTTTTTTTAGTCACTGCTTCTGCATGATGCTCAAATATAAATTGTTGCTGTTCTTCAGATGGTTTAACTGTTTTTGTTTTTGGATCTTCCACAGACGGTATAAGCTGTTGCTGTCTAAAAACATCCTTTATTCCATTCGTAATCAATTCATTTAATTCGGCTTCTTTACTAAGACGAACTTCTAGCTTTGATGGATGCACATTGACATCTACTAACAATGGATCCATATTTATTTCTAAAAAGACAATGGGAAAACGTCCAATCGGCAGTAAAGTATGGTACCCCTGTTGGATCGCCTTCACTAAAGGATAATTTTTGATAAAACGACCATTAATAATGGTTGAAATATAATTTCGAGAAGCTCGTGTCAGTTCTGGTAATGCTAAATAACCATTAACTTCAAAATCTAAAGATTCTAACGATAGTTTTTTCATTTTTTTTGCTATGGAAAGCCCATATATGGACGCTAATACTTGTCGAACATCTCCGTTACCTGTTGTATGAAGGAGCTTCTTACCGTTATGAACTAATCGAATGGAAACCTCTGGATGTGCAAGGGCAATTCGATTGACAATGTCCGTTATATTTCCAAGCTCTGTGTGAACTGTTTTCATATATTTTAAACGTGCTGGTGTATTGAAAAATAGGTTTCTTACGGTGATGTCTGTGCCTTTTCTGCTGGAGGTCGATTCGTGCTTTTCAATTTTTCCAGCCGATAAAATAAGATGTGTACCTGCACCTTCCCCTGTGCTTGTCTTCATTTCTAATATGGATACAGAGGCGATACTGGGTAAAGCCTCACCTCTGAATCCTAATGTCCTGATACGAAATAAATCATTTTCATCTTTTATTTTACTTGTGGCATGCCGGTGAAAAGCATTAAGGCAATCATCTGGTTCAATTCCATCCCCATTATCAACAATCCGTATTTTACTCAAGCCGGCTTCTTCTACATCTATTTCAACAACTGTACTATTTGCATCAATTGCATTTTCCAATAATTCTTTGACAACTGATGCTGGTCGCTCTACTACTTCTCCAGCTGCAATTTTGTTTGAAAGCATATCGTCAAGACGTATTATCTTCCCCATGATTTCACCGCCTTATGATAGTGTGTCTAATCCTATTTTACTTTTTTCTGTAATTGGTAAAGTTCATTCATTGCATCAAGAGGTGTCATTTCTAGCAGATTGATTGTTTTTAATAGTTCGAGAACAGTCTTTTCTTTTTTAGTCAGAACCGGCTCTTTTACTTGAACAGGTTGTTCATCAGGAAATAGAGAAAGTTGTGAATCTTTATAAGCATCTTCTTTTACAATTGATTCCTTTTTACGAGTTGGTATTGTATCTATACGGTCTTCCTCTAATTCAGCTAATATTTCCTTTGCACGCTGGATAAGCGGACTTGGAAGCTCAGCAAGCTCTGCGACATGAATACCATAGCTTTTATCTGCTGCACCCTCTTCAATTTTGTGTAAAAACACAACTTTACCATTTTCTTCAATTGCTTTTACGTGAATATTTTTTAATGAGCTCAGTTGTGTTTCAAGAATCGTCAGCTCATGATAATGAGTTGAGAATAATGTTTTTGCTCCAATATGTTCGTGAATATATTCAATAATTGCTTGAGCAAGCGCCATTCCATCATAGGTGGAAGTACCTCTCCCAATCTCATCAAAAAGGATTAAGCTTTGCGATGTAGCATGAGCAATTGCATTTTTCGCTTCAAGCATTTCCACCATAAAGGTACTTTGACCAGAAATGAGGTCATCTGCAGCTCCAATTCTTGTAAAAATTTGGTCGAAAATCGGGAGGACGGCCTCAGAAGCTGGTACATAACAACCAATTTGCGCTAAAATCGCAGTTAATGCAACTTGACGCATATACGTACTTTTACCAGACATATTTGGGCCTGTAATAAGCAGCATTTGACGATCTTGACCGAAATAACAATCATTTGCTACATATTCCTGAGAATCCATCACTTTTTCAACAACAGGATGACGGCCATCTTTTATAAAAAGCTCATTATTTTTCGAAAACATCGGCTTACAATAATGACGGTGTTCACTAACTGTTGCAAAGCATTGTAAAACATCCAGCTCACTTAATCGTTTAGCTAATTCTTGTAATCTAGGAATATATTGTTTAATTTTCTCTCGAATTTCAACAAATATTTGATATTCTAGCTCAACAATTTTCTCTTCAGCCTCTAAAATAAGTGATTCTTTTTCTTTAAGGGCTGGAGTGATAAATCGCTCAGCATTTGATAAGGTTTGTTTTCTTTCGTACATGCCTTCTTCTAATAAGTGAAGATTTGCTCTTGTCACCTCGATATAATAACCGAATACTTTGTTATAGCCTATTTTCAAGGACTTTATTCCAGTTTTTTGACGTTCTTGCTGCTCCAATTGAGCAATCCACGTTTTTCCATTACGACTTGCATCTCGATACTGATCTAATTGCTGATCATATCCATCCTTAATAATATTCCCTTCTTTAATTGAAAGAGGCGGGTGATCAATGATGCTATCTTCAAGCAGGTTTGCTAAATCAGTACATGCATCAAGTTTTCTTGAAGCGAAATGCTCATTTTGTAATCCCGAACAAAGATCGGCTATTGCTGGAACTTGTTGCAAGGATTTTTTTAATTGTATTAAATCCCTTGCATTTACATTTCCAAATGCTACTCTTCCTGCTAATCGTTCTAGGTCATATACCTCTTTTAGCAACTCTCTTAGATCTTCTCTCTCAAAATAATTTTCAATTAATGTTTCGACCATCATCAATCGGTCTTCTATTTGGTTACGATTAACGAGAGGCTTGTCTACCCACTGTTTTAACAATCTGCCTCCCATCGCTGTTTTCGTTTCATCAAGAAGCCAAAGTAAGGAGCCTTTTTTTCCTTTTGAACGTATAGTTTCAGTTAGTTCGAGATTTCGTTTTGAAAACAAATCAATTTTCATTGCATCTTGAAGATAATATACTTTTACGTTTTGTAAGTGATCAAGACTTCGCTTCTGGGTTCGCTCTAGATATGTTAAAAGTTTCGCAAAAGCAGTAACAAGGCGTTCATCACGAACGTCCTGAATCAATGGTTTAAAATTGTCTGGAATAATGGATTCAGACTGGTAGGACAATGTTGCTTGACAGCGGTCAACTAATTGTTTTTTCCAATCTTCTCGAAGATCATTTGAAATCACCACTTCTTTTGCACCTACGGAATAAATCTCATTAAGCAGGTCTTCAAAGCTGGCGCAAAGTGCTACAAGATTTTCTCCTGTTGTTAAATCACTTAGTGCTAAACCAAATAAAGAGTCGAAAACAGTAATTGAAGCAATATAGTTATTTTCCTTGTCTTGAATACCTTTTCCATCCATTACTGTTCCGGGTGTAATCAGTTGTACTACTTCCCTTCTCACGACACCCTTGGCTTGTTTTGGATCTTCTGTTTGCTCACAAATTGCCACTTTATATCCTTTTGAAATAAGCTGTTCTATATAGTTAGGTGCAGAATGATAAGGAACTCCACACATCGGAATTCTTTCCTCTCCCCCACCGTCACGACTTGTTAATGTAATTTCAAGTTCTTGAGATGCAGAGATTGCATCCTGGAAGAACATTTCATAGAAATCTCCTAAACGAAAAAATAAAAAGGCATCTTCATAATCTGCCTTAATCTTTAAATATTGCTGTATCATCGGCGTATAAGTAGCCATGTTAAACCCCCAATACCACTGTTAACGTACTTTTTTCATACAGTCCATTATAACATAAATCGACAAATTGCAGTGGGATTAACTAATAGGGAAATTTACGCAGCACAAAAATCTTTAATAAAATACAAAAAACTAGGAGGTCGCTCCCCCCTAGTTATTCTTCTACATCTCCAACTATAAACTCCGGATTTAAATCTTCAAACTCATCATCTAATTCTTCTTCCCAATCATCATCATTATCATCGCAGCCTTCCGGATTTACACGAACACATACTTTAGTTTCGCCAATGACTTCCGCAAGATGCTCACGCTCTGCTTGAACGATAATCTTGTTTCCATTCGGTGAAATAGTTACTTCTAGGCAGTTTGGTTGTTGAAGTGCTTTACAGATAACTTCATGTTCGTCGTCAAGAAAATTGTCATCTTTATATCTCAATTTAATGACATCTACATATTTAACGCGTTCTGTTACAACTTCTGTCTTTGTATTTTCGTTGTAAGAATACCATACGTTAATATCATAAGTACCTTCTACTTCAACTGTTCTGCCATTTTTTTGAGCATCATAATTATGGTTTATAATCCAACCACCTAAAATGCTCGCTGGTTTTTGTGATGGTGCAATCGTATGTGTGCATTGAGTAAATTTACGTCCTTTTGCAACAACAGCTTTCGTAATGATTTCTCTGTATTCAGACATTCGAGCATACCCTCCTCAATAAATCTTCATTTAATCCTATGCTAGGCTAATAACAGATGTGCTAAGTAATTAAATGAATTCATGACATGTTACGCCAATACATGTAACGTATAGTACATTGTATGCTAGATTTACAGAATATGTGCCTAAAAATAAAAAAAGGTGCATGTGTAAAAAGAAAAATAATGGCCTATTTTTATTGTTGTTTGACACAGAAAATTGCCTTTATTAATTAAAAAGGCTTTTCAGAAGAATGTATGAGAAATGAATAAAACTTATGCCTATTTTTGAATACAAAGTACAAAAGCGCAAGCGACTTGAACAGCCTAGCTCAAGTCGCTTGCAGCCTAAAACCGCAGTGTTCTGTGCTTCGAAGCTGGATGCCGGGCGCTTATTCACAGTACAAGAATTTTATAATTTCCTAGACCAAAAAAGGGATTCGAATAGTCCCTTCGAATCCCTAAAAAGCTGCAATTATTTTTATGATAATTAAGAACAACTACTACCAGGAGAATTTCTTAGTTTAGATCCTGTTTCCCCTTGTAATAAGTCCCCGCCAGTTGACGTGATGATTTCATTCGTAACTTTATTTGAAATCGTATGTGAAACTAACTGAAGCAAATCATTTACTTCGATCTGAGATTCTTTAAATTCTTGAATGATTGGAATCTCATCTAATTCGTTTTGAATTTTATCAATTTTAGCCTCAACTTGTTTTAGTGCTTCGTGTTTTCCATAATGTTGGAAGTTAACAGCTTGTTTTTGCAGGCTTTTAATACTTGCAATCATTTCACGAACCTTTTGATTTTCATTTAACTGTGCTTCTGCACGTTTAAAGAAATCTACTTCCTTTGATTCAGAAATCATTTTTGCTAGTTCACGTGCTTTTGCTACGATATCGTCTTTTGTATAAGTTGTTGTCATCTTATTTCACCTCAACCGCTTCTTCTACCATTTCTCCATCTAATGTCCAAGTTTTTGCTTTTGTGATTTTTACTTTGACAATTTTCCCGATTGCTGACTTTGGTGCTCTGAAGTTTACTAGCTTACTTTTCTCAGTGTAACCTGCTAGAACATCAGGATTATTTTTACTTTCCCCTTCTACTAAAACGTCAACAATTTGACCCTCATAAGCTTTTAATTTCTTAGCAGAAATCTCATTAACAACCGCGTTTAGGCGTTGAAGACGTTCCTTCTTCACTTCCATAGGTACATTATCCTTCATTTTTGCTGCAGGTGTACCTTCTCGCGGAGAGTAGATGAATGTGTAGGCACTATCAAATTCTACCTCGCGATATAGAGAAAGAGTTTCTTCAAATTGCTCTTCTGTTTCATTAGGGAAACCTACAATAATATCTGTCGTTAAAGATGCATTAGGCATTGCTTCCTTGATTTTATGAACAAGCTCTAAATAGCTTTCACGTGTATATTTACGAGCCATAATTTTTAAGACGTCTGAACTTCCTGATTGAACAGGTAAGTGGATATGATCTAAAAGGTTTCCACCTTTTGCCAAGACTTCAATTAGGTGATCATCAAAGTCACGAGGATGGCTTGTTGTAAAACGAATTCTTGGAATATCAATTTTACGAATTTCATCCATTAAATCGCCTAATCCATATTCAATATCGTCGAAATCTTTTCCATATGCGTTAACATTTTGACCTAGAAGTGTAATTTCCTGATACCCTTGAGCTGCTAAATGACGCACCTCTTGAATGATTTCTTCAGGACGACGGCTACGTTCTTTTCCACGTGTATAAGGAACGATACAATACGTGCAGAATTTATCACAGCCATACATAATATTAACCCATGCTTTAATATTTCCTTTACGAACCTTCGGAAGATTTTCAATAACATCTCCCTCTTTTGACCAAACTTCAACAACCATTTCTTTCGAAAGATATGCTTCATTTAAAATATGTGGCAAACGGTGAATATTGTGAGTACCAAAAATCATGTCCACAAATGGATGTACCTTTAGAATACGGTTTACAACAGATTCTTCTTGGGACATACAACCACAAACACCTAATAATAAATCTGGACGTTCTTTTTTCAATGCTTTTAAGTGACCTAGCTCACCGAATACTTTGTTTTCTGCATTTTCACGAATTGCACATGTATTAAGCAAAATGACATTTGCATCCTCTACACCATCAGTTGGCTCATAACCAAGGGCCATGAAGATTCCCGCCATTACCTCTGTATCATGCTCATTCATTTGACAGCCATATGTGCGAATATAGAATTTACGGCCTTGTCCCATTCCTTTAAATTCTTCAGGAATAGAGAAACCATCATACTTGACTTCTTCCTTCCCACGCTTCTTAGCATCTTTTAAGGAAGGCGGCATATATACAGATTGGAAATACTGGCTGTAGTCCTTGTCGGATTTTTTGTCCGAAGGAGTTACTTGCGTGCTTTCCTTACGTTGTTGTTCATTCATTGTGTCATTCTCCTTTCAATCTGTTTTTTCACAGACATCCATCTCTTACAAATTCATAATTAATTTTTTCTATTAGAAAAATTGTACGAGTATGTTTAATCATAAGACGTACAACATAAAAGTATATCGATTATCTAGTAAGAAAACAATCCTCAACACATACTGACTTAAATTTTACACGTTTTCATTAAAAAAGGCTAATATTGTTTTATGGAAATTTTTAAGGTATGTCCTTAGATTCCTATAATATAATTATGTAAACTTAAATTCTATGAAAGCCTTCAAATATGTTTCAAAGGCTTTCACTAATTCGATTAAAAACCAATTCTACAAATTATTAGTATTAACTTCGAACAGAAAACTTATTTTTCCAGATTTCCATTCAAGTTTGGCATCAAATGTTTTTTCTCCCTTTTTAAAACCTTTAATTACATTTGTTTGCCCTTCTTTTAAAAGCTTTTGTGCATTAGTTTGAGAGATTTTCTTTCCAAGTATTTTTTTAGAAATAGTAAATTTACATTGATTTGTTTTGTAATTTGTACATCCGTAAAATTCGCCTTTGTCGACAACATCTCCATCACATACCATACAATTCCCAACCTTTTTTCCAATCGTAAATCTTGAAGAAGTTCGTTGAATTGATTCAACCTTTAAACCATCAAAATTCCAAGAGGATGAAACAGCCATAGCATCTGACACAATTTTAGATGACAGTTTTTTCGTTTGTTCCATAAATACAGAAGGTGACGCTAGCCCTTCACCAATTTCTGAAAGTCTCTGTTCCCATTTGGCCGTCATTTCTGGCGAAGCTAAAATTTGATCTCCAATTGCTTTGATTAAAACTTTTGCCTTGTCTGTTGCATAAACCTGGTTTTTCTTAATCTCAATATATTTTCGATCTTTAAGCATGGTTATAATACCTGCTCTTGTTGCTTCTGTTCCTAGGCCTTCTACTTTACTTAATACTTTTTCAAGCTCATCATTATCTAAATATTTTCCTGCTGTTTTCATCAAGGTGATTAATTGACCTTCTGTGTAACGTTTAGGTGGTTGTGTTTTTCCTTCTTTTGTATCAATTTTGTCTACCACTCCGCTATCATTTTTTTGAAGATTAGGAAGTAGCTCATCTTTTTCTTTGTCATTCTGGAAAATAACTTTACGCCAGCCTTCTTGAATTTGTTGTTTTCCTTTTGTTATAAATTCAGCGCGACCATCAACTAGTGTGATGAGAGTGGAATAATCAAAAATCGACTGGTCATAGTGTGCAGCGATTAATCTACGAACAATCATATCGTATATTTTTTGTTCATCTGCTGATAGCTTCTTAGGATCTCGTACTTGTTCAGTTGGTATAATTGCATAGTGATCTGTCACCTTTTTTTCATTTACATAACGTGAATTGTTTAAAATTGATTGTTTAGGCAGTGGAAAAAGATCACTGTATTCATCAAAACCACTTAGCTTTTGTAGAATGCCTGGAAATTGCTCTGCCTCACCTTTGGTTACATACGTTGAATCACTTCTCGGGTATGAAACGATTCCTTTTTGATATAAAGACTGAACAATATCTAACGTTTTCTTAGGAGAAAATTTAAACGCCTTGTTAGCAGTTGCCTGTAGTGATGACAAATTAAATAAAAGTGGCGGCTGATACTCTTTACGTTCGGTTTTTAAATCCTGAATCGTAGCTTTCTTTCCTGTACAAAATGCTGCAATCTTATTAGCAAGTTCTTGATCCATGATACGAGTCTGCTGATCTTTATGCCATTTCCCTTTGTACTTTTTCCCGTTTATCTTAAAGGTTGCGATAATTTCCCAAAATGGCTCTGGTTTAAAGTCATCGATCTCTCTCTCTCTTTTTACAATAAGAGCAAGAGTAGGTGTTTGAACACGCCCTGCTGAGAACACGTCATTCATTCCATGATCTTTTAATAAAAGAGAGTATACTCTTGATGCATTCATACCGACTAACCAATCAGCACATGCCCGAGAATAAGCTTCAAAAAATAAATTTTTTGTTTTTTCTCCATCTAATAATTGTTTAAAGCCTTCGTATATTGATGCAGGTGTTAATGATGAAATCCATAATCTTTTAATAGGTTTTTTGACCCCTGATAGCTGAATAATATTTCGAATAATTAATTCACCTTCACGACCAGCATCACCTGCATGTATAATTTCTGTAACTGCTGGATTTGTAAGAAGCTGCTTGATAGTATAAAACTGTTTTGCTTTTGATTTTGTGACCTCGTATTGAAACTTATCCGGTATAATCGGCAGCATTGAGATAGACCATTTTTTCCATTCTGATTTATATGCTTCTGGTGAACTTAATTGTGTTAAGTGTCCAATTGCCCATGTACAATAAGCTCCATCTGGAAAAAGCTCATTAGGTTTAATTTCAAAATACCCATCGCGTTTTATTCGTTGAAATTGCCCACAAAGGGTTGAAGCTTGATCAGGCTTTTCAGCAATAATTATTTTCATGACTTTCCTACACCTACTAATTTACAATTCTTTTTTTCTAGTTTACTCTATCTTTTATAATAAGAAAAATAACTGAAACTTAATTTTACATGATGTTATCGATGATTTTCAATTACAGAACAAAAGCGCAAGCGCCTTGGTCACCCTAGGGCAAATAAGACGATTTGGAATAGAAGGTGTTCTTAGCCTTTTAATTCCAAATTGGCTTATAACCTCGAGGTGCTAGGCGCTGGAGCTGAATGTCGCACGATTGTCCAAAGTACAAGAATAATTTCCTAAACAATATAAAATACTCAGAGTCATTCTCTGAGTATTTTTGTATGAGTAGTTCCTAAGGCTTTAGTACAACTTTTATGCAATTATCTTCATGGTCATTGAATATTTTATATGCTTCTTTTGCATCTGTTAATGCGGTTCGATGAGTAATAATATCTTTCGGATCAAATTGTTTATCTGTAATCATGTCAAATAATTTTGGCATAATCGGTATTACTGGAGCTTGTCCCATCTTCAAGGTAATATTTCTTACAAAAAAAGCACCTAATGGAAAGTTGTTATAATTTGCGCCATAAACACCAGTAATTTGAACTGTCCCTGCTTTTCTAACAGCTTTTGTTGCAATTTGAATCGGTCCTAGCGTCCCACCTTGTAATTTTAGTTTTTGTTCAATGAATTCTAAAGGCGATTTTTTTCCGTCCATGCCGACACAGTCAATCACAACATCTGCTCCACCGTTTGTTATTTCCTTTAAATGTTCACCCATGTCAGGATATTCAGTAAAATCAAAGGTTTCAACTTTATTCTTTTCCTTTGCATGTTGTAAACGATATTTAAGGTGGTCAACTGCAATGACACGTTTTGCCCCTTCCATCCATGCGAACTTTTGTGCCATTAATCCAATAGGACCACTTCCAAGAATAATGACAGTATCATCTTTTTTTACTCCTGCATTTTTGACACTCCAATAGGCGGTTGGAAGAACGTCAGATAAAAATAAAAGATCTTCATCCTCTAATTCATACGATTCAGGTATAACAAATGGAGTAAAATTACCAAATGGTACTTTTAAATATTCTGCTTGTCCTCCAGGATGGTTACCAAACTTTTCTGTATATCCAAAATAACCACCGGAATCATAATGTGGATTAGAGTTATCACACTGGCTTGTCAAGTCATGTTTACAATAAATACATTGACCACAAGACACATTAAATGGAATAACAACTCGATCCCCCTTTTTTACTTTTGTCACATCAGGACCGACTTCCTCTACTATTCCCATCGGCTCATGTCCGATAATATACCCTTCAGGTAATGGCATATTTCCTTGGTATAGATGCAAATCTGAACCACATATAGCAGTGGAAGTTATTTTAACAATAATATCATCTTTTTTTTCTAATTTAGCATCTTCAACTTCTTTCACAACAACATTATTCGGACCTTGGTATGTTACAGCTTTCATGTTGACACCCCAATCAAAATAACAAGTTTTCTATTAAAGTATGCCTTATTCAACATTTTTACATTCATTGAACTACATTGTTTACATGCAGAAGGGCTGATGATTAATCATCAGCCCTTCGTTATCTACTTACATAAATTCTGCAACTAATTTATTAAATTCTTCTTCATCAATATCCAGCTTCGCTTGCGATAGCGGTTTATCGCTATATCCATTGATCATTTCTTGATATGATTTTTGCTCTGTATTTTGATAAATTAATCCTGTTACTAAGCCATTATGTTTCATTAAAGTTTGCATAGCAAGCTCTTTATTATGTGGATCATATTCTTCAATATCTTTTAGTTTTGTAAGATTTTCTTTAAACCAATCATAAGTGTTAACTTTATTATAAGTTACGCACGGACTAAATACATTGATTAAAGAAAAACCTTTATGGTTAATCCCGGCCTCAATTAAAGCAGTTAAATCTTTCAAATCAGTTGAAAAGCTTTGTGCAACAAAGGTTGCTCCTGCTGTTAATGCCATTTCCATAACTGAAAGTGATGACTCAATTGAACCTTGCGGTGTACTTTTTGTTACAAAGCCTGCATCACTACGTGGAGAAGTTTGTCCCTTAGTCAGTCCATAAATTTGGTTATCCATTACGATATACGTAATATCAATATTACGACGAATAGCATGGATCGTATGACCCATCCCAATAGCAAATCCATCTCCGTCTCCACCAGATGCAATAACTGTAAGATCCTTATTTGCCATTTTAACTCCTTGAGCAATTGGCAATGATCTTCCATGAATACCATGGAAGCCGTACGAATTAATATATCCTGAAATACGTCCAGAACAACCAATACCTGATACAACAGCTAAATTTTCAGGAGTAAGCCCTACATTTGCTGCCGCACGTTGAATAGCTGCTTGTACAGAAAAATCTCCACATCCCGGACACCAGTTTGGTTTTACATTATTTCGAAAATCCTTAAATGTTGCTGTCATGTTAGATCAACTCCTTGCTTCTCGTATGAATTTCATGTGGTAAAAATGGATTTCCATCATATTTTAATAGCGATGATATTTTATTCGCATGTCCCACATTCATTTTTAGTAAGCTTGCCAGTTGACCTGTTGCATTATTTTCGACAACAATCACTTTCTTAGCTGCTTCCACAAGTGGCAGCATTTCATCTGTTGGGAACGGATGGATTAAGCGAATTTGTGCATGATTTACCTTTATTCCATCTGCTTCTAGTCTTGTCATTGCCTCTTCAATCGTGCCTCTAGTTGAAATGTATCCAACAAGCAATACATCTGGATTCTCATGAGAAACATTTTTATAAACTGGATTCTTGAATTTTAATTGATTTAATTTTCTTAAACGTTTATCCATTTGGTCAACACGATTGCCTGCTGCTTCAGAAGGTTTTCCTGTTTCATCATGCTCAACGCCTGTTACATGGTGAATACCATTTTTCATTCCCGGAATCACTCGAGGTGATACGCCATCTTCTGTAACTTCAAAACGTTTAAAGTATGATTTATTTTCAACCTCAGGTAAGTCATCAGAAACTAATTTTCCACGGCGGATTTCAATTTTACTATAATCTAACGGTTCTACTGTTTGTTTTCCTAGAGAAAGCTGCAGATCCGTTAAAAGAATAACAGGAACTTGATATTCCTCAGCTATGTTAAAAGCTTCAATTGTATCGTAGAATGCTTCCTGAACTGTGCTTGGAGCCATGACTACTTTAGGTATTTCACCATGTGTTCCATATATCATTGCCATTAAATCAGATTGTTCTTGCTTGGTTGGTAACCCAGTACTTGGTCCACCACGTTGTGTATCGACAATGACTAGTGGTTGTTCTGTCATCCCCGATAATCCGATTGCTTCCATCATTAGAGATAGCCCAGGTCCAGCAGATGCTGTAAATGTACGTGCTCCAGCATAGTTTGCACCGATTGCCATTGTACAAGCAGCAATTTCATCTTCCGTTTGAATAACTGCCCCGCCAAATTTAGGTAGTTTTTTGATTAAGTACTCCATAATTTCAGAAGCAGGTGTAATTGGATAAGCTGCCATAAAGCGTGACCCTCCTGCAATTGCACCTAACGCAATAGCATCATTACCAATCATGAACATACGTTTTTTTCCATCTGCTTTTTCTAAATAGAGATCCTCTCTATTGTATTCAAGCTCGTCTTTTAAAAATCTTGCACCGTTTTCTATAGCTTGCATATTTTTTGCAACAATTTGATCGCCTTTACGACCATAAATTTCATGAACTACTTCGTGATATTGGCTTGCTTCAATATCCAAAATAGCACTAGTTGCGCCAATTGCCACCATATTTTTCATTAACGAAGTCCCAAGTTCAGTTGCAATTTCAGTAAATGGAACTGAGTAAAGCGTAACATTCTCATTTTCAGGAATGGTTGGATTAAACTTTGAGTCTGCAAGGACTATGCCACCATTACGAAGCTCATGAAAATTCACATCAATCGTTTCTTGATCAAAAGCTACTAAAATATCAAGATCATCAGAAATAGCACGTACTTGAGTTGTGCTAACACGGATCTTATTATTAGTATGACCACCTTTAATTCGAGATGAAAAGTGGCGATATCCATATAAATAATAACCTAGTCGGTTTAAAGCAATAGAGAATACCTCACCTGTACTTTCAATACCCTCACCTTGCTGTCCACCAACTTTCCAGGAAAGTTGACTAATCATGCATTCTACACTCCTCAATATATACATCATTTATTATCTATCTTTATAATATTCCATAATGTTCAGTATACCAACTTTTATAGTTGCTATGTAATTCAAAACTTAGTAAAATGATTGGATTTACACTAAACGTATTCAATTTTAGACCTTACAAGGAAAAAATACAAGAGTTTCCTAAAATAAAGTGAAAAATGGGGGTGATCGTTCATTAAAAAGAAAGATGATCAACCATATTTTGATAAAGGAACTTTTTTACCTGTGACTCAGAATAATGATGAAGCAACTCATTGACTAAATGCTGATAACAGGAATAATTTTCAAGTCCTCCGATCGTCACATCTATTCCATCAAAATCTGAACCAAATCCAATTTGATCTTCTCCACCTAATGAACAATAATAATCTATATGTTTGATAAGATCTGCTACAGTTGGTTCAGGTTTTTCTGTCGTAAAAAACGGGACAAATGTCACACCTATTACTCCCTTTTTTTGAAAAAGAGCAACGATCTGTTCATCTTTTAAATTCCTAACATGTGAACATAATTGATAGACGTTTGAATGAGTAGCAATTGGGTAGTCAGCGATATCTAATGCTTCCCAGAAGCTTCTCTCACTTGCGTGAGATAAATCTGTCCACATTCTTTGTTTATTTAAAAAGCGAATAACTTTTTTTCCAAAGTTTGTTATTCCAGCATTTCGTTTTTCCAGAATACCATCTGCCACTAAATTTGCATAGTTCCACGTTAACCCTACTGATCGAACACCAAGCTCATATAATAACTCCAGATTTTCAATTTGATCACCAATTGCATCACATCCTTCAAGCGTTAAAATGGCTCCTATTTCTCCATTTTTTAAGCCTGTAAGATCAGACTTAGTTTTGATTAGCTTTACCTCTGGATATTGATGAAGGATTTTTTGATAAAAAATATTGATTTGTTGTTGTGCAACATTTAATCGTTGTATGAAAGGGATATTTTCAGGTATAAAGATAGCAAAGCATTGGATATTTTTATATCCATTTTTTAATCTTGATATGTTTACATGTAGACGATCATCTTTAAAAGCATCCATTTTTGGGTTTTCCCAAAGTTTAAAGAGCATGTCACAATGTGCATCAAAAATGTGCAAGTCAATCCTTCTCCTTTATCTTTATTTTTATCATTTTTGATCATATAAAAAAACAGGGTTTGACTCAGCAGAGTCAAACCCTTTTCTTATGATTTGGTAAGAAATCATCTAGGTTCTACGATTAGCTTAATCGCTGTACGTTCTTCACCATCTATTTGAATATCAGTAAATGCAGGAATACAAATTAAATCCACACCACTTGGGGCTACAAACCCCCTTGCAATCGCTACAGCTTTAACTGCTTGATTTAGGGCACCTGCTCCAATTGCTTGGATTTCTGCAGCGCCTCTTTCTCTTAAAACCCCAGCTAATGCACCAGCGACTGAATTAGGATTAGATTTTGCTGAAACCTTTAATATTTCCATTTCTAGTTCCCCCTTCATTTTCAATGAATCCTTGAGTGTTCATTAGAACAATCTTTGGTATATTTTGTTTAAAAGGACCTCCCCTAAATTCCTTCCAAACAGTGTTAGTTATATATCCATTGATACTATATTCACTAGAGTTTAAATATATTCCTGCTTGTTCGCACATTATTTCGAAAAATTCTCATTTCAGTTATCTCTAAATGGAAATATATTTATTTCTTATATCAATCCTTATTCAAAGAACATGTGATCATCATTAATTAGAATCCGCTTAATTTTACTTGCTTTTCCGGTCTTATCATTCACATCTACTACAACACCACTTAATTGAGCTCTGCCTTCTGCTACGTCATGGCGAACAGGAAGACCAGTTAAAAAGCGTTTTAAAATCATTTCTCTGTCTACTCCAAGGATTCCATCGTATGGACCTGTCATTCCCACATCTGTAATGTATGCTGTCCCTTTATCTAATACCCGCTCATCTGCTGTTTGAACATGTGTATGTGTTCCTACAACGACAGATGCACGTCCATTCAAATACCAGCCCATTGCCTGTTTTTCACTCGTTGCTTCAGCATGAAAATCCACAAAGATGATTGATGTTCGTTTTTTAGCTTGTTCAATCAATTCATCTGCTTTTTTAAAAGGACAATCAGACGGTGGTAAAAATGCACGTCCTTGTAGATTAATAACTGCTATTTCTTTTCCACCTACTTGTATAAACGTCATCCCTTTCCCAGGATTATTTTCAGGAAAATTGGCAGGTCGAATCATTTGATTTGCATCATCAATAAACTCAAAGATGTCACGATTATCCCATGTATGATTTCCCATTGTGACAACATGGGCACCTTGTTGAATAAATTGCTGGTAGATCTTTTCTGTAATGCCTCTTCCATGTGCTGCATTTTCTCCATTTATAATAACAGCATGTGGTTGATATTTTGTTTTTAACTTAGGCAAATATTCTTTCACCATATCACGACCTGGTGATCCAAAAACATCCCCGATAAATAATATTTTCATTTATGTACCCTCTTTACTTTTAAGTGTTAAATCTAGTGTTGCACAAAATAAAGAAAAAATAAAGTGGCGCATCGCTGCACCACTTTATTTTGCATATTCAACAGCTCTCGTTTCACGGATCACAGTTACTTTTATGTGACCAGGATAATCGAGCTCTTCTTCTATTCGTTTTCGAATATCTCTTGCCAAACGATGTGCTTGTAAATCATCAATAGAATCCGGCTTGACCATGATACGAACTTCACGACCAGCCTGTATTGCAAATGATTTTTCAACACCTTCATAGGATTCAGATATCTCTTCAAGCTTTTCCAGGCGACGAATATAATTTTCAAGTGTCTCACTACGTGCACCAGGTCTTGCAGCTGATAACGCATCAGCAGCAGCCACAATGACAGCAATGATTGAAGTAGGTTCTGTATCACCATGGTGTGAAGCAATACTGTTAATAACAACAGGATGCTCTTTGTACTTAGTAGCTAGTTCTACACCAATTTCAACATGACTTCCTTCAACTTCATGGTCAATGGCTTTTCCGATATCATGTAATAATCCAGCTCGCTTTGCTAATAATTCGTCTTCACCTAGCTCAGCAGCCATTAAACCTGATAAGAAAGCAACTTCCATCGAGTGCTTTAATACATTTTGGCCATAGCTTGTTCTGAATTTTAAGCGGCCAAGTATTTTAATCAAATCAGGATGAAGTCCATGAACTCCTACTTCAAACGTGGTTTGTTCACCAATTTCACGAATGTATTCATCCACTTCACGGCGAGATTTTTCAACCATTTCTTCAATTCTCGCAGGGTGAATTCGCCCATCTTGAACAAGCTTGTCTAAAGCGATTCTTGCCGTTTCACGTCGAATTGGGTCAAAGCCTGATAAAATGACTGCCTCAGGAGTATCATCAATGATAAGATCTATTCCAGTTAGTGTTTCTAACGTACGGATATTACGTCCTTCACGTCCAATAATACGACCTTTCATTTCATCATTTGGAAGATTAACAACAGACACGGTTGTTTCGGCTACATGATCTGCTGCACATCGTTGAATAGCAAGTGACAGGATTTCTTTAGCCTTTTTGTCAGCCTCTTCCTTAGCACGATTCTCACTTTCTTTAATCATGATTGCAATATCATGTGTGAGTTCATTTTCAACCTTTTCAAGTATGATGCTTCTTGCTTCATCTCGTGTAAGGCTAGAAATGCGTTCAAGCTCTGTTTGCTGTTTACGCACAATCTCGTCCACTTTGCTTTCCATCTCTTCAATATGCTGTTGTCTTTCATTCAGAGAACCTTCTTTTCTCTCTAGCATAACCTCACGTTTATCTAAAGACTCGTCCTTACGGTCAAGATTCTCTTCCTTTTGTAATAAGCGATTTTCTTGTTTTTGAAGCTCATTGCGTCTTTCGCGAACTTCCTGTTCTGCATCTGTGCGCAGCTTATGGATTTCATCCTTCGCTTCAAGAAGTGCTTCCTTCTTAGTAGCCTCAGCATCGCGTTTTGCATCTTCAAGAATTTGCTCTGCTGCACTAGTAGCGCCAGCAATTTTCGCTTCGGCAATAGATTTTCGAACAAAATAGCCAACAACTGCACCGACGATTAGGCCAAGCAAAATGGAGATGATTATTGATACTACGTCCATCATTACACCTCCTCTTGCTATGAACTTGTTTTTCTAGATTAAAGTGTCGGCATGTACATTGTTCAATTTTAAGTTGTCAACATACAGCTCAAAGCTTTTTTTCATGTTGAACTCTTTGCGTCTTTACATGAGTTGAAATAAGACTAATTCAAGTACCAACATTTTCTGCTTTCAAAATGCTTCAATCATGATTCTACAAAAATGTAAAATATACATCTCAATTGTAAATGTGTGAATTTTTATTGTCAAGCCCGTCATCATAATGTTTGTAAGCAGTTAAAGGGCTAACTTCTTATTAGTAGTGGTACCAAAACCGAAAATAAGGTTGTTTTTTGTAGAATTATGTCACAATATATATTTCACACAAATTGAATTATGTTCAAGATTGTATTTAAAAATTCCAAAAGACTTTATTTCTAATTGTATTACTTTACAAAGAGTTTAAACGTTTTATAGCTTTCGTGTAATAAAAAAAGGGCACTAATGCCCTTTAAAATAATTATTTTTCTCCTAATAGATCCAATTCTTCCTGGCTTTCGTCTGGAGCAATAACCTCTTCATCCAAGCCATAGTGTTGACGAATCTTTTCTTGGATTTCTAATCGAAGAGCTGGATTTTCTTTTAGAAATTGTTTTGCATTTTCTCGACCTTGACCTAAGCGTTCTTCATTATAAGAATACCATGATCCACTCTTTTGAACGATATCGAGTTCAGTACCAAGATCAATAATTTCTCCTTCTTTAGAAATTCCTTCTCCGTACATAATATCAACTTCTGCTACTTTGAATGGAGGTGCCACTTTATTTTTTACTACTTTAATTTTAGTCTTATTTCCAACCATATCATTACCTTGTTTTAGGGTTTCAGCACGACGAACTTCTAAACGAACAGAAGAATAGAATTTTAATGCACGTCCACCTGGAGTTGTTTCAGGGTTACCGAACATAACGCCTACTTTTTCACGAATTTGGTTAATGAAAATAGCAATTGTTTTTGATTTATTAATTGCACCTGACAGCTTACGTAAAGCCTGTGACATCAAACGAGCTTGTAAACCGACATGAGAATCACCCATCTCACCCTCAATTTCAGCTTTCGGTACTAATGCTGCCACTGAGTCAATGACAAGAATATCAATGGCACCACTACGAACAAGGGCTTCAGCAATCTCAAGTGCCTGTTCACCCGTATCAGGCTGAGATAGCAGTAACTCATCAATATTAACTCCTAATTTTTGGGCATAAACAGGATCTAATGCATGCTCAGCATCAATAAATGCTGCTTGACCACCTTGTTGTTGAACTTCTGCAATAGCATGTAGAGCAACCGTTGTTTTACCAGAGCTCTCTGGTCCATATATTTCTATAATTCTACCTCTAGGGTATCCGCCTATTCCTAACGCAGCATCCAGAGCTAAAGAACCACTTGGAACAGTTGATACTTTACGATCTGTTTGCTCCCCCAATTTCATGATAGAACCTTTACCGAATTGCTTCTCTATTTGTTTTAACGCCATATCTAAGGCGGCTTGACGATCGCTCACAAAATTTCCTCCTTTAAATCAATCTATAATAAATATAACGCTTTTTCATTCGTTTGCCAAGTGAAAATCGAACATTTATTCGATTATTTTCTCTACCAAAAAAATCAAAAAATTCGATTATCCTCTAAAAGAAAACTCTATAATATACAGCAACCTCTTATACACTATTTAATTTTAACTATTTTTATATTGTTCTTGGAAACTACATGTAAATCAAGTACAAAAGCGCTTAACGCCTTGATCAGCCTAGGGCAAATAAGACGATTCAGAATAGAAGGCGTTCTTTGCCTTCTATTTTGAATTGGCTAGACCCTAGAGGCAGTTACTTAACCGCGTTCTGTCGTTGTAACTGCACTTGCACGTCCTGTGTGATCTAAGGCTAAGATCTGGAGCTGGATGCCGAAGTGTTTATCCACAATTGATGCATTTTATAGTTTTCGAAGCAATAAAAAAGCCTGTTAAACATTGCTTTATAGACTATGCATAACAGACTTCATTATATCATTCTATTTCATTTAATAGTTTGACTAAATAATGACAGCCATACTTTACAGTTCTGGTACGGATGCCTTTTCTTGTACCCGCTAAGTTCAAGGAATATACGTTCGTTTGATCTTCTGTTGCGATACCGATGAACACTGTGCCCACCGGCTTACCTTCATGCGGCTCAGGTCCGGCAGCTCCTGTAAAGCTTATACCAATATCACTATTAAGCAGTTTGCGAACCTGCTCAGCCATTTCTTTCGCACATTGTTCACTTACAGCTCCGTGTTGCTTTAGTGTATCTTCTTTCACATGTAAGATTTGTTTTTTTACTTCATTTGTATACGAGATGATACTTCCATTAAAAATTTGAGAAGCACCATCTAATGAAGTTGCTAATTCTGAAAACATTCCCCCAGTTAAACTCTCTGCTGCAGAAATCGTTTTTTTCTTGTTCACTAGTTGTTTTTTCAACTCATTAATAAGAGTTGTTTGATTATAACCATAGAAAAATTCTCCTACACGGTCATTAATGCTTTTCTCTGCTTCATCCAGTAATTTTTGTGCAACTTGTTCATCTCTATGCTTTGCTGTTAGTCTAAGAGTCACTTCACCGTCTGATGCTAATGGGGCAATTGTTGGATTTGTTTGCCCATCGATTAAATCTTGAATATCTGTTTCAAGTTGTGACTCACCAATTCCGAAAAATCTTAGTACACGTGAAACAATTTTTTCTTGAATCCCAAGCTGTTTCTGAAAATACTCTCTTCCATAATTTTGAAACATCGGTCTCATTTCACTTGGTGGACCCGGCAAAAGCATATAAATGGTTTGGTCGACTTCTAGAGCCATTCCAGGTGCCATACCATAATCATTTTTTAAAATAGTTGAACCGTCAATAACGAGTGCTTGCTTTTTATTATTTTCAGACATCGTCCGTTTTGTCTGAGTAAAGTATGCCTGGATACTTTCCATAGCATCCATATCAAAGATAAGATTTTTTCCTAATGATTTTGAAATGGTTTCTTTTGTTAAATCATCTTTAGTTGGTCCTAATCCCCCCGTAAAGATAATAACATTTGAACGTTCCTTCGCAATCTTTATAGCTGACTCAAGACGAGATGGGTTATCTCCGACAACAGTATGGTAATATACATTTAAACCAAGTTCAGCAAGCTCCTTTGATAAAAATTGAGCATTGCTGTTCACGATCTGACCTAATAATAACTCTGATCCAACAGCAATAATTTCTGTACGGTTATCCATTGAGAATCCTCCCCTTGCCTATATATTATTTAGAATTAACAAAGGCTTGTTTATTTTTATTAAAATAATCCCACCCGGAAATTACAGTGAAAAATGTTGCAACCCAAAGGGCAATTGTTGCAAATGGGAAATTCATAAATTCAAACGGTAAGTTATGTAATAATAAAGCAGCAATCGCGATGATTTGAGTCCATGTTTTAATTTTACCTAGCATATTTGCTGCAACAACTTCACCTTCCCCAGCCAATACAAGTCGTAGGCCTGTAACAGCAAACTCACGGCTAATAATTAAAATCACCATCCAGGACGGGGCAAGTCCAAGCTCGACTAAAATGATAAGAGCCGCAGAAACTAATAATTTGTCTGCCAATGGATCTAAAAATTTCCCAAGGTTTGTTACTTGGTTCAGCTTTCTGGCATAATAACCGTCAATCCAATCGGTAGTTGAAGCAATGATAAATAGAATAGCTCCAACAAAATGCGTGACCAAAATCGACTCTGTACCAAAAGTGAGTTCCCCCCAATTAAAAGGTACAAGCATAATTACCATAAAAACCGGTATTAACAAAATTCTGGAAATTGTAATTTTATTCGGTAAATTCATTTCTTTTTTCCTCCATCATCTTTCAAATGTGTTAACAAGTAAAATGGGACGACTCATCATAAGGCCTGATCCCCATACTAACATACCATATCCTGCGTGTTAGTATGAAGATCAAGACACTTTATTTGAGTCAGTCCCTATTCTTTCGTATAAATAATGGTAATGTTTTGAGGTGTCTTCTTTGTATCCTCATATTGGACTAGTTCACCATTGACTTTCAAATCAGTTCCAGGGACATTCCCCACCCTAACTGTAATTTCAGATTCAGCAGTAAAATCATTAACCTCTGTTTCACCTTGTGCTATTTCTGCTCCAAAGAAAGTCTTACCCTTACCATTTTTAATGCCAACCCATGTACGGTCTTTTGCAATAACCTCAAGCTCAAACTTTTCAGCACCTTTTAATTCATATGTCGTTGTAGAACCCTCTACACCTTTTAGAGTAAGTGTCTGTGCAGGTGTTTCTGGTTTCTCAGGCTCTACCTCTTCTTCAACAGTGTTATCATTTTCTTCCGCAGGAGCCACCTCATCTTGTTGTTCTTCATTCGTTGTTGTGTTTTCTATTCTTTCAAACTCAACATCGCTCGTTTGGTTTGCTGATTGTTCATTCGGTGTTTCATTTTCAGTTGCTTCTTGTCTCCATAACCAGAGGAGAACGGCCACAATAATTACCACAGCAACCACTGCCAATTTTGGGAGAATATCCAGAAGTTTCGAAGCTGATTTTGGCAGCTCCTTATGTGTTTTTACTCTTGATAATTGTTCAGGAACCTCTTCTTTGTATGTACTTGGAACTTCATTTTTGTATTCTTCAAAAAGCATTTCAGGATCTAGGTCAACAGCCTCTGCATATTGTTTCATAAAGGCACGAGCATAAAATTTACCAGGCATCATCGAGTAATTGCCCTCTTCAAGACCAATTAAATACCTTTTTTGAATTTTTGTGATTTCCTGGAGTTCATCCAAACTCATATTTTTTTCTTCTCTTGCTTGTTTGAGTCGATTTCCTAATTCACTCAACCGTAACACCCCATAACTAAAAGTCAAATCCCGAGAGACCTGAAGAGTCAAACATCATCGGTGGATGTTCAACATCTTTATATGTGATTTCTTCATCAGGTTCATTTCGGATTTCTATTATGTAATCAAAATCATCAATTGTATACTCTGTATTCTGAACAAAAATGTCTGGATGTTCTACAACTTTCGTTGCAGAAAGCCGCATTATTTCTCTTACCAATTGAAAATGTTTTTCTGAACCTCTTCTTGTTGATACAATCCCATCAATAATAAACACATTATCTTCACTATATTCATCTGCAATTAATTGGCTTCTAATCGTTTGCTTTAGCAATGTTGATGAAACAAATAACCATTTTTTATTTGCACACACACTCGATGCGACAATGGATTCAGTTTTCCCTACCCGTGGCATTCCTCGAATGCCAATAAGTTTATGTCCATCTTGTTTATAAAGTTCTGCCATGAAATCGACCAATAAACCAAGTTCATCACGGACGAAACGAAATGTTTTCTTGTCATCAGCATCTCTTTGAATATATCGGCCGTGTCTAACAGCTAACCGATCTCGAAGTTTTGGTACTCGTAGCTTTGTAACTGTTATATTATCCATTGTATTTAAAATTGATTCAAGCCTTCGAACTTGATCATTGCTTTCACATTTTAATAAAAGGCCGCGTCTAGAATCATCAACACCATTAATTGTTATAATATTAATTGATAACATCCCTAATAAAGAAGACACATCACCTAAAAGCCCTGGCCTATTTTTTTGTATCTCATATTCTAAGTACCACTCAAATGGCAAAGAAAGCCCCCCTAACATAACCACTACCAACTATAATAAATGATTTTATTAAAAGAAGAAAGTATGAAAGCGATGAATTCAACGAAAAAGAGAGGATCTCTCCTCTCTTAATGTGAACCGTTATTTTGAACAAGCTTTACCATCATATTTGCAATAGCATGTTGTTCTTGTTCAGATGCTACACTCCATAAATCTGCAAGTACTTTTTCTTGTGGATTTTTAGCATCAACTTGCTTTGCTAAATAGTCCCCAATTTCGAATGCCAGGTTGGAAATTACTTGTTCGTTCATGCCTTCGTTTTGAGCATGATGTAAGCGATCACCTAAAAAATCTTTCCATTCATTCCAATTTTCTAAGACAGACATAGGAGTTCCTCCTTTTTAATTGATACAAAATTATTGTTCCAAGAGGAGGTGTGTTTTATACAATAATTTTAGACAGGTAAGAAAGTATAAAATATTGTACTTAGTTTGAGTGTCTAGCCACAAATGAATTGAAGGCAAAGAACGTCTTCTATTCATTTCGTCTTATTTACCTAGGTTGTTCAAGGCGCTTGCGCTTTTCTTAGACCCAGCCACCGTTAACTGAAATAACCTGACCAGTAATATATGAAGCCTTTTCTGAGGCTAAAAAAGACACCGTATGAGCAATTTCTTCGGGGTGACCGAGCCGGCCAAGTGGAATTTCTTCAGATAATTCCCTTATTTCTTCCTCAGAAAAATGAGATAACATCTTCGTTGAAATGGCTCCAGGAGCTACCGCATTGACCCTTATTTGACTAGGGGCAAGCTCTTTTGCTAATGCTTTTACATAGGCATTTTGTCCCCCTTTCACCATTGAATATAGCACTTCACAAGATGCACCTGTTATCCCCCAAATTGAGGATATGACAATGATGTTACCGGATCTTTTTCGAATCATAGGCCGAACAAGCTGCTGTACTAGTTTAAATGGACTTGTAATATGTAATTGAACCATATTTTCGATATCATCATCTTGTAAATCCGTTACTAATCCGTATAAGCTTATCCCGCTGTTTAACACGAGCAGGTCAATAGGCATATTAATTTGGGCCAATAATGTTTCAACACCCGATTTTACTGTCAAATCTGCTTGAACAGGAATAATATTACTGGAATATTTTTTCAATTCATTAATTGCTTGTACATTTTTATTGTAATGTACATAAATTATGTAGTTATCTTCAACGAGCTTTCTAACGATGGCGGTGCCGATTCCGCCACTTGCTCCAGTTACTAATGCATATCTTTCCATATAAGCTCCTTAAAAAATAAAATAGACTTCCATCATTTTAGCATATAAACAGGTGTTTTCTAAATAAAAAAAGGCCTGACAATGCAGACCTTCATTCGCTTGTAACTTATTTAGGAACGACTTGGCATACTGAAAATAAATCCTCTTCAACTGCTTCGTTTAATACATTTGTTATTTCTTCTTTAGAGATTGACTCAAGTGTCGGCACAACATCAAAAAGATTCATTTCATTAAACGCATAGCGTGTAAACTGATTGGCGATATATTCAGGAGAATTGATCGCTCTTAGGAATGAACCAATTTTTTTCTTTTTCGTTGCTTCAAATGTTGAGAAGTCAACACCATTATTTTTAGCTGAAAATAACATTTGTTTAATTTTTTCAGCTAAACGATCAGGATCCTCTGTATCTCCACCAATCATTGCAAATCCAAAGCCTTTTTCCTCTGTATAATCATAGCTAAACGTATCATCAATAAGTCCTTCTTGATATAGCTCTTCATAATTAGTAGAGCTTTTGCTAAATAGCATATCGAGGATAATATTCATTGAAAGTTCATACTTCAATAAAGCTGTGCCAGTTCTATTCGGACTTTTTGCTTTTAGACCAACTAAACATTTAGAACCATGTACGTTCATTTTTAATTTCTCAATTTTTTTAAAAACACCTGAAGGTTCATTTGGAAATTCTCTTCTTATCTCAGATTGTGCAGTAAAATTCTTTTTTTCTTGATTTTCTCTGACTTGCAGCAGAATTTTTTCAGGATCAACAGCTCCGACAACAAATAACAGCATGTTACTTGGGTGATAGAATGTATGATAACACTCGTATAGAGAATCCTTTGTAATTTTTGCAATTGATTCTATGGTTCCAGCGATATCGATCCTAACAGGATGATGATGAAAAAGGTTTTGAATAAGCCCAAAGTATAAACGCCAATCCGGATTATCATCATACATATTGATCTCTTGCCCGATAATTCCCTTTTCTTTCTCAACAGTTTTTTCAGAAAAGTATGGATCCTGAACAAAATCAATTAACGTTTCTAGGTTTCTCTCAACATGACTTGTACTCGAAAATAAATATGCAGTTCGGGTAAAGGAAGTAAACGCATTTGCGGATGCTCCTTGTTTACTGAATTGCTGAAACACATCGCCATCCTCTTTTTCAAATAGCTTATGCTCCAAAAAGTGTGCAATTCCATCAGGCACTTGTATCATTTCTTCCTTATTTAAAGGAACAAAGGTATTATCAATCGACCCATATTTTGTTGTAAAAGTTGCATAAGTTTTATTAAACCCTTTTTTGGGTAGCACGTATACGTCTAATCCATTGGCCATCTTTTCATAATAAAGAGATTCCTGTAATTGCTCAAAACGAATAGGTTTTGTCATGCCGTTCCCCCCATTCCTTTTAAGAAGTAGATTGTATCAAGCTCCACCTTTTTCGCTACTTCCACAACCTCTTCCTTCGTCACCTTTTCTATACCCTCTAAATATTCATCAAAAGACCGATTTATCGATGCTATAACGTTATGATAGACAATTTCAACTAATCCATATGGTGTATCAACTGTTTCTAATAATTGATTTCGTATAACCGCTTTCGTTTGTTCAAACTCTTGATCTGTGAAGTCTCCATTTTTCATTGCTGCCATTTGCTCTTTTATAATGGTAACAGCTTTTTCATAATTTTGAACTTCAATACCTGACATAACCATTAATAGTCCTTTATGACTTTCTACTCTTGATGCTGCATAATAGGCCAAACTTGCTTTCTCACGGACATTTATAAAGAGCTTTGAGTGTGAGAAACCGCCAAAAATACCATTAAACACTTGAAGTGCATAGTAGTCATCATCTCGATATGTGCTGTTTGTTCGAAATCCGATATTGAGCTTTCCTTGCTTTACATCTTGCTCTTCAATTACTTCATTTTCAACAATCTCTTTCTTTTCTAATGAATAATCCATTGCCTGAGGTGTATTTTTTAATGAAAAATAACTTTCTACATTCCTTTCAACTTCTTGGCGATTGATATCTCCAACAACATAAAGATCTATTTTGTCATGCTTTAAAATGTTTTGATAATACTCGTAGAGCGCTTCAGATGTAATTCCATCTACATCCTTTAATTCTCCATTAACATGTAATGCATAAGGTTCATTTTTACACATTTCTTGGACAAGTCTAAGATTGGAATATCTCATTTTATCATCATATACAGATTGAATTCTCTGCTTTAATGTTCTTTTTTCCTGTGTGACATAATCCTCTTGAAAAGCTCCGCCTTCTATAACAGGGTTTAACAAAATATCAGCTAATAACTTTAACGCTTTTTCTAATAATGGAGTTGAATCTGATAAAAACTTCTCATTCGCTACTTCCATTCGAAAGGAAATAATATGATGTTCACCTTTTTTTGATAGATCGACATTCAGAGTTGCTCCATAAAGTTCATCCAAATGCTGTCTTAAGCGAGTACTAGTTGGGAAATTTTGTGTACCTCTTTGAAGAACATAAGGTAATATGGCTCTATATGTAACATCTTTTTCATTCAGGGGAGCTAATAACTTAAGAACTATGGTAATTGTTTTAAATTTAGATGTTGTAACAGTGTGAAGTGAAATACCATGAATATTTGTTTGTTGTTCATCAATATAAGACATGTAGACCCTCCTTTTACCAATTCATTGTTAGTAATTATATCAATACGAGGATAATAAAGGAAATAATACACATTTATTCTTTTCTATCATTACTCTAATGAATCTTCCCTATACGTGCTAATGTTTAAAGTGCAGACAGTTCTAGTGATAGAACTGTCCTATGCAAGTTTTGGAAGTTGATTTGGATCTTTCTCAAAATCTTTATCCGGTTTAATAAAAAGCATTACAATCATTACAGCTATAACGCTTGTACCAGCTGAAATATAATAAACCAGATGTTCACTTACAGACATCAAATAAGAAAAAACGGGCGGTCCTGCAGCAACACCAATAAATCTCATCGAGCTGTATATAGATGTAATCGTACCTCGTTCCTCTTTTTCAATTCCCTCCGTAATTAATGCATCAAGACTTGGCAGAGTGATTCCTATCCCTACCCCCGCTAGAACTAAAAATGAGATTAAAAATATAAATGAGTGTTGTACTCTTAAAGCAATAAAAGAAAAAGTAACTAAACACATCCCTATAATGATGACACTTTTCATTAAGTGTCTATTTTGACCAATTTTTTTACCTGATACATAAGAACTGATAGATAGTGCTAACAAAGGGATCGCTAATACTAATCCTTTTTTTACTCCGTCTATTGCATATTGTTTTTCGAGCATGTCTGAAAGAAAAAATAATACACCAAATAAAACAAACATAATGGTACAACCCACTGCAAAGATGGCAAAAAGCCACTTTCCATCACTTTTAAAGATATCTTTTACACAATGAGCAAATACTTTAAAGCTTTGTTTTTCAGATTCTTTCTGTTTTGGTACTTTTACTAAAAAAAATACAAGCAGCACACTGATTAAACTGAAAAAAGGAATAAACCAAAAAGGCAAAAACCATAGAAAGGAAGCTAAAACAGCTCCAATAATTGGACTTAATACCTTCCCTGCAGTATTCGCTGTTTCAGTCAATCCAAGACCTGCACTTATTTGTTCATCATCTTGAAACATATCCCCTATTAAAGGCATAACAACAGGTGCTGCACCTGCAGACCCTATCCCTTGCAAAACACGTCCTAAGAGAATCATAATAAATGGATCATCCATTTTCCATGAAGCCCAGCCAGATACAGCTCCACCTAACCCAGCTATGATTAAGCAAGGAACCATCACAACTTTTCTCCCAAACCGATCTGAAAGATATCCTGCAATTGGAATTAATAAAATCGCCACAATAGAATATACAGTAATGATTAATGAAACCTGAAAGGCACTAATCCCTAATTTTTTGGAGATTTGGGGCAATACAGGAATTAACATAGAATTTCCTAACGTCATGACAAGAGGAACAGATGATAATGCAAGTAAATCCAGCTTCTTTCGTGCTTCCATTTCGTCTTCACCTGTCTACTAATTATTTTGTTAACAAGTTCATTTTGTGTTAAATGGCGCTAACATATACTGGAATTATGTAACAGCCATTAATTCAAACTAAAACAAGCCTTCTCTAATGGAAAGAGAAGGCTTGTTTATTTTATCGATTTCCTTTTTCATAAGGTGTTCCAAGAGCTTTTGGAGAATCTGCACGTCCAATAAATCCTGTTAGCGCAAGTATCGTTAATACATATGGAAGAATTAACAGGTAAACTGAAGGGATATCCTCTAGTAATGGAATTGTTCCACCAATTATACTTAGTCCTTGTGCAAGACCAAAAAATAATGCTGCACCCATTGCACCAAGTGGATGCCATTTTCCAAAGATGACGGCTGCAAGTGCCATAAACCCTTGTCCGCTTATTGTTGCATGGCTAAAATCTCTTGAAATAATTGTGGCATACACAGAACCCCCGATACCTGCAAAGGCACCACTTAAAATTACACCAATATATCTCATTCTTGTAACATTGATTCCCATTGTATCTGCTGCCATTGGATGCTCACCAACTGAGCGTAAACGAAGACCAAATGGTGTTTTATAAATAACGTACCAAACAATAATAGCTAGAAGAATAGCAAAATAAGAGGTAATATATCCTCCCGAGAAAAAGATTTTACCAATAATCGGTATGTCACTTAATAACGGAATATCCATTTTGTTAATACTAGTTGAAATGCGATCAGTTTGACCTTTTTCATAGATATTTTTCACAAGGAAAAGGGATAAACCTAAAGCTAAGAAGTTTATCGCTACACCACTTACAACTTGATCTGCCTTAAATGTTATAGAGGCAACTGCATGCAGTAGAGAAAAAAGAGCTGCTGCTAGCATGGCAGCCAGTATGGCAAACCAGGGTGTTGCTTTACCTAATACATCATCAAACTGTAAATTAAATACAATTCCAACAAATGCTCCAATAATCATTAAACCTTCAAGACCAATGTTGACAACACCGGAACGTTCACTAAATACCCCACCAAGTGCGGTGAAAATAAGTGGAGCTGCTACGAATAAAGCTGTTGGGATGATAATTTCTAAAGCTTGTAAAATGCTCACTTATTTCCCCTCCTTTTTGAAACGAAATAATAACCAACGGATAAAATAGCTTGATGCTACAAAGAAGATAATAAGTGCAATAATGATTTCAACAAGCTCATTTGGTACTCCAGCTTCTGATGGCATATTAAGAGCTCCAACCTTTAAACCGCCAAATAAAGCGGCTGAGAATAAAATGCCAAGTGCAGCATTTCCACCGATAAGAGCTACTGCGATTCCATCAAAACCGATGCCTGTAAATCCACTTTTTACAGATACATATTCAAATGTTCCTAGACCTTCCATTGAACCGGCAACACCTGCAAAGGCACCAGAAATAACCATGGAAAGAATAATGTTTCGGTTTACATTCATACCCGAGTAATGTGCAGCATCATGGTTAAACCCTACAGCACGTAACTCAAAGCCTTTCGTTGTTTTCTCAAGAAGAAACCACATAATAAATGCAGCAAGTAATGCGATAAGGATTCCGTAATGCATGCGAGAGTAATCTGTTATGTTCTCGAAGAATTCTGAACGTAAAGATGCAGAAGGAAAGACCTTATCCGATGTATCACTTTTGTCTGTTATTACATTTCTAATTAAGTAGTTTGTTACGTGTAGAGCAATATAGTTCATCATAATGGTTACAATTACTTCATGAACCTTGAATCTTGCTTTTAATAGTCCTGGGACAAACCCCCATAGCGCACCTGCCAAAGCAGCAACAATTATAGCTAGAGGCAGATGAATGATTGCTGGTAATTCAAAAGCTATACCAACCCAAACTGCTGCAAACCAACCTACAATTACTTGTCCTTCAACACCTATATTAAAAAGACCTGTTCTAAAAGCAAATGCAACCGCCAAACCGGTTAAAATATACGGTGTTAATTGTCTTATTGTCTCACCTAAATAGTAAGAATCCCCAAACATCCCATACCATAGAGCACTATAACCTGCAATTGGATTGTATCCACTTATCAACATAATAATAGCCCCACAAATCAGCCCTAAAATTACTGCGATTACAGGTATCAAAAGATTCATATAGCGATTTAAATTCATGATTGATTACCTTCTTTCTGACGTTTACTACCCGCCATAAGGAGTCCTAATTCTTGCTCAGTCGTTTCTTTAGGATCGACAATATCTACAATTTTCCCCTCATAAATGACTGCAATTCGGTCACTAACATTTATAATTTCGTCTAATTCAAAGGAAATTAACAGAACAGCTTTGCCGTTGTCTCGTTGTTCAATAAGACGACTATGAATGAATTCAATTGCTCCAACATCAAGACCGCGGGTAGGCTGTGCTGCAATTAATAAATCCGGGTTACGATCAACTTCTCGGCCAATAATTGCTTTTTGCTGATTACCACCTGATAGGGCCCTAGCTAGTGTGGAAGAACTTGGAGTCCTCACATCAAATTCTTTAATAAGGTTCTTTGCTTTGTCATAGATTGTCTTAAAATTCAGAACACCTTTTTTTGAAAATGGTTGTTTATAGTAGGTTTGTAAGACCATATTTTCCCCAATAGGGAAATCAAGAACTAATCCATGTTTATGGCGGTCTTGGGGAATATGCCCAACACCTGTTTCTGTAATTTTTCTAGGATGCATATTTGTGATCTCTTTATTATTCAATTTTATCGTACCAGAATCAACTTTCCTTAACCCTGTGATCGCTTCGATCAATTCTGACTGACCATTCCCATCTACACCTGCAATTCCAACGATTTCTCCTGCACGCACAGATAGACTTAAAGAATTAACCATAGGTACTGCACGATTATCTTTTACAGTTAAATCGGTGATCGTTAAAACATCCTCTTTTGGGTTTGCTGGAGTTTTTTCTGTTTTAAATGAAACCTCCCGGCCAACCATTAATGATGCTAACTCGTTTGGGTTTGTATTCGCCACATCAACAGTCCCAATACCTTCTCCCTTGCGAATAACTGTTACACGATCACATACCTCCATAATTTCTTTGAGCTTATGTGTAATTAAAATGATTGATTTACCTTCTTTAATAAGTGTTTTTAAGATTTGAATTAATTCTTTAATTTCTTGAGGAGTAAGAACTGCAGTCGGTTCATCAAAGATTAAAATTTCTGCTCCTCGATATAAAGTTTTTAAAATTTCAACACGTTGTTGCATACCTACTGAAATATCTGATATTTTTGCTGTCGGATCTACTGCAAGTCCATACTTTTCAGATATTTCTTTCACTTGTTTTTCTGCTTCCTTTATACTAACGGATAATCCCTTTTTTGGTTCATTACCTAATATAATGTTTTCTGTAACTGTAAAAGTGTTAACAAGCATAAAATGTTGATGAACCATTCCAATTCCTAGATCATTTGCTATATTAGGATTGGTAATATTTACTTTGTTTCCTTTAACTCTAATTTCCCCTCTTTCAGGTTGATAAAGACCAAAAAGAACATTCATTAATGTTGATTTTCCAGCTCCGTTTTCACCTAAAAGAGCATGAATTTCGCCTTTTTTTACTTGTAAGGTAATATTGTCATTTGCTACTATGCCAGGAAATTCCTTACGAATATTCAGCATCTCAATAACATAATCCAAATTTGTTCACTCCTTTTTCCTGAACAATAATAAGGTAGGTATAAATCTTTCATTTCGTTCACTTCCAAGCATTATTTCGAAAGTATCCTGGTATGAAAATCACCAAATGTAAATTCACTAAACTGGTGAGTTTTACTCTCACTCGATAAGTTTCTTGAATAGTTAGAAGATTTAAATTTAATGATTTTCAGGAATAAAGGCTGACTTCTACTCTGATCATATCCTCTATCCAAAAGCTTATATATGAGCTATTTAATGGAGGATTCTGAACATTCAAGTAAGTCAGCCCTTATCTATTGATTATTTTGTTGGTACTTCAATTTCGCCATTAACAATCTTTTCTTCGAATTCTTTAACTTTTGCTTTTACTTCTTCTGATAAATGCTCGTCACTTGGTGCAATACCGATCGCTTGTTCTTCAATACCGTATTCGATCACTTCTCCACCTGGGAATTCACCAGCTTTTGCTTTTTCAGAAAGGTCTTGAACAGCAACATCAACGCGTTTAACCATTGAAGTTAAAGTAATATTGAATTCTTCACCATCTTTATATTTTCCGTTTCCTTCTTCATGTTGGTCTTTGTCAACACCAATTACCCAAATTTCACGGTCTGGATCTTGAACTTTTAAGTCAATCGCTTCAGAGAACACACCATTACCAGTACCACCAGCAGCATGATAAATGATATCTGCACCAGCACCATACATACTTGATGCAATTGCCTTCCCTTTATCAGCTGCATCAAAAGCTCCTGCATATTGAACATCCACTGTTGCATCAGGATTTACTGCTTTAACACCTTCTACGAAACCTACTTCAAACTTTTTAATTAAATCCCCTTCAACACCGCCAACAAATCCAATTTTATTTGTTTTTGTTGTTAATCCTGCTACAACACCTACTAGGAATGATCCTTGGTGCTCTTTAAAAGTAATACTTGCAACGTTTGGTTGTTCTACAACACTATCAACAATAGCAAAGTGTGTATCTTTTTGTTGTTGTGCAATTTCTTCAACTGCTGGTTGTAATAAGTAGCCAATTCCGTAAATTAAATCGAAATTTTTACGAGCAAGCGTATTTAAGTTTGTCACATAATCTGCATCACTTTGAGATTGGGAATAATCATAACCGTTCGTTCCTTTTTCAAGGCCGTTTTCCTCACCAAAAGCTTGTAATCCTTCCCAAGCCGATTGGTTAAATGATTTGTCATCAACTCCACCAACATCTGTTACCATTGCTACGGTAAATTGATCATCGGCTGCTTCTCCGCCGCCTTCAGTGCCAGTTCCTTCATCGTTGTTTGCTCCACCACAGCCAGCTAATAAAGTACCAGCAGCTAAAAATAATGATAATGCTAAACCATGTCTCTTTTTCATTTTATAGCCCCCTAAAAAGTATTGTAAAAGAATTAAAATAAACAAAAGTTACAGCCTATACGAGCAAACCACCTCCTTACAGTATAGATCCTGTACACTCGTCTATTTTAAACAACCACTAGGTGGTAAGCACTAAACAGTGAAGATTTTCTGACAAACTTTATGTAAGAAGTATTAAAAAATAGTAATAAATTTTAATTTCTCTTTCTATTCTGACCTATAAACGCTTTCTTACAACGTGAAAACTAAAGTGATCTGCTCTGAAATAATTTAATGAGTATAAAACTGGTTGATCTTGTTCATCATAGTGCATTTGTTTTAAAAGGAGCAGTGATGTTTCAGGGTCACATTCTAAAATGGGGGATATTTTTTCATGATACCCAATTGGTTCGATATGGGTAACAGCATAACTAATATAGATATTAGCTTTATCCTCAAGCAATTTAAAAAGAGATTCCTGTTCATGGTCAAATGTCTCAGGCAAAATTGAAGTGGGAATTTTGTCTAAGCAATAAACAACTGGTTCCCCATTTGCTGTGCGAACTCTTTCAAGCAGAAAGATATCTTCATCTCTTTTACACTTAAACTTTTTGATCTCATCTTCAGTCGCACCTGTTATGGATGAAGAAAGAAAAACTGTTCCTGGCTTAAGGGTTGCTTGTTCAATCATAGCCGTAACACTATTTAACTGCTCTATACCAGAGGTGAATTTTGGTTTAGAATTGACAAATGTTCCGACACCATGTCTTCTAATGATAACGTTTTCTTCCTCAAGTGTTCGCAGCGCTTCCCTTAAGGTGGCTCTACTGACACCTAATGATTTTGAAAGTTCAAATTCAGAAGGTAGTTTTTCTTTTTCGCGATATGTACCGTTCTCAATATCCTCTTTTATTTTATCAATCACTTGTAAATACAAATGTCGATTGTCAGACTTTATGGTCATTGATACGCCCCCATTTTACCCGCAATGTATAAGAGATCAGACATCTGATGTTATACACCTTACTCTAATCGAAAATACTATATCATGTTTTTATCTAGAAATAAATAGAAACGAATAAAATTGTCGAAATAATAAAAGTTGTCTATGTTTATAGTATAGTTTGTTTCCTTAAAAATATTTAATATCACTAACCTTCAGTTTCACAGTCTTATCGTACTCCTTTTGTCGTATTTTGTCGATAAGAAAATAAAAAAACTAAACAGAAAATGGTCTATCTTTACCCATTTCTGTTTAGTCATTTCTTTTAAGATGTTAATTCTTCATGTTTTTCTTTGGAAAGCAGGACATCACGTGGTTTAGAACCTTCATAAGGTCCAACAACTCCTCGTTCTTCCATTGCATCAATCAATCTAGCCGCCCTGGTATACCCGATACGGAAACGTCTTTGAAGCATAGATACAGATGCAGTTTGCATATCAACCACAAGCTGTACAGCTTCTTCATATAAGTCATCCTCAACTTCTGTTGTCATTTCAGCCACTTCAGTCGGAATCATTTCTTCTTGATATTGAGCTTTCTGTTGACCAATGACAAAGTTCACCGTTTTTTCTACTTCATCATCTGACAAAAATGCCCCCTGCACACGAACTGGTTTTGATGCCCCAACAGGCAGAAAGAGCATATCACCTCTTCCTAAGAGCTTTTCCGCTCCCCCCATGTCTAAAATTGTTCTAGAGTCTGTTTGAGAAGAAACACTAAACGCAATTCGCGAAGGAATGTTAGCCTTAATAACACCTGTAATAACATCAACAGACGGACGCTGTGTGGCAATAATAAGATGGATGCCGGCAGCACGTGCCATTTGTGAAAGCCTTGTAATAGAATCTTCTACATCAGAAGATGCTACCATCATTAAATCAGCAAGCTCATCAACAATGACAACAATATAAGGAAGCTCTGGTTGTTTTGCTTCTTCTTCTAGATTATTCCGCCTAATAATCTCATTATAACCTTCAATATTTCTAGTTCCTGTGTGTGAAAATAGCTCATATCTTCTTTCCATTTCATTCACGACTTTTTTTAGTGCCTGAGACGCTTTTTTAGGATCTGTTACAACAGGAGCTAATAAATGTGGCACTCCATTATAAACATTTAATTCAACCATCTTAGGATCAATCATCATTAATTTAACTTCATGAGGTTTTGCTCTCATTAAAATGCTTGTGATAATTCCGTTAATACAAACACTCTTACCACTACCCGTAGATCCAGCAACAAGTAAGTGAGGCATTTTATTGAGCTCTGCTAAAACAGCATCACCTGATATGTCTCTACCTAATCCGATGAGAAGTTTTGCATCCGGGCGATCATTAGCCTTTGATTCTAGTACCTCTCTTAGAGACACCATCGCAATCTCCGAATTCGGAACTTCAATTCCGACAGCAGACTTTCCTGGAATCGGTGCTTCAATTCGAATATCTTTCGCTGCTAAAGCCAGTGCCAAATCATCACTTAAGTTAACAATTTTACTAACTTTTACACCCACATCCGGATATACTTCATACTTTGTTACCGCTGGACCTAAATGAACCTGTGTTACTTTTGCTTTAACTCCAAAACTTTGAAACGTCTTTTCAAGCTTCCGTGCATTTTCATAAATATTTTTCTTATCTGCTTGTTGTGAATTGTGCTTTGGTGCTTTAAGTAAATCTATTGGTGGAAGCTTATAATCCTTATTTTCGACTTCAACAAAAGCCATAGGTTGAATCATTTCCTGCTCTTTGCTTGATTCCTCAGAAAGGTTTTCATAATCACTCTGCGTTTTTCCGGATGCTCTTCCATGATTGTTTTCAGATACTTGTTGATTTTCCATTGTATGAATAACCATTTCTTGCTGATCTCCATTGTCGGAAAAACTTGAGATAATCGGTTTTAGCTCATCTTGCTCGTCCACCATCAGCTCATCAACATTATTGTTCTCAAATTGTTTTTGCTGTTTTCTTTCTTTTTGTTCAGTACGCTTTTGTTTGATTGCTTCGGGGAGACCTTTCATATCTTCTATAAAACCAATAGTTTGGTTTATTATAAACCTTCCAATTGGTCTAAGAATTTTTGCAACTGTTGCCTGCAGAGAACGACCTGTTATTAAGATCATGCCAATTACAATTAAAACAATCGCGATGATTCTTGATCCGGCTTCTGCAAATAAGTAATAAGAGGAAGCAAAAATAATTGCTCCTAGCATACCTCCTCCTAAATCAACATGACTTGCTTCTCCTTTAACATCCATCCAAAATAATTCCAGTGTATTTGAAATAACACTCGGCGAAGCAAACGTACCATTATGTGATAGCAGTTTGAATAAAGTGACATGACTTAATAGCAATAATGAAGCCGTGACACAATAAATTCCAACCATCTGTCTGTTAAATAACTTTGGTATTTGCCTTTTCCAAATCAAATATAGGGAAAATAGGACAATTCCTATTAAAAATAACATGTACCACTCTCCACTGAAAAACCGAAACAAATGGACAAATGTAGAACCAACAAATCCTAGTTTGGATATGGAGATGAGGGCGATTGCCAAAATGATTAATCCTACTAGCTCATACTTTAATGTTCTTTTCCAATCATCCTTTGACTTTCTCTGTCTTCTTTTTCTTTTAGCCATTTACATCACCTGTTATCTTTTAATCTTCTTATTAGCCAAAGGCTTTATTATGTATAAAAATGATTTCGATAATCAAAAGAAGAAAGCAGCCGAATCAGGCTGCCTCTTTGTACATACTAATATTTATTATACCATAATCCTCTTAATTGATCGAAAAAGACATTGTAATTTTTTGACCTGGACATAATTGAGAATCAAGATAATGCTGTGGGTTACTACTCATCACACGAATAATTTCGTACTGAGAGTTTTCTGTTTGTTGAACAAGAAGTTGTACACCATTCATTTCAACGATGGATTGTTTTTTATAGTCCCCTTCAACCGAAGGGAACATGAGTTCCTCTGGCATCATTGTATAGTATATCATTGCAGCACCTTATCTTCATCATTTTTTTCAAGCATACTGTTTAGTTTTTGAATAGCTTGCCCTACTCCTCCGACTTCATCGATTAATCCATATTCAACAGCATCTCTTCCCACAACATTAGTTCCGATATCTCTTGTTAAATTCCCTTTTGATAACATTAGCTCTTTAAATTTTTCTTCACTGATGCCGGAATGGCTAATTACAAAATTGATCACTCGTTCTTGCATTTTATCCAGATATTCAAATGTTTGTGGTACACCAATCACTAAGCCAGTTAATCTAACCGGATGGATTGTCATCGTTGCTGTTTCAGCTATAAAGGAATAATCACAAGAAACAGCTATTGGTACCCCAATTGAATGTCCTCCTCCTAAAACAATAGATACTGTCGGTTTTGATAATGATGCTAGCATTTCTGCAATGGCAAGTCCTGCTTCAACATCTCCTCCAACAGTATTTAAAATGACAAGCAAACCTTCAATATTAGGATTTTGCTCGATTGCTACAATTTGAGGAATAACATGCTCGTATTTTGTTGTTTTATTTTGTGGTGGCAATTGGATGTGCCCTTCTATTTGTCCGACGATTGTTAAACAATGGATTTTTGACTCATTCCCCATTTGTGGCACATTAGTTTGACCGAGCTGCTGAATTTTATCTACAATGGAGCTCTCTTTATTTTCTTGTTTCTGTACTTCCTCATCTTTTATGTAATGATCATGATTTGTCATGTTAGCCATCCTTTCTTTATCAGTCTGTTTGTAGTATTTACAACCTTATTTTTTTCATACGAAATGATGGAAGGATGGATACAAAACATCATTTTTTTATCATGATCTAGATAGGATAGAAAAGTTTTGCTTTTCGCAAAATCCTACCGGCGAAGGCTTTTATTATTGAATCAACATAGAATTTTATAGTATACAATAAAAAAAGCATTGAAAAAATTCAATGCTTTTTTGACATTTTATATTTCCATAATGATTGGTAAAATCATTGGACGTCTTTTCGTTTTTTCGTATAGGAATTGATTAAGTGCTTCTCTAATACTTAATTTAAGTTGTGACCATTCAATCGAATATTCTTGCATACTTCGCTCTACTATCGTCGCAACCACCTTTGTAGCATTTGTAATTAATTCTTCTGATTCTCTTACATATACAAATCCTCTTGTAATAATTTCAGGACCAGATATGATTTGTTTTCTTTGTTTATCCAATGTAACAACTACAATTAGAATTCCATCCTGTGATAATAAACGACGATCACGGAGAACAATATTACCAACATCTCCAATACCTAACCCATCAATAAGTACATTTCCTGATGGTGCTTTTCCACCTGTATATACTTCATCTCCTTTAAACTCAACGATGTCGCCTTTTTCAACAAGAAAAATGTTTTGAGCATCAATACCAACTTGTTTAGCTAATTTTTCATGTGCTTTTTGCATTTTATATTCCCCATGTATTGGGATAAAATATGTTGGTTTCGTTAAATTCAGCATCATTTTTAGTTCTTCTTGGTGTCCGTGCCCAGAAGTATGTATTTGTTTTTGTCCAAACACAACATTCGCGCCAGCTCTACTTAAAATATCAATCGTTTTAGAAAAAACAAGCTCATGTCCTGGTATTGGCGTTGCAGCTATTAAAACAGTGTCACCATTTTTAACATTAACTTGTTTATGTGCTTGTTTGGCCATTCGTGATAGAACAGCAAGCGGGTCGCCATGATTGCTTGTCGTTAATATTGCAATTTCCCTTTCAGAATGTTTATTTATCTCATTAATTGATATAAATAAATCCTCTTCCACGGAAATATACCCTAGATTAATAGCAAGATTTAAGATATTTCGCATATTTTTACCAACAACGGCAAGTTTTCGGTTATTTTTGACGGCAGCATTAATGACTTGTTGAATGCGGTATAAATTAGAGGCAAAAACGGCAACTATGACCCTTCCTTCAGCATTATACATAACATCTGAGATTTCTCCGCCGACATTGGCCTCTGAACCTGAATACCCTGGCTTCTCTGCGTTTACGCTATCAGATAACAAACAAAGGACACCGTTTTCACCAAGAGCCGCAATTTTCCCAATATCCATTAGACTATTTCCAACAGGTGTTTGGTCGAACTTAAAGTCGCCTGTATGAATGATCGAACCCATTGTTGTAGAAAAACTAATTCCCACCGAATCTGGTATACTATGATTTGTTCTAAAAAAGGAAACTTCAGTACTTTCAAAAGATAAGACGGTGTCGTTATCAATTTCTTTTACTAAAACAGTCTGCCTCATTTTATTTTCTTTTAGTTTTTCACCAACTAAAGCAAGTGTAAGCTTTGTCCCATAAATAGGAACACTAATATTATTTAATAAATAAAAAATCCCACCTATACTTTCGTCATGGCCATGGGTTAAAAAGATTCCTTTTACTCGGTCTTCATTTTCCTTTAAATATGTTATATCTGGTATAACCATATCAATCCCTAACATTTCATCCTCAGGATACATAAGACCTGCATCCACTACAAAAATGTCGGAATTAATTTCAACAACAAACATATTTTTTCCGACTTCTCCAACACCGCCTAAGGCGATTAATTTTATATTCTCTGTCTTTTCCATGAAAATCCTCCCTACTGAAGTACCCGTTCAACGTCACTTAGAAATATTATAACTGATGAAAGAAATGGAACACAAGGAAATTTTAGTCGTATAATATGCTTTGAGAAGTAGGCAAGATCTTTTTAGTGTGGATGAACTTATGAACTTAGCCAGTAGGTAGGATTTAAGAAAAACCTAGCTGTCGCCAAGTTCTAATTTGGGCAGGACTCGATTTCCAGTAATTAAAAAAGATGGTGCTAACTGTTAGCACCATCTTTTTGTTACCTTTGCGAAACTTACCTTAGATTACTTTGTATTACTTCCATTAATTCGCTTCTTTCTGAACTTGTTAATGGTAATAAAGGAAGACGAACAGATCCAACGTCTAACCCTTTGAACTGTAATGCAGTTTTTACAGGACTTGGATTTGGAGCTGTAAACAACTGCTTCATAATTGGGAGTAATTTTCGATGTTGTTCGGCAGCGGCAGCAGTTTCTCCTGATAAATAAGATTTAATCATCTCCTGCATTTCATCTCCAATAATATGAGATGCTACGGAAACAACTCCATCGGCACCAATGGAAAGGGCTGGTAAAGTTAAACCATCATCACCAGAGTAAAGAGCAAAATCCTCTTTTGTTTTTGAAATAATTTCTGCCATAGCTTCTAAGCTTCCACTTGCCTCTTTAACAGCAACAACATTAGGAATTTCTGATAAACGTACGATTGTATCAACTGACATGTTAACAGCACTTCTGCCAGGAATGTTGTATAACATCACAGGTAATGATGTTGAATCAATAATTGCTTTAAAATGTTGATATAAACCTTCTTGACTTGGTTTGTTGTAGTATGGCACAACAAGCATAATCGCATCAACACCAGCTTCTTCTGCTTGTTTTGTCAATTTAATGGACGCATTTGTGTTATTACTACCCGTTCCTGCAACGACCGGAACTCTACCATTTACTTCTTTCACCGTATGTTTAATAAGGGCGATTTTCTCCTCATTACTTAATGTTGGGGATTCACCGGTTGTCCCTGTTACCACCAAAGAATCTGATCCATGATTGATTAGGTAATCAATTAACATTGTTGTTTTTTGAAAATCAATGTTATTGTTTTTATCAAATGGGGTTATCATCGCTGTAGAAACTTTTCCAAAATGACTCATTCTTACCTTCACTCCTTATGCAGCACATTGTAACTAATATGTTATCATGCTTAGTCTTATAAATGTAAGACTTTCTTTCTTTAACATATTAAAAGAATTTATCTCTATTTTGATAGATCAAAGGCTTCGTGTAAAGCATTAACCGCTTTTATCATATCATCCTCTTTGACAAGCACCCAAATTGTTGTATGGCTATCAGCTGATTGAAGGATTTGGATTCCTTGTTCAGAAAGAGCTGTCACGATTTTTGATGTTACACCTGGAACACCCATAATTCCTGCTCCAACTGCAGAAACCTTTGCACAATGTCTAATAATTGACGGTTCATAACCTAATTCCTGCAGAACTTCAACCGCTCGTGATGTTACCTGATCTGTTACTGTGTAAATAACAGATTTAGGGGTAATATTGAAAAAATCAACACTAATGCCTTCCATCGCCATAGCTTTAAAAACTTCTGTCTGAACATTGTATTGTCCTTCCTTTGCTGTTACTTTGATTTGCGTAACATTTGAAACATGAGCAATTCCCGTGATCAGTCTTTCATGAACATCACTGCCCTTTTTGTCCGTTTGATTAGAAGAAACTAAGGTGCCAGGCATTTTTGAGTAAGTTGATCTTATCCTAATCGGAACTTCTGCTTGCATTGCAATCTCTACTGCTCGAGGATGGATAACCTTCGCACCTTGATAGGCAAGATTTACAATTTCTGTATACGTTACTTTCGATAGTGGTTTTGCATTTTCAACAATTCTAGGGTCTGCAGTCATAACACCTTCAACATCTGTGAAGATGTCTACAAATTCGGCACCAACTGCAGCACCAAGAGCTGCTGCAGAGGTATCACTTCCCCCTCTACCAATTGTTGTAGTATCTCCATTCGTTGTTGATGCTCCTTGGAATCCAGCAACAACAACGACATCATGTTGAGCTAATGTGTCTAACAGGCGGTCACATTTCATCTCTAAAATTTTTGCATTCGTATGCTCATTATTTGTCACAAAACCAGCCTGCGCACCTGTTAACGATGTTGCTTTTATATTATTTTCATTTAATAAGCTTGAAAAAACGATGGATGAAATCACTTCACCACATGAAAGAAGCATATCCTGTTCTCTATTAGAAATATTTTTCAGTTCACCGTAGACCAAGCTTAAAAGCGTGTCAGTCGCATATGGATCACCACTACGTCCCATTGCAGAAACGACCGCAATCACTTTATATCCTTCTTTTATCGCATCTTGTATATGACCAAGCGCCATCTTGCGCCCGCGATCATCCTTTACAGATGTCCCGCCAAACTTTTGAACAATAATTTTCAATGATAACACCTCTACTATAGACGTGAGAGAAGAGAGCCGGCAACATACCATGCTCTCTTCTAAAAGAGTTAAACTAGTTGTAATTTCACTAAACTTTCTGCGATTTGTACAGAATTCCATGCAGCACCTTTTAAAAGGTTGTCAGAAACAATCCACATATGGAAACCGTGATCACGGTCTAAATCTTTACGGATTCTTCCGACAAATACGTCATTCTTACCTACGCAATTTGCTGGCATTGGATAGATTTGTTGTGATGGATCATCTTGTAATGTAATTCCATCAGAATCTTTTAATAAATCTTTCATTTGTTGTGCAGAAACACCTTCAGCATCTACTTCAATATACACAGATTCAGAATGTCCTGTTTCAACAGGTAAACGAACACATGTTGCTGCAACATGAAGTTCAGGCATACTCATGATTTTTTTCGTTTCATTAATCATTTTCATTTCTTCAAAAGTATATCCGTTATCTTGGAATTTATCAATTTGTGGAATTGCATTGAAAGCAATTTGATAGTGTTTATCGTCACCTTTTACAGGAAGAATTTCTGGAGAGAAATCATCACCATTTAAAATTGCTTTTGATTGTTCTTTTAACTCATTTATTGCAGCTGCACCAGCACCTGAAACAGCTTGATAAGTTGATACAATAACTTTATTTAAACCAAATTGCTGACGAATAGGCTCAAGAGCAACAACCATTTGGATTGTTGAGCAGTTTGGATTTGCAATAATTCCATTATGTGCTTTTAAAGCCTCTTCATTCACTTCTGGAACAACTAATGGAACATTCTCATCCATACGGTATGCACTCGTATTATCAACAACAATTGCTCCGCGCTTTACTGCTTCTGGTGCAAGTTCCTTTGATACACTTCCACCCGCTGAGAATAAGGCAATTTGAACACCTTCAAAACTTTCTGGAGTTGCAGCTTCGACAATATATTCTTCATCTCTGAACATTACTTTTTTCCCTGCGGAACGCTCAGAAGAAAGCAAAGTTAATTTAGAAATTGGAAAATTACGTTGTTCTAATGTGTGAAGCATTTGCTGCCCCACCGCTCCTGTTGCTCCGACTACTGCTACATGATAACCTTTTGCTTCCATTTAACACTAGCTCCTTCCAGCTATATTCACTTTAAAATACAGCTTCAAATCTTTTACGTACTATTCTATCACATTAATTGTCGAATGGATGAAAAAATTTGATTCTTTGATTGAATTATGAAATTATTTCTCTAAATCACGGAATTTCTCTACAACAACAGGTTGATATTGTTTCCCTTCTAATGCAGCTAAAACAGTATCAAGCAAGGCTTCCATTCTCGCAACCATTGAATTCGGTTTTTTGTCAGGTGCATCCTGGCCAAATGGAATAAAATAAATATCTTTTGTTGCCATCAGGCGCATAAGATTTACTCCATTTAAACCAAGGGCATCATTTGTAGAAATTCCTACAACTACAGGGCGATGAGTTCTTAAGGTTGCTTTTGCAGCCATTAGTACCGGTGAATCAGTGAGAGCATTTGCAAATTTACTCATCGAATTACCTGTTAGTGGAGCAATCACCATACAATCCAGCGGTAGTTTAGGACCAAGAGGTTCTGCTGCAACAATGGAATCAATCACTTTATTTCCTGTTAACTCTTCTACTTTTTCTACCCATTCTCCCGCTTTTCCGAAACGGGTTGTTGTGTTTTTTACTGTAAAGGAAACAACAGGAATAACATCTGCTCCCTCATCTAATAATGATTTGATCTGTGGATAGACCTCCTCATATGTGCAATGAGATCCTGTAATACCAAATCCTATCCGCTTACCTTCTAATTTCATGAAGATAACCCCTTTCCATCTATCTTTAACTCACATAAAAGCTGTGTTAAAACATTCGCGACAATTTGCCCGGCTGTTTTTGGAGCTACTATCCCTGGTAATCCTGGTGCTAATAGTGCCTTAATCCCACGTTTTTCTGCAAATCGAAAATCTGTTCCACCTGGTTTTGACGCAAGGTCAACTACTAAGGTGTGTGCCGGCATTTTGGAAATGACCTTAGCTGTTACAACCATTGCTGGAATTGTATTTATACATACATCTATGTCTTTTACCTCTTGTTCTAGATGATTAATGTGGAACGGACTAAGTCCCATTTCGGTAATTCTAGCTAAATCTGCTGTATCCCTTGCACCTACTTTTACGTTTGCACCTAGTGCAGAGAATGTTCTCGCCACACTCATACCAACTCTGCCTAAACCTAATACAGCAACAGTTGAGCCATGAATTGTTATATCTGTATGTTGGATCACCATCATAATCGTTCCTTCTACCGTTGGAATCGAGTTATAAATTGCTACATCATCTCTTTTAAAGAGTTGAACTAATTTTTTATTTGTTGTTTGAACTAGATTATCTAAATAAGAATTTGAAATACCAGAATAAATGGTGCAATGAGAAGGTGTTTGATTCATTAACTCTTCAGTTAAAATGACCTCTTCATTTGAAAAGACAGTTTCCACAATCCCTTCTTGATTCGTACCAGGGATTGGCAATATAATCGCATCTATTTCTTGAAATGGAACCTCATCCATTTTGACTTTGGTTGCACCAGTAAACCCATGATCAAGTTGGTCAAAACCAATGAGAAAAAGCTTTGCATCAAGTTCAGTTAATTTACGGATAACTTCTAGCTGTCTTGCATCACCGCCAATAACAGCTACGTTTAATCCTGTTAACATGTTGTATGTTCACCTTCTTTTTGCTTATGTTTCTGTTTACAGTTCCTTGAGATCCTAGGATAACTTACTTCAACATACTATGTAGAAATCGACATATGGGTGAATAAACAGAAGAGAAAAAGAAAGAGGTTTTCATGAACGGATTGGTATAAAAAAATCTTAGTGGGTATACAAAAAAACGATCGGCAAATTGCCAATCGTAGAGGTTTTAAGACTCAATTTTATCAATTTGTTCATCCGGTATGTCGAGAATAATCATATCAGTTCCAATCTTTTTAATATGCTGCCAAGGAACTCGAATTTCTTGACCTTGTTTTTTTAAACCAAACCATTTTAACGAAGGGATGATAAGCGTTGTAATTTGCCCAGTTTGTTCATTAATCTCAAGATCTGTTTGCCCAAGTACCCCTAATCGTTCTGCTCGTTTCACATCAACGATTTCTTTTCCAGATAGTTCACTAAGTCTCATATTCATTCCTCCTTATTACTATCTTATCAACCGACCTCATAAAAAAATGCCTACAATTTATATAAAAATAAATCGTAGACATCTATTTTTTATTTAAGACCCCCAGCTCAATTTTTTGAGTTTACATAGAGGGAAGGTGGGCGATAACTGCCCGTCAAGGTCCGATTGGTTCAACTAACCATCAGCGGGGGATGAAGCCCCCACTGATGGAAGTTTCATTTATGATTGAAGTTTCGTTGGTAATGTCCCTTCAGGGCTGATAAGAGCAACAGAATAGGTGTCAGTGAATATTTGATTAGCAAGCGTATTTACACTTTCTTCACTTACCTCATTCACTTTTTCTATAATCGAGTCTAAAGAGCGATGATAGCCAAGCAGGAGTTCATTTTTCCCATTTCGACTCATTCGACTATTTGTACTTTCCAGGCTTAACATTAAACTACCCTTCATTTGCTCCTTACTATTTGCTAATTCTTTTGCTGTAATTCCCTCAGCCTTTAAAGTTGCTAATGTCTCTTGAATTGTATCAAACAAAAGATTTAATTGCTTGCTGCCTGTACCGCCATAGATGGTAAGCAAGCCGTTATCTTCATATGAAGAGTGATAGGAGAAAACAGAGTAAGCAAGACCTTTTTGCTCACGAACATCCTGGAACAAACGGCTACTCATACTACCACCTAGTATATTATTTAAGACGATCAAACTATAAATATCATCATGTCCAACCTCAAGACCATTGAATCCGATACATAGATGAGCTTGTTCTGTATCTTTTTGTCTAGCTAGTTTTTGATCATGAAAACTTGGTTTTTGAAATTCTCGTTTTTGTGCTTTGGTTTCATACGATCCAAAAAACTTTTCAACTTCTTTTATAAAACTTTCATTTACGTTTCCTGCAACAGATATAACGACATTTTCTGGTGTATAGTGATTATTCATATACTCTCTTAATGTATCACCATTAAAAGACGTTAAGGTTTCCTCCGTTCCTAAAATAGGATAACCTAACGGATGATTTTCATATGTTGCTTTGCTCAGAATGTCGTGAACAATATCATCAGGAGTATCTTCGTACATCTTAATTTCTTCATATACAACATTTTTTTCTTTTTTTAATTCTTCCTCATCAAAGGTTGAATTGAAGAACATATCAGCAAGTACATCTAATGCATAACTAGCATGATCATCAAGAACTTTTGCATAATAGCATGTATATTCCTTCGAAGTAAAAGCATTTACTTGACCACCAATACTATCGAAAGATTCTGCAATTTCTCTTGCTGTTCTTGTTTTCGTTCCTTTAAAGAACATATGCTCTAGAAAGTGAGACACACCGTTATTTTCAAGGTTTTCATTTCGAGATCCCGTTCCAATCCAAACTCCTATTGCAACAGATCGAACTGTTGGAATATTTTCCAGTACAATCCTTACTCCATTTTGACACGTATATTTTTTGATCAAAAGTGTTCCTCCTTCTTCGTTGTCTATTCCTTATTTGGTTGTATATCTTTTCTAAATAATCGTTCTTCATCAACGAGCATTGTCACTGAACCAAAGGAATATCCCTTTTGCTTAATCGATAGTATTAAGGTTTCTAAACTTTCTGATGTTGAAGATGTTGGATGCATTAAGATGAGTGCTCCGTTATGGACTTTTCCCATAACTCGAGATACTAATACATGTGGTTCTGGACGTTGCCAATCAATAGTATCAACACTCCACATGACTGTTTTCATATTCATTTCATCTGCAATTTTTACGACCTCTTTTTTAAAACTGCCACTTGGAGGAGCAAACCAAGTTGGAGTGATATCTGTAACAGACTTTATCACATCATTTGTTTTGGCTAATTGTTCTCTTATTTTATCTGACGACAGTTGACTCATATCGGGATGAGTATAGGAATGATTCCCTATTTCATGTCCTGCGTCAACAATCATCATTGCCATATCAGGGTTTTCTTTAACCCATCTTCCTTCAAGAAAAAAAGTTGCTTTAACATGATATTTATTTAACGTTTCAAGCATATCAGGAATGTACTCATTTCCCCAAGCTACATTGATTATAAAAGAAACCATAGGCTTATCAGGATGACCTCTATAAATTGGCTCAGCTTCTAGATCTTCAAGGTGAATAGATGGTTGTACTTGTCGATAAACTAGAAGATTTTCATCAAAGGAGCCTTTCGTTTTCATCTTTTTATATGACTCATCAATATCTACTTCTAACCCATTATAACCAGGGGTAGCTTTCCACACTTTATGTATTTCTGCATTTTGAGCTGGAATTCTATATTCCTTTGCTTTAGCTGCAATCTCTTCATATAGCTTATCTTGATGTTTAGCAACCGTTATGTCAGCTTCTTTTATTTGATCAAGATATGATGAGGTATATGGATTTTTTATAAAGCCTATGGCTACTGTTATAATGAACACAATTCCTACAAGTTGAATAATTTTCCTTTGCATTATGTATCCCCCTTTTTACTAAAAAATATGTAAAAAGGGGACAAGGTAGAACAAAAATGGAGTTTGTCCTGTAAATGATCTACCAAAGCATATAATTGAAAAAAGAAGCCTGGTTACCCACGGCCTCCAATCATGAAAATCAATCCTGTTTTTCTGGTTGATTTTCTTTTTGTTCCTTTAGTACTGCTTTTCTAGATAGATTTACACGACCTTGCTTGTCTATTTCAGTAACCTTTACTAATATTTCATCACCGATTGATACAACATCTTCCACTTTTCCTACTCGTTCTTCTGCCAATTCAGAAATGTGAACTAGTCCATCTTTTCCACTGAATATTTCAACAAACGCTCCGAACTTTTCAATTCGCTTCACTTTTCCTAAATACATTTGACCGACAACAACTTCACGTACAATATCCTCAATGATTTTCTTCGCCTTTTGATTCATTTCCTCGTTCACTGAAGAAATGAACACTGTACCATCTTGTTCAATATCAATCTTAACACCTGTTTCTTCAATGATCTTATTGATCTGTTTTCCACTTGGTCCGATTACATCCCGAATTTTATCTGGATTAATCGACATCATTAAGATCTTAGGAGCATATTGTGATAGCTCTTCCTTCGGATTTGAGATTGTTGCCATCATCGATTTGAGGATCTCCATACGACCTTTCTTCGCTTGTTGTAAAGCTTCCTCAAGTATCTCACGAGATAAACCATCAATCTTAATATCCATTTGTAGAGCTGTTACGCCTTTTTCAGTACCAGCTACTTTAAAGTCCATATCTCCAAGAGCATCTTCCATACCTTGAATATCTGTTAAAACAGTGTAATGTTCACCAGATTTCACAAGTCCCATCGCAATACCTGCTACAGGTGCCTTGATTGGAACACCAGCATCCATCATCGCAAGGGTGCTAGCACAAATACTTGCTTGAGAAGTTGAACCATTTGATTCTAGAACTTCTGATACTAAACGAATTGTATATGGGAAGTCCTTCTCAGAAGGAATGATCGGCTCCAACGCACGTTCTCCTAATGCCCCATGACCAATTTCCCGACGACCAGGGCCTCTCATTGGTCCAGTTTCACCCACACTGAATTGCGGGAAATTATAATGGTGCATAAAGCGCTTTGATTCCTCGATCCCTAATCCATCTAAAATTTGCACATCTCCTAGTGCTCCTAGAGTACAAATACTTAATGCTTGTGTTTGCCCACGAGTAAACAATCCTGAGCCATGGGTTCTTGACAATATACCAACTTCTGATGAAAGTGGTCTAATTTCATCTACACCACGTCCATCCGGTCTTACTTTATCCTCAGTAATTAATCGACGAACTTCTGCTTTTACAATCTTTGATAAAATTTGTTTGACCATTTTGATTGTAGCTTCATCCGCTTCTTCTGCTTCATATTTTTCTACAACGCTATTTTTAACTGCATTGATGGCATCCTCACGTGCATGTTTCTCCTGCACTTGGATCGCTTTTAAAAGATCATTCTCGGCTAGTTCTCGAATATCCTTCTCTAAATCAGCATCAAGGTCAAACAGCTGAACTTCCATTTTCTCTTTCCCAACAGCAGCAGCTACTTCCTCTTGGAAAGCAATAAGGCGCTTAATTTCATCATGACCAAACATGATTGCTTCTAACATGGTTTCTTCAGGAACTTCATCTGCACCTGCTTCAACCATGTTAATGGCATCTTTAGTTCCTGCTACAACTAGATGTATATCACTTTGTTCGGCTTGTTCAACAGTTGGATTAATAACAAATTCATTATTAATTCTTCCAACTGTTACACCAGCAATCGGTCCTTCGAATGGAATATCAGATACACAAAGTGCTAAGGATGAACCAAACATTGCAGCCATTTCAGATGAACAATCTTGATCAACACTCATGACAATACTAATGACTTGAACTTCATTCCTAAAGCCTTCTGCAAATAAAGGTCTAATTGGACGGTCTATTAAACGGCTTGCCAAAATAGCCTTTTCACTAGGACGACCTTCTCTTTTAATAAATCCGCCTGGAATTTTCCCAACGGCATATAAACGCTCTTCATAATTCACTGTAAGTGGAAAAAAATCTAGAGGTTTTGGATCCTTTGATGCAGTAGCAGTGCTTAAAACGGCTGTATCACCGTAACGAATCAATACTGATCCGTTTGCTTGTTTTGCAAGCTGACCAATTTCAACTGTTAAGTTTCGACCAGCCCAGTCTATGGAAAACGTTTGTTTATCTTGTCCCATATATGTAAAACTCCTTCTCTTTTTAATCACATTATGTATTAGTATGAACCATTTAATTTCAACATATCAGTATAGTTTTTATATGTAAATAGATTTCCCATATCTTTGTGGTTTTAATATTGCTCCAACCACAAAATAATTAGATTTATTTATTTCTTTTTCAGTTTTATATACACTAAAAAAGCGGGAGAAATCCCGCTTTTAAAGTAATTATCGACGTAAACCAAGCTTGTTGATTAACTCACGATAGCGAGTTACGTCTTTATTACGTAGGTAAGTTAATAAGTTACGACGTTTACCTACCATTTTTAATAGACCGCGACGAGAATGGTGGTCTTTTTTGTGAACACGTAAGTGATCGTTAAGATTATTGATGTCCTCAGTAAGGATAGCAATTTGAACTTCTGGAGATCCAGTATCAGACTCATGTGTTTTGTATTGAGCGATTAGTTCATTTTTACGTTCTTGTGTGATAGCCATCCTTTTCACCTCCTTAATTTGCAAAACCCCAATTACCGAGCAATCGTTGGTGAATCGAATTGCCAAGCAATGGTTTTAAACTACATCAATTAGAATACTATTTTTCAACTGATATTGCAAGGACTAAACCGTCTTTTTTTCAAAGAATTCTTCGGCAGCTGCTTTATCTTTAGATATCTGCTCAATAAGCTCTTCTATATTATGGAACTTTTGCTCGCTTCTTAAACGTTTATACCAAGAAACAGATACTTTTTTTCCATAAATTTCGTTATGAAAGTCAAAAATATGAACTTCTATACTTGGTTTTAGCGCTTTTTCATCTTTAAAAGTAGGTTTATACCCAATATTGCACACACCTTCATAAACTTGGCCATCAATTAAAATTGAAACTGCATATACACCTGTTGGCGGAAGTAAATAATTATCCTCAACGTCGATGTTTGCAGTTGGAAAACCGATTGTTCTACCCCTTTTATCTCCATGGATAACTGTTCCCGTTACAAAATGAGGTCGACCTAGCAAAGTATCGGCATATGCTACATCCCCACTTCGAATAACTTCACGTATAAGTGATGAACTTACTTTTCGATCATGATCTGTTAATTTTTCAACAGTAGTATGTAAAAATTGTTCTCTTGAATGAAATGGCATGGTTTCCATCGTTCCTTTTCCTAAGTGACCATATGTAAAATCAAATCCTGCAACTACATGTTTAACATTAAGATTGATAATAAATTCATCAACAAACTGTTGAGGGAGCAAAGAAGCAAATTCTTTTGTAAATTCAACAACAAATAGTATATCAACACCTAGCTGTTCAATTAATTTGATCTTTTCCTCCAAAGGTGTTAGATACTCGATCTCTTGTTGTTTTCGGAGGACAACAAGCGGATGCGGATGAAATGTCATAACAGCACTTTTCATTCCTGTGTTTTCTGCAATTTCTTTCGCCTTTAGTATTACTTTTTGATGTCCTTTATGAACTCCATCGAAGTATCCAAGTGCTAGGGCCATTTCTGGCTGTTCCATTTGTTCTATATGATGTGGGTGGGACAGGTTAATTAGTTTCACAGTCAACTTCACCTTTTTCGCTTATAATGCTATAATTCTATTTCGTCATATAAAAAAGCACCTTATTCTTCAATGTATAAGACTTTTATCGGCTTCATAAGGTGACTTTTTGTAGGATGCTTTGTATATATAGCTAAACATTGTTGATTCTCATTGTATATAGCAAAAGGAGAACCCGCCTCTATGTTTTGAAATTGAGATGGCAGCTCTAATACAGCACCATTTTTCACTTTCTCTGCTAGCGTATCATGGATTATTAGTTTCGGCAAATCATTTAGCGCGTCTCCAATAGAAAGTAAGTAATTTTGGAGTACTTTTTTTTCAGCAGCTTCCTCAATTTCCTCAAATGTATAACACTCATTCAAATCAAAATTACCTGATTTTGTTCGAATAAGATGTGACATATGTGCAGGGTAGCCTAGCCTTTCTCCTATCATCACCGCTAATGTTCTAACATATGTACCTTTTGAACATGTCACCCGAAAACGAAATGTTACTTTATCATCGCTGTGCTTCACATCCCCTAACATGACTAGTTCATTAATCGTAATAAGTCTGGCCGGTCTTTCTACTTCAATCCCGGCTCGAGCGTATTCATAAAGTTTTTTTCCTTTTACTTTGACAGCTGAATACATTGGCGGAATTTGTTCAATCGTGCCAATCATCGATTCAAGAACCTGTTCAACTTCTTCTTTAGTTATCAGAGATTCAACTTTTTTTCTCTCAACTAATTCACCTGATGCATCTTCAGTAGTAGTGGAATAACCAATTGTTATTTCTGCTTCATATGTTTTCGTTGCTGCGGTTAAATATTCAACTATTTTTGTTGCTCTCCCAAGACATATTGGAAGTACACCGGTAACATCCGGGTCCAATGTTCCTGTGTGACCTACTTTTTTTGTTTTTGCAAGTCTCCTCATTTTGGCAACACAGTCATGTGATGTCATTCCAACAGGCTTATTTAATAAAAGCACACCTTCCATCTTATTACCTCCGACTTTCTGATATAAAAACATTTACAATGTAAAAATCAACAAAGAACAAAACGAAAATAAAAGGGATAGACGAAGGTGTCTATCCCTTTGAAAGGAGTTATTCCTCCTCTTTATTTTCCACATTCAACTCATGTAACAGAGTTTCGATCCGATTTCCATAATCAATTGATTCATCGAATTCAAATTGAATTTCAGGTGTTTTTCTAAGACGAATCCGTTGGCCTATTTCAGAGCGGATAAACCCTTTGGCTTTAGCAAGACCCTTTAATGTGTTTTGGCGTTGCTCCTCATCCCCTAAAACGGATATGAAGACTTTTGCAATTTGTAAATCACCGGAAACATTTACATCCGTTACTGTCACAAAACCAATTCTTGGGTCTTTAATTTTTCGCCCGATAATATCCCCTAGTTCTTTTTTCATTTGTTCTCCGACACGGTTTGCTCTTAAGCTCATGTCTATCACCTCTTAACTTAAAACCATTCAAACATTGTAACTGTTCTCTCTATTTCTGGAAAAGAATCAATAAATTGTAACACACGATGTAACTCTTTTTCTGTTTGTACTTTTGATGTGCTTATAGCTACTATTCCAAACTTTGTGTGTTGCCATGTATCCTGAAAATCTATTTCAGAAATAGAAACATTATACTTTTGTTTGACTCTAGTTAGAACTCGTTGTAATACGGCTCTTTTATCTTTTAATGACTGTGAGTCATAAATTAAACATTCACAATCAACATATCCGATCATTTACGCTCAATTTCTTCCATAACATATGCTTCAATAATGTCGCCTTCTTTGACATCATTGTAGTTCTTAATTGTGATTCCGCACTCATAGTTACGTGCTACTTCTTTTACATCATCTTTAAAACGTTTAAGCGTATCAATTTCCCCTTCAAAAATAACAATGCCATCACGGATTAAGCGGACTCCGCTATCACGGGTAATTTTCCCTTCTGTTACATAACAACCTGCAATCGTACCAATTTTAGAAACTTTAAAAGTTGTACGCACTTCCACTTGACCAATAATTTTTTCTTCAAATTCTGGGTCAAGCATCCCTTTCATTGCAGATTCAATTTCCTCAATTACTTTATAAATGATACGGTGAAGACGAATATCTACTTCTTCAACGTCAGCAGTTTTCTTAGCTCCTGCGTCTGGGCGTACATTAAACCCGATTACAATAGCATTAGATGCAGCTGCTAAAATAATGTCAGATTCAGTAATTGCACCAACGCCAGTGTGAATAATTTTCACACGTACACCTTCAACATCAATTTTTTGCAGTGCAGCTGCTAAAGCTTCAACAGAACCTTGTACATCAGCTTTAACAATTAAATTAATATCTTTTATATCACCTTGTTTGATTTGTTCAAATAAGTCATCAAGGCTTAATTTTGACCCTTCACTTCGTTGTTCATCAAGTTTCTTCTGAGCTCTTGCTTCTCCGACTTGACGAGCTGATTTTTCATCTTCAAACACCATAAATTGATCTCCAGCTAATGGAACATCATTTAAGCCAGTGATCTCAACTGGAGTAGATGGTGCTGCCTCTTTTACTCGACGACCAAGATCATTGACCATCGCACGAACACGGCCAAATGTGTTCCCAACAACAATTGGATCGCCAACTTTAAGGGTACCGTTTTGAACAAGAAGTGTCGCAACCGATCCACGGCCTTTATCTAATTGTGCTTCAATTACAGTACCAGTAGCACGACGGTTTGGGTTTGCTTTCAGCTCTTCAACTTCTGTCACTAGCAAGATCATTTCAAGAAGTTCATCAATGCCTTCACCTGTTAAAGCTGAAACAGGTACAAAGATAGTATCCCCACCCCAAGCTTCAGGTACTAGTCCATGTTCTGTTAATTCTTGCATAACACGATCAGGATTTGCAGTTGGTTTATCAACCTTATTAACTGCAACAATAATTGGTACCTCTGCTGCTTTGGCATGGTTTATAGCTTCAATTGTTTGAGGCATTACTCCATCATCTGCTGCAACAACTAAAATTGTAATATCAGTTACTTGAGCCCCACGAGCACGCATAGTTGTGAAAGCAGCATGACCTGGTGTATCTAAGAAAGTAATCTTTTGATCATTAGCAACAATTTGATATGCACCAATATGTTGTGTAATACCTCCAGCTTCACCTTCTGTAACCTTTGTGTTTCTAATAGAGTCAAGAAGAGTTGTTTTCCCGTGGTCAACGTGACCCATGATCGTTACTACAGCTGGACGAATTTGTAAATCTTCTTCACGATCTTCTTCTTCATATTTTTCGAATTCTGTTTTTTCAAACACAATTTCTTCTTCGACTTCTACACCGTATTCACCAGCAATTAACTCAATCGAATCTTTGTCAAGCTCCTGGTTAATTGTAGCCATTGTACCCAATAATAGAAGCTTTTTAATAATTTCTGAAGGTTCTTTTCCAAGCTCACCAGCTAATTCGCCAACAGTTAAGCTGCCTGAGAACGTAATTTTCTCTGGAAGTTCTTTTTTCGGTTTAGGTTGTGGAGCATTATAATTATTTTTATTTTTCTTGTTATTCTTTTTACCCTTTTGATTAGATTTGTTTCCAGGCTGATTTGATTTCTTATTCTGATTATTTGGAGCTTGTTTTTTATTATTAGAAGGCTTTTGTTCGATATTTGTTTTATTTGTATTATCCACTTGTTTCCCCGGTTTCTTTGTTGATTCATTTTTTGTGTTTTCATTGTTCGTTGCTTTATATTTTTGATCAAGCTTTGTAATTACATCGTTTTCGATTGTTGACATATGATTATTTACTTCGACATTCATTCCTTTCAACGTAGAAATAATGTCTTTGCTAGATACATTTGTTTGTTTCGCATATTCATATACTCTCATTTTTGACATACGTTCACCCCCAAGAATATTAATCGAGCAAGGTTTTTAACTTTGCAGCAAAGCCTGCATCATTTATCGCTACAACGACTCTCGCTTCTTTCCCGATTGCTTGCCCTAATAGGTAGCGATCTTCAACCATTTTAAAGGGGACCTGATAAAACTTGCATTTATCTGTTACCTTTTTCATTGTATTAGCGGATGCATCTTGTGAAAGAAGAACAAGCTTAGCTTTTTGTTGTCTAATTTCTTTAACAACAAGTTCCTCTCCCGAAATAACTTTTCGTGCTCGATTTGCTAAGCCCAATAAGGACGTCCATTGTTGCTGCTGTTTCATCTATTTATTGCTTCTCCTTCTCAGCCAATTGGATTAATTCATCGTAAATCGCTTCATCTACATTGGCTTTAAGATGATTGGCAAGTATATTTTTCTTTTTTGCAAGAAGTATGCTCTCTTTATCAAGAGTAATATAGGCCCCTCGTCCGTTCTTTTTACCGGTTAAGTCGACTGAAACATCGCCTTCCTTTGACCGGACAATGCGGACTAGTTCTTTTTTATTTTTCATTTCTCCAGTTGCGACACATTTACGCAAAGGAATTTTGCGATTGTTCATGTGATTTCACCTCTTATTCACTAAGCTCAGGTTCTTGTACACTTGTCAAAAGTGGTTCGTCATCATCATCAACATCTAAAACCGATTTATTAGTTTGAACTGGATAAATCCCTGCTTTTTCAGCATCTGATTCACTCTTAATATCAATCTTCCACCCAGTTAATTTTGCAGCCAAACGGGCATTTTGTCCGCGTTTTCCAATTGCTAATGAAAGTTGGTAATCCGGGACAATAACTGTCGTTGCTTTTTCCTCTTCATCAACTAAAACTTCAACAACTTTAGAAGGGCTAAGCGCATTTGCAACGAACTCCACCGGGTCTTGTGACCATTTGACAATATCAATCTTTTCACCTTTAAGCTCATTTACAATCGCTTGTACACGTTGACCTTTAGGCCCTACACATGAGCCAACTGGATCAACCTCAGGATTGTCAGAATGGACAGAAATTTTTGAGCGATCTCCTGCTTCACGTGATACAGATTTAATTTCAACTGTTCCATCATAAATTTCAGGCACCTCAATTTCAAACAATCTTTTAAGCAGACCTGGATGTGTTCTTGAAACAAAGATCTGTGGACCTTTTGTTGTTTTTTCTACCTTTGTGATAAATACTTTTATCCGATCATGTGGTCGATATGTTTCATTAGGCATTTGTTCACTCACAGGTAAGAGCGCCTCGATTTTTCCTAAACTTACATAAATAAACTTGGAATCGATACGTTGAACAATTCCTGTCATAATATCTTCTTCACGGTCGATAAACTCACCATAAATAACTCCACGTTCAGCTTCGCGTACACGTTGAGTAACAACTTGTTTTGCTGTTTGAGCAGCGATGCGGCCAAAGTCCTTTGGAGTCACTTCCATTTCAATAACATCATTAACAACGTAATTAGGATTAATACTTTGTGCTTCACCAAGTGAAATTTCTAAACGAGGATCATAAACCTCATCAACAACATCTTTTCGAGCAAACACTTTCATTGTTCCTGTTTCACGATTTAAGTCAACTCGAACATTTTGAGCTTGATTAAAATTACGTTTGTAAGCAGAAATAAGTGCCGCTTCAATTGCCTCAATAATAATTTCTTTGCTGATGCCCTTTTCCTTTTCTAAAATTGTTAAGGCATCTAATAATTCACTACTCATTTTAACGGCTTCCCCCTTAAAAAATAAGCTTCATGTAATACTTCTTGTATCTCTTCCTACATAAAATAAAGAAGAGAATCCTATAAGGTTGAGTGTAAACAAGGAGTTACCCTGCTTAAACAATTTCACCTTGTTAACCGAAGGTGACAGCTAGACGAGCTTTTGCCACTTTATCATAAGGGATTTCAACTTGTTTCTTTCTTGTTTTAATCGTTACAGTGACTGTAAGCGTTTGACCGTTGAAATCAGTTAAGACACCTTCAAATACCTTTTCTCCATTGATCGGCTCATATGTTTTAATGTGGACTTGTTTTCCGATTGCTTTTCTTATATCTGCTTCTTTTTTTAAAGGTCTCTCTGCACCTGGAGATGATACTTCTAAGAAGTAGTTATGCTGAATCGGATCTAATTCATCAAGCTTCTCGCTTAATCTTTCACTAACAACTCCACATTCTTCAATATCAATACCTGTTTCAGAATCAATGAATAATCGAAGAAACCAACTAGAACCTTCCTTAACGTATTCAATATCAACTAATTCAAGGTTCATATCCTCTAATATAGGTGAGACTAATTGTTCAACGATATCTGTAACTTTTTTGCTCATTCTCTTCCTCCTTGTAAGAATAGCGCAATGCTCCTGCATTCAGGCTCAGCTATAAGTCAGCTAAGATTGAGGATTCAAGGATATTAATTTCTTTTGAATAACCTCTCCATTTTGACTACATATTGGAGCTTGGTGCGCTAACTTTACATTTGAACAATAGCGGTTTAACACCTTTAGCTGCTGAAAAACCCTGCCTTGTGAGCAGGGAATGGTATGTAGTATACTATCCGAATGACGAGGGCGATTACAATACGAAAGAGTGGGAGATTACCCCACTCTTTTCCTCTGCTTATCGTTAGCATTTCCATTAAAAGCATAACATAACCATCTTTTTTATGCAAATTATTTAGAAAAGCGAAAGCGACCCGTTAGCGACGTATGAACTGGAGGCCTCCGTATGAGATATAGGAAACACGAAGAGCGAAAGCGATTCGATGTTGACTTATACTTATCGTAAGGAAGTGAAGTTCACTAGTCGCTGGCCGCTGTAACTAGACAGCAATATTAGCAATTACTTTCATTCCTAAATTCTATTAGAAAAAACAAAAGCGATCCGGTATCGACGTATGAACCTACAATCAAATTAAAACAATGACAATTGATTTTGATCTGGCAGTTCATCAAGACAACCATGTGTACTTAGATACTCAATAATTGTTTTTGATACTTTTCCACGTTGCTGTAAGTCCTCTTTTGAAAGGAACTCACCGTCTTCTCTAGCTTTTACAATGTTAATGGCAGCGTTTGTTCCCAGTCCCGGTATTGAATTAAACGGCGGTATTAAACTATTACCATCAATAATAAACTCATCAGCACTTGAGCGATAAAGATCAACCTTTTGAAAAGAAAATCCTCGTTCACACATTTCTAGCGCTAATTCAAGAACCGTTAAAAGGTTTTTCTCTTTTGGTGAAGCCTCTAATCCCTTAAGGTTAATTTCTTCGATTTTCGCACGAATTGGTGTTGAGCCTTTTACCATTGTATCGATATCGAAATCATCTGCACGAACTGTAAAGTAAGCTGCGTAATATAAAAGTGGTAAATGAACTTTAAAATAAGCAATACGGACTGCCATTAATACATAAGCAGCGGCATGTGCCTTTGGGAACATATATTTTATTTTCAAGCATGAATCAATATACCAGGAAGGAACTTCATTCTTTTTCATTTCCTCTTCCATTTCCTCTGTTAACCCTTTTCCTTTACGAACAGATTCCATAATTTTAAAAGCAAAAGAAGGTTCAAGTCCCTGGTAAATTAAATACACCATGATGTCATCACGACAACCAATTACTTCACTTAACGTACAAATCTTATTATGAATTAGCTCTTGCGCATTACCTAGCCATACATCTGTTCCATGTGACAACCCAGATATTTGGACTAACTCAGAAAATGTTGTTGGTTTAGTATCCTCTAACATTTGTCTTACGAATCTTGTCCCGAACTCCGGAATTCCAAGAGTTCCAGTTTTACACATTATTTGTTCTTCTGTTACACCAAGAGACTCTGTACCACTAAAGATTTTCATAACCTCAGGGTCGTCCGTTGGAATGGTTTTAGGGTCAATACCACTTAAATCTTGTAACATACGAATAACCGTTGGATCGTCGTGTCCTAATATATCAAGCTTTAATAGATTATCATGGATGGAATGGAAATCAAAATGTGTTGTTCGCCATTCAGATCCTGTTGCATCTGCCGGATACTGAATAGGAGAAAAATCGTAAATATCCATATAATCAGGTACAACGATAATTCCGCCAGGGTGCTGACCTGTTGTTCGTTTGACGCCAGTACAGCCTTGAACAAGTCGATCAACCTCTGCACCACGATAGATAATATTGTGATCATTCGCATAGCCTTTCACATAACCATAGGCTGTTTTTTCAGCAACAGTTCCTATGGTTCCAGCACGATATACATAATCCTCACCAAAAAGAACCTTTGTATAGTTATGGGCTATTGGTTGATATTCACCTGAGAAGTTTAAATCAATATCAGGAACCTTGTCTCCTTTAAATCCAAGGAACGTCTCGAATGGAATATCATGTCCATCCTTTGTATATTGAGCACCACATTTTGGACATTCTTTATTCGGCAAATCGAAGCCAGAACCAACTGAACCATCATTAAAAAATTCAGAGTGCTTACAATCTGGACATACATAATGAGGTGGCAATGGATTAACCTCAGTAATTTCTGTCATAGTTGCAACAAATGAAGAACCAACAGATCCACGTGAGCCTACAAGATATCCATCATCCAGCGATTTTTTAACCAGCTTATGTGAGATTAGATAAATAACGGCAAAACCATGCCCGATAATACTTTTTAATTCTTTCTCTAACCGTGCCTCAACAAGCTCCGGAAGGTTTTCTCCATATATCCGCCTTGCCATTGAGTAACTCATCTCACGGATTTCTTCATCAGCACCTTCAATTTTCGGTGTATACAGATCATCCTTGATAGGTTTTACTTCTTCTATCATATCAGCAATTTTATTTGTGTTTTCGATGACAATTTCTTTTGCTTTTTCTCCACCTAAGAAAGAAAAGCATTCAAGCATTTCATCCGTTGTTCGGAAATGAACATCTGGCAACTCATGGCGATTTAATGGGTTTGCTCCACCTTGAGAGCTCACTAATATTTTTCTATATATTTTATCTACTGGATTTAAATAATGAACATTTCCGGTGGCCACAACCGGTTTATTGAGTTTTTCGCCAAGCTTCACAATATTCGTGACGATTTCTTGTAGAGCTTGCTCATCCTTAATATAATCAAGGGCAATAAGATGCTTATATACATCTAAAGGGTGGACTTCTAAATAATCATAGTACGCAGCAATTTCTTCTACTTCCTCTGGAGATTTTTGCATCATCCCTTCAAAAACCTCACCTTTATCACATGCAGAACCGATAATAAGTCCCTCGCGATATTTATTTAGTTGAGAACGAGGTATACGAGGAACACGGTAAAAATAATTAATATGTGATATAGAAACTAATTTAAATAGGTTTTTCAAGCCTGTATCATTTTGAGCAAGGACTGTCGCATGATAAGGGCGAGAACGTTGATAAGCATTTCCTTTTCCCATATTGTCATTAAATTGATTATGGTACTCAATGCCTTTTTCAGCCGCATCCTTTAACATTTTTATTAATAAATAACCTGTTGCTTCGGCATCGTAAATAGCTCGGTGATGTTGAGTGAGTTCTATATCAAATCTCTTACAAAGTGTATTAAGTCGGTGATTTTTAAGCTCTGGATATAAAAAGCGTCCAAGCTCTAATGTATCAATAACAGGGTTTTTTGCTTTTTCTTCTCCTAATAGCTTTTTGTATCCAACATTTAAAAAGCCCATATCAAAGCTTGCATTATGAGCAACTAAAATATCCTGACCAATCCATTCCTTAAACTTGCGTAATACAACATCAACATTTGGAGCTTCTCTTACCATATCATCTGTAATACCGGTCAACTCAATCGTTGTTGCAGAAAGCGGATGATGCGGATTTGCAAAGGATTCAAATCGATCGATAATTTCTCCACCACGAACCTTAACAGCCGCCAGCTCAATAATCGTATCATAAACGGCAGAAAGCCCTGTTGTTTCAACGTCGAAAACAACATAGGTTTCATCAGGTAAATAACGGTTATCATCGTTATATGCTATAGGGACACCATCATCAACTAAATTGATTTCGACTCCATATAATATTTTAATACCATTCTTTTTGCCTGCCGAGTAAGCTTCAGGAAAAGACTGTGCAACGGCATGATCTGTTAAGGCAATAGCTTTGTGGCCCCATTTTTTCGCTTGTTCAACATGTTTACTTATAGATGTTACGGCATCCATTTGACTCATTGGGGAATGAAGGTGTAACTCTACTCTTTTTTCACCTTCAGGAGCACGGTCTTGTCTTTCCTTTGGAGAGATCTCGTTAATATCATTTGCAATCATTACTAGATCACGTACGAAAGTATCATTTTGAATACTCCCGCGCACTTTAAGCCACATGCCTTTTTTAACAGCTTGAACCAATACAGCATCCTCTTTATCTCTTGCAAACATTTTGACAAGGATTGAGCTTGTATAATCAGTAATTTTAAACGTTAATAATGTTCTTCCGCTTCGTAACTCTTTTGTCTCCGCATCAAACACATAACCTTGAATAGCAATTCTTCGTTCTTCATCCTCAATTGAAGCCATTGTTCTAATCTCTTCGTCATCTTTAATTGTGTATCCAATTGTTAGCGGACCTGTCAATTCTTGCTGACTTGATTCTTCCTTCTCAGCGTTTTCCATATCAGTTAAAGCTTGAAGTCCCCTAGCCTTGTCCTCTTGGAGCTTTTGCTCTTGAAAATGCTTTATTTCTTCTTCAGATACAGCTACTGTCGTATCCAATTGAAAAGCAGGGAATCCAAACTGTTGAAAACTATCTTGAATAAGAGAAGCATATTTGCGTTTTATCGTCATTGCTTCTGTATCATTTTTTGTTTTTACAATGACTTTAACTCCTTGAACAGTCGGCTTTTGTTCATTCAACAATGCTAACATTGGTGGAGATATTCCATCCATTTCTTGTATACATATTGACCAATAATCCTGAACTAACTTTTCATCAAATGAAGAGTCCTTTGCTTCAAAACTGAATGAAACATCTGCTATATGTGAAAAAGCTTTTGTTAGTTTTGTATGAAATAAATGATATACATTAAAAGGCAAGATTTTTTCAAATTGAAAGTGGAAATGCCATTTCTTCGATTGCTTATGGACAGTTAAACGAGCAATTGAGCCATTTCTGAAATGAACAACTGCTGCATCCTCTGTTAAATTAATTTGCTGAAGCAAAAGTTGGAATCGCTCAACCTGATTTGCTTGCATCTCCATTTTTTGTTCCCCCTCTCAAACAAGTATGGACTTGTTTTATCACAATTGAAGAGGCTGCCTCATTTTAGACAATTCACAAAGGGAATTGTCCTATTAAATCGAGTCAGCCTCTTCTTGTCATTTTTTTATTTTATCATGGTTTTAACTTAGGAGTAAGCTTTTTTAGTTTCCAAGTAATTCAGTAATTTTTTCTTCTAATTCATCTACTGAGACTTCAAAGGATTCACCAGTTTTGCGAAGTTTTACTTCAACAATACCTTCATCTGCCTTTTTTCCAACTGTGATTCGAACTGGAATTCCGATTAGATCAGAATCTGCAAATTTTACTCCAGCACGCTCTTGACGGTCGTCTAAAAGCACTTCATATCCAGCCTGGGTGAAGCTGTTGTATAATTTGTCACCTAAATCTCTTTGTGCATCATTTTTTACATTTACTGGAATGATGTGTAATTGGAATGGAGCCACTGAATCAGGCCAAAGAATTCCATTATCATCATTGTTTTGTTCAATGATAGCGGCTAGTGTTCTTGATACCCCAATTCCATAGCATCCCATGATCATAGGCTTAGAACGGCCATTTTCATCTAAGAATGTTGCATTCATTGCTTCACTGTATCTTGTTCCTAATTTAAACACATGACCTACTTCAATGCCTTTTGCAAATTTAATCGTACCTTCACCATCTGGTGAAGCATCACCTTCTTGAATGAAGCGAAGATCAGCAAATTGGGAAACCTTTGCATCTCGTTCAATATTTACACCTGTATAATGGAATGATTCTTCATTTGCTCCACATACCCCATTAACAACTGCAGCTACTGCAAGATCAGCAATAACCTCTATTTGGTCCGAAACATTAATTGGGCCAACATAACCTGGAATACATTGTAATACTTCTTTCGTTTCTTCGGCGGTTGCTAATTCAACAACAGAAGCTCCAAATAGGTTTTTAACTTTAATATCATTTACCTCATGATCCCCACGTACGAGTACGAGAACATATTTTTCATCAACTTTAAATAAAATAGATTTTATACATTTCTCTTTTGACACTTGCATGAAGCTAGAAATCTCGTCAATTGTTTTTTGGTTCGGTGTTTCAACCTTTTCCAGATCCATTAACGCTTCAGTGCTTTTTTCATAAGTAGCATTTACAGGTGCCATCTCAATGTTTGCAGCATATTGTGATGTATCAGAATATGCGATTGTATCTTCCCCAATATCAGATAAAACCATAAATTCATGTGTATCTGTTCCACCCATTGCACCTGAATCTGCAATAACCGCTCTAAAATCTAATCCACAACGAGAGAAGATATTTTGATAAGCGGCAAACATCTTTTCATACCCTTCATCCAAGCTCTCATTTGTTGCATGAAATGAATAAGCATCCTTCATGATAAATTCACGTCCACGTAAAACACCGAAGCGTGGTCGCTTCTCATCGCGGAATTTTGTTTGAATTTGGTATAAAGCTAATGGAAGGCGTTTATATGATTTTACTTCATCTCTTACTAGACTAGTAATCATCTCTTCATGTGTAGCACCTAGTGCAAATTCTCTATTATGACGATCTTTTAATCTCATTAATTCTGGACCGTAGGAATACCATCGACCAGATTCCTGCCATAATTCACTTTGTTGCAGGGCTGGCATTAATAATTCTGAAGCCCCTGCTTTATCCATTTCCTCACGCACAATTTGTTCAATTTTTTTTAGAACCCTTTGTGCTAAAGGTAAGTAGCTATACACACCACTAGTGTTTTGTCTAATAAATCCAGCTCGTAGCATTAGCTGATGGCTTTTCACTTCAGCATCAGCTGGAACTTCTCTAAGAGTAGGAATAAACGTCATACTTTGTTTCATTACGAGCACCTCTGTTTTAAATTAAACTTTTGTTTATAAAAATAAGCGTTGGATGTCATTCCATGTGACAACGAGCATTAATAGCATTAATAATGAAAAACCGATAAAATGAACAATTCCTTCTTTTTGTCGGTCAATAGGTTTTCCTCTTAATGCCTCAATAAATAAGAATAATAACCGACCGCCATCTAAAGCAGGAATAGGTAATAAATTAACAATACCTAAATTAATACTAAGCAGTGCTGCCCATCTAAGCAGGTTAGTTGTACCTGACTCAGCTACTTGATCTGTCATATCATAGATGCCGACAGGACCCGATAACATATCAATTGAAAATTGACCTGTTATAAGCTTACCAAAGCCAATTAATATTTCTTTTGTCCAGGTATAGGTTTCAACAAATCCATACTTCAGAGAGCTTCCAAATGATTTATCAACTGGATTATACGCACCAATGCGGCCAATCACATTCTCCCCTACTTTTGTGGCTTCAGGGATAACCTCATAACTTAAGATTTCACCGTTTCGTTCAACTTCAAATGTTAGTTCTTTATCAGGATTTGCTTGGATAATTGAGACAACTTTCTCCCATGTTGAAGTTGCTTCTCCTTCAATGGAATGAATGACATCTCCTTCTTGTAATCCCGCTTTATTTGCGGAACCGTCTGATGTTAATTCACCTAATCTAGCTTCATTAACAGGAGCTCCTTGAATAAAACCTAAAGAAAACAAGATGACAAATGCAAGAAGAAAATTCATGAATGGTCCAGCAAAGATTGCTGCAATCCTTTGACCAACCGTTTTGGATTGGAATTGTCGGTTATAAGGTGCAATTTGTGTTTGTTGCCCATCCATAATAAAATAAGATGTCTCACTCACTTCAAACCTTTTTAAATATTCTTCTTCCCCATGCTCATAACCTGCAATGAACATGTTATGCTCCAAGTCTACATTTTCAACTTCAATGATTCTTGCATTTGGGTATTTTTCTTTATTATTTAAGATAATTTTTTCAACTTTATCTTCTTTATTAAAGAGTAAACCAACATTATGACCCGGCTTTACCTCAATAACCTCCGGGTCCTCTCCAGCCATCCGGACAAAACCGCCAATAGGCAAAAGACGAATTGTATAGACTGTTTCATTCTTTTTGAAAGATAGTATTTTAGGACCAAAACCTATTGCAAACTCCCGGCAAAGTATGCCTGCTCGATTAGCTAAGATTAAATGACCGAGCTCATGAAAAAAAACCAGAGCACCGAAAATAAGGACAAACGCTATCACTGTATTCATTTTTGTATGACCACCTTTATGAGATTAATGTTTGTACAAAATTTCGAGTTTGTTGATCAACTTCCTGAATTTGCTCCAAACCTGGATGTGCGATGCTCTTATGCTTATCCATTGCTCTTTCAATATATTCCTCAATTTGAAGAAACTTTATCTGTCCTTTTAAAAATGCAGCAACAGCTACTTCATTTGCAGCATTTAAAACTGTTGGCATTGTTCCACCTATTTTACCTGAATCATATGCAAATTGTAAGCATTTATATCTGTTAAAATCAGCTTTATCAAAATGTAATTTTCCAACTTCCCACAATTCAAGTTTTTTTGAGTTCTTTACTTGCAATCGATCGGGATATGTTAAAGCATATTGAATCGGAACCCTCATATCTGGTGTCCCCAATTGGGCAAGAATACTATGATCCTGAAATTCAACTAAGGAATGGATAATGCTTTCTTTATGTAATAAAACATCTATTTTTTCATAGGGGATATCGAATAGCCAGTGCGCTTCTATCACTTCTAACCCCTTATTCATCATTGTAGCAGAATCAATTGTAATCTTTGCACCCATTGACCAGTTAGGGTGATTCAGAGCTTGCTCTACTGTCACATCTTTTAATTCTTCACGTGTTTTGTCGCGAAAGCTTCCTCCTGAAGCCGTAACGATTAGTCTTTCAATCTTTTTAGGGTTTTCCCCTTGTAAACATTGAAAAATTGCTGAGTGCTCACTATCAACCGGCAATAAATTAACACCATATTTTTTAGCATGCTCTTTTACAAGGTGACCTGCTGTAACTAATGTTTCTTTATTTGCCAATGCTATGGTAATTTTGTTCTCAATAGCTTTTAATGTAGGGACAAGACCAACGCTTCCTACAACAGCATTCACTAAGCAATCAACACCGTCAAAAGTGGCCGCCTCAATAAGCCCCTCTTGACCATATCCGATCTTAACAGTTTCATTTTGTAATTCTAGTTTTAATTTCTCATACGTTTCTTTATCTTTAACGGCAACAAAGCTTGGTTGGAATTTACGAATAATCTTAATTCCTGATGAGATATTGCTTCCGAATGACATTGATACTAGGTTAAATTGATCAGGGTGTGCTTCAATCACATCTAATGTTTGAATTCCTATTGATCCTGTAGCACCTAAAAGACTAATTTTTTTCACGAAGTCACTTCCAATCAAAAATAAAATACGTTTGCTTGGACTCTATCCCCCTAAAAGGATATTTAAAAAATGCATTAACGGCAATACAAATAATAAACTGTCAAAACGATCAAGGATTCCGCCGTGTCCAGGGAGAATACTTCCTGAGTCTTTTACTTGATAATGCCGCTTAAATGCTGATTCAACAAGATCTCCTATTTGTCCAAAAATAGAGAGGAAAACAGTCATAATAATCACATTTACATAATGATCAAACACATTTGTGAAATACTGATATATACATGCAAATATAACCGCGAAAAATACACCGCCTAAAGCACCCTCAACTGTTTTATTTGGACTTATTTCTGGCCAAAGTTTATTTTTACCTATTGAACGACCAACAAAATATGCACCTGAATCTGTAACCCATATTAAAATTAATGCATAAAATACAAGGTTTAATTCCAAGTTTCTCGTCTCAATGAAAAAGTAAAACCCGATACCTAAGTAAAATACAGTAATTACTACAAATCCTACATCATCAAAGGTAAATTTGTTTTTTGTCATAACTGTATAGGTTAAAAGCAACAGAAGTCCAAGTAACGCAAATTCAGCTTTGGAGAAAATCATATCATTTAATAATGATATATATGAATTTGGTATTAATAGAACCCATAATATTAATAAGCTAACGAGCCCTGGAAAACTCATTAAAGAAATTTTTTTCATTCTTAATAATTCAAATAATCCAATTGACGCTAGTAAATAAACAAATATTGCAAACGGAAGTTTTCCGTAAATAACAAACGGAAGAAATAAAGCTGCGGCTAAAACTCCTGTTAAAATTCGTTGTTTCATTTTTTACTTCATCACCTTTATATGCCACCAAATCTGCGGCCTCTTTGTTGATAAGTGTAGATTGCTTGTAATAAACATTGTTCATTAAAATCAGGCCAAAGCACATCTGTAAACCAAAACTCTGTATAAGCAAGCTGCCAAAGCATAAAATTACTTAATCTTATTTCTCCACTCGTTCGAATTAATAAATCCGGGTCGGGTAGTGTTTGAGTCATTAAATAATTTGAGAAAAGACTTTCATCGATCTCCTCTCTATTTAACTTTCCTGATTCTACATCTTTTGCTATTTGTTGTACAGCCGTTATAATTTCCGTACGGCTACCATAGTTTAATGCAAAATTCAAAACAAGCCCATCATTCGTTTTAGTATCCTCTATTGCTTTTTCTACCGCTTTTAATGTATGTATAGGAAGTTTATTTTTATCTCCCATTACCCTAACCTGCACGTTTTCTTCAATTAATTCCGGTAAATAAGTTGTAAGAAATTCTTCAGGCAGTTTCATTAAATAATCTACTTCTATCTTTGGACGTTTCCAGTTTTCAGTTGAAAAAGCGTATAATGTAAGAGCTTTGACACCGAGCGCGTTAGCTTGTTTCGTTATTTTTCTTACAACCTTCATACCCTCGTGGTGACCAGCCATTCTTGGAAGTGCACGTTTTTTTGCCCATCTTCCATTCCCATCCATGATGATAGCAATATGGTTGGGTATTTCCCCCTTTAAAACTTCCTCTTTATTTACAATTTTATCGTCGGAAAGCTGAGGAGAGCCTTTCCATTTTTTTAATATGTTGAGCATGTGATTCCTCCATCACCCAATAATTCATCATTCTCAGACGTTAACAGTATTAACAAAAAAACCCCCTGTAAACATTAGAGGGTCTTTTCATACCTATTGTACATATTTTTTGTCGATTAGGAAACGATAAATTTCCGTGTGCTATAAAATCAGCGTACTCGACATCTAATTCTAGGAAATCTGAATTAGACTTCCATAATTTCTTTTTCTTTATCTTTGGCAACTTGATCGATTTTCACGATGAATTCATCTGTTAATTTTTGGACATCGTCTGTATAACTACGCAATTCATCTTCAGTGATTTCACCATTTTTCTCTAACTTTTTCAAATCATCATTTCCATCACGTCTAATATTTCGGATGGCAACCTTTGCTTCTTCGCCATATTTCTTTACCAATTTTACAAGCTCTTTACGTCTCTCTTCAGTTAAAGCAGGGATTGATAAACGGATTAGAGAACCATCATTTGCAGGTGTTAAACCAAGGTCAGATTTCAAAATCGCTTTCTCAATATCACCAAGAACAGATTTGTCATAAGGCTGAATTACTAATAAGCGAGCTTCTGGAACACTGATAGATGCAAGTTGATTAACAGGTGTTGGAGCACCATAATAATCGACTGAGATTTTATCAAGAAGATTTGAACTTGCACGACCAGCTCTGACAGACGCTAATTCACGACTTAAAGAACCTACAGCTTTTTCCATTTTTTCTTTAGTGTTTGCTAATACTTGTTTAGCCATGATTATTTCCCCCTTACAATTGTTCCGATATTTTCACCTGTAACAGCACGTTTAATATTTCCTTCTTCCATTATAGAGAAAACAATTAATGAAATATCATTATCCATACAGAGAGATGAAGCAGTTGAATCCATTACTGCTAAACCTTCTTTTAAAACATCTAAGTATGATAATGTCTCATATTTTACAGCTTCCTTATCAACTCTCGGGTCAGCACTATATACTCCATCAACGTTATTTTTTGCCATAAGAATAACATCTGCTTCAATTTCCGCAGCTCTTAAGGCTGCAGTTGTATCAGTTGAGAAGTATGGATTTCCAGTTCCTGCTGCAAAAATGACAACACGTTTTTTCTCAAGGTGACGAATTGCTTTTCTTCTTATGTAAGGCTCAGCAACCTGTCTCATTTCAATTGATGTTTGTACACGTGTCTGAATTCCTTGTGTTTCAAGGCTATCTTGTAAAGCCAAGGAATTCATCACAGTCGCAAGCATTCCCATATAATCTGCAGTCGCACGGTCCATTCCCATTTCACTACCGATTTTTCCACGCCAGATGTTTCCTCCACCAACAACAACTGCAACTTCAACATCTAATTCAGCAATTTCTTTTACTTGCTTTGCAATTGATTGAATAACAGATGGATTGATTCCAAAACCATTATCACCTGCAAGTGCTTCACCACTTAATTTAAGTACAATACGTTGATATTTAGGTTTACTCATGATTACCTCCAACTCTCTGTTCCGCTCTTAACTTGCCATCCTACATTTACACATGAACATGTCTATCTCGAAAAGAAGGGAACACAGGCTGTGTTCCCTTTTTCCATTATAAGAAAATCCTATCCACTTTAAACACAATATTTTCGTTGTGTTTAAATTTGTGGATGATTATTTTTTCACTTGGCTCATTACTTCTTCAGCGAAGTTATCTTGACGTTTCTCGATACCTTCACCAACTTCATAACGGATGAAAGTTTTCACAGTTGCGCCTTTAGACTCAACAAATTGTTTTACTTTTTGATCAGGGTTTTTAACAAAGCTTTGATCTAATAAGCAAATCTCTTCGAAATATTTGCCTAAACGACCTTCAACCATTTTAGCTACAATGTTTTCTGGCTTACCTTCGTTTAATGCTTGCTCAGTTAAGATTTTACGCTCATGCTCAGCTTCTTCTGCAGAAACTTGGTCACGAGAAACATATTTTGGATTAACTGCAGCAGCGTGCATTGCAACATCTTTAGCAGCTTCTTCATCAGTTGTACCTTCTAATAGTGTTAATACGCCAATACGACCACCCATGTGAAGGTATGAACCGAATGCATCGTTATCAGTTTTTGTTAATATTGTAAAACGACGAAGAGTAATTTTTTCACCGATTTTCGCGATAGCAGCGTTAATATAATCTGCTACAGTAGAACCATTGTTCATCGTTTCTGCTAAAGCAGCCTCAACATCAGCAGGTTTCTTTTCAAGTAAGAAATCAGCTAAACCGTTAATTAATTCTTTGAAACCTTCGTTTTTTGCAACGAAGTCTGTTTCAGAGTTAACTTCTAAAATAACAGCTTCATTTCCGTTTACTTTTACTAAAGTAGAACCTTCAGCTGCAATACGGTCTGCCTTTTTAGCTGCTTTTGCAATCCCTTTTTCACGAAGATAATCAATTGCTTGATCCATATCTCCATTTGTTTCAGTTAACGCTTTTTTACAATCCATCATTCCAGCGCCAGTTTTTTCACGTAATTCTTTAACCATTTGAGCAGTTACTGCCATAACGGTATTCCTCCTTAAGGTCAATTAGGTTTAAGTTTCCAATATCCATCATATAGAATGGATATGTTATGCACATTATGTTAGGTTACACCTTATGTTGTGATACATAACACAAAGTTCAAAGAACTGATAGAAAAATATTCTTTACCTAGTTTAAATACTAGCTTCAGCCTAAGTGATGAGTAAGCTCACTATACTCTAGGCTTACGCTTTTCTAATTATGTAGCTTACTTTAAAAAAAGGTGATAAAAGGCCAAATCCCCTTATCACCTTTTGCACATTAAGCAGGTGTTACTGTTTCTTCACCTTGTTTAGATTCTAAAATTGCATCTGCAATTTTTGCAGTAAGAAGTTTTACAGCACGAATTGCATCATCATTAGCAGGGATTACGTAATCAATTTCATCTGGATCACAGTTAGTATCAACGATACCAACGATCGGGATGTTTAATTTACGAGCTTCTGCAACAGCGATGCGCTCTTTACGAGGATCGATAATGAATAATGCATCTGGTAATTGCTTCATGTCTTTGATTCCACCTAGGAATTTCTCAAGACGCTCAAGCTCTTTGTTAAGTTGAACTACTTCCTTTTTAGGAAGTACTTCGAAAGTACCGTCTTCTTGCATTCTTTGAATATCTTTTAAACGTTTGATACGCTTTTGGATTGTTTCAAAGTTAGTTAATGTACCACCTAACCAACGTTGGTTTACATAGTACATTCCAGAACGTTCTGCTTCTTCTTTAACAGAATCTTGTGCTTGTTTTTTCGTACCAACGAAAAGGATTGTACCACCTTCAGCTCCAAGTTCTTTAACGAATTTGTAAGCTTCTTCAACCTTTTTAACTGTTTTTTGAAGGTCGATGATGTAGATTCCGTTACGCTCTGTAAAGATGTAACGTTTCATTTTTGGGTTCCAACGGCGAGTTTGGTGACCGAAGTGAACACCAGCTTCAAGCAATTGCTTCATAGAAATTACTGACATGTGTTTGTTCCTCCTAAATGGTTTTGATCTCCTCCGCTTATATCATCTTTAAGCATAACTGTCTTTTTAAACAAGTATGTAAAAAAACAGCACCAATACTTAAATCTATAAGCGTGTGTAATAACACCAAAAATTAATATACCATATCGAAATATGACAATCAAGAGTAAAGTGAAATATCTTTACAAGATGTCCTACTTTATTTCGACTTGAACATCATTTTATCATTTCCCGGAATTTTAGAAGCAGCTCAACCTCTGTCTTTCCTCTGTTTAATTTTTTAGCAATCTGTTCTACAGTATTTCCTTCTTTATATAAATTTATTGCCTCAATTTCAAATGGAGACTTATTTTTCTTAGATGTTTGTGTGAATTCTACAATGTCCTTCACTTCGTCAAGACCAGACAAATGACTAGGCAATTCTTTTGAGTTTTGATCTAGCTCGATCTTTGGATGTTCCTTTATTTCTGGATTCGGTTTTTGGTTGACTTCAATAAGATCTTTAGCCAATGGTTTTTGACTTTTCATATTAGTAGAGGTAAGTAAGGTTTTAATCAATTTTTCATTTTCGTCCTTCATGTCGATTAAAAAGCTTGTCATTGAGTTTTCGGTTTCTTCAAGAATCTGACGTTGTGTATTAGTAATGTCCTTCATAGTTGAATATTTCATATAAAGGATGATAATAAAATAAAAAGCTACTACATGAAGGAGTAAACTTAATAGTAGCAAGGTTGTCAACATAGGCATCCTTTCTTAGCCAAAAAAATCAATTTCCTTCCCTTTATAAGGGTGATTAGGATTTCCCTCTTGTTTTTGATCTTTTTTCTTTTTTTTATTTTGCTCGTGCTGCTGTTGTGATTGATCTTTTTTTAACTTTAATTTTTCACTTTCACTATTTTCTAATACCTGTGTTCTTTTTAAATCTACTTCCTTTTGAGTAGACTGTGCAAGTTGATCTTGAATTAGCTGGTTTCTTTGATTTAATTGCTCTTGAATCTTACTTGCATCATGAGTTCGTGGTAGAGCAATTTGCATTTCGATGTTTTTGAGGCTCAGATTAGTCACACCCTTAAATAGTACAAATATCAAGTTTGACTAATCTTTGGTGATATCGTAAATACTTGTACTTAGATTATATTTTTTCATAGGATTAATGGATCACATTTTCTAATATTTTTCGCAACTTAAATAATGCCTTTGAGTGAATTTGAGAAATTCTAGAGGTCGATAGATTCATAACTTGTCCAATTTCAGTCAACGTCAGTTCCTCTTTGTAAAAGAAACTTATGACAAGCTGTTCCTTTTCACTTAATTGTGTAATAACTTCAGATAATTGGGCAATCAACTCGTCATTTATGATCTTTTCTTCAGGTGTTTTTTGATGATCATCTTTTACTGTGAATCCAATCGTTTCTCCATCTTCTTGGTCGAACATTTGATCGTCAATGGAAAGAACATTCGCAAAAAATCCTTCGTTCATAACACCTACCACCTCCGCCTCAGATATCCCTAGTTCTGCAGCAATTTCCTTAGGAGAAATGGTACGAAGATGCTTTTGCTCTAATTTATCAATTGCAGCTTCTACACGTTTCGCTTTTTCTCTAGAGCTTCTTGATAACCAATCCTCTTTTCTTAGACCATCGATAATGGCGCCACGTACTCGAAATGAAGCATATGTATCAAATTTCAAATCCCTTTTTGGGTCAAATTTTTCTAGAGCATCATATAACCCAAATAACCCAAGGCTCATTAAGTCATCCTTGTTCACATTTTTGGGGAGCCCTACAGATATCCTTTGAACATGATAAGTTACAAGGGGCATATATTTTTTGATAAGAGCATCACCAGCATGTGTGTCACGTACATCAATCCATTTTTGCCAAATTACATGTTCATCGGTTTGTGTCAATTGTGTCATTTTTATCCCCCTGCTTAACTTAATATCATGAAAAAATCTAATCTTCGTTTCATAAACTTATATTATTTTTGTCCCTTGATTAACAGTTCGAATCAATAACTCAGATGTTTTTGGATCAAATTCAATTGTTCTTCCGCTATTCCCACCTACATCTTCGTTAAGAATTGGAATATTATAGGTCTTTAGAATCCTTTTAACTGCTTCAACATTTCTTGGTCCAATCCGCATCATGTCATTTGATGATTGAAATTGAAACATTTGAGCACCGCCAGCCAATTTAGCCTGAAGAAACTTCATTTTCGCTCCTGATTCTCCTAATTTATTCATTAGTAGCGGGATAGCAGTATCAGCATATTTCGCATGATTAATCGTAGATTGATTAGCTAGTGATGAGTCAGGCAACATAATATGTGCCAAACCCGCAATTTTATTGATTTTGTCATAAAGGATAAGTCCTACACAGGAACCTAGACCTGAAGTCCGGATTCTGTTAGGAGTTTTCACAATATTGAGATCAGCAATACCTACTTTAAAGATTTCTACTACTTCATTTTTCATCAGATATACCAAGTGCATCAAATAGCTTTTTAAAAGAGTCCGGATCAGGTAATAGAAAGAAATGTCCTTTCACTGAGTCAATATCAAGCTGATCTTCTTCTTTAATTGCGGTATCAATGATAATTGCATAATCACTTGCATGCGATAATTCAATTAAGCCATGTGTTATAACTGCACCAAACATATCAATTGTTAAAGCAGGAACTGAAGGATATATCATCAGATTTGTTAAGTCTGATAATGATGATAAATATGATCCTGTTAAAATGTTTCCAAGCTCCTGAAAAGCAGATAACCCCAGTTCATTATATGGCAGTTCTTGTAAAGAAAAGCTTTCATCATTTATTAGTTTCTTAATGAACCGCTCACTTTGTTCAATGCTAAGAACAAAAAATAAGGAACCTGGGATATCACCTTCCATTCTTAAAAACACACTTGCAACAACCACTTCTGGCCCGCCAACTAGACCCATAAGCTCATTAAACGAAATAACCTTAACATCAGGCACTGTCATATCAATCTTTTTATTTAATAACTTAGACAAAGATGTTGCAGAATGCCCAGCACCTATGTTTCCAATCTCCTTTAATATATCTAAATGTGTAGACGTTATTGACTTTGTATAATCCATGTCTATTACTATACACCCTGAATTTCCGGGGTTTGACCAGTTTTTAATACTTCTTCAAGGTCTATCATAACAATTAAACGCTTCTCTAATTTTGCAACTCCTAGAATGTATTCAACCTCTACAGAACCTACTACTTCAGGTGCAGGTTCAATGATGTCTGAATGAATATCGATGACATCGTTGGCAGCATCTACAATAAAACCAACTTCAATATCATCCTTTGATACAATGATCATTCTCGTACTTTCAGTATCCTCAAGTTCTTGAAGACCAAAACGTTTACGTAAATCGATAATTGGAGTGACAACACCTCGTAAATTTATAACACCTTTTATATATGAAGCTGTTCTTGGAACTCTTGTAATATGTTGAACTTTCTCTATAGAACGTACTTGGTGCACAGGTATCCCGTACTCCTCATCCTGCAACTGAAAAACAATCACTTTAAGGTCTCCAGTTAAATGTTCATTCATCGTAAATACTCCTTTCTAAGACAAGCTCCTTACATGTTTATCTTTCAATTGTGTATAGTAATCAATTATTTAATAAGGGCATTACAATCAACAATTAATGCTACTTGACCATCACCTAAAATGGTCGCTCCTGAAATGGCAAATACTGCATTTAAATAGTTCCCTAATGATTTTAAAACAACTTCCTGTTGACCAATGAAAGAATCTACAACTAACGCCGCCATTTTTTCACCTTTCCGGACAATAATCAAAGAAACGAAATCTTCATTTTCTGTTGCTTCAGGGGCTTCAAAAATCTCTGATAAGAAAACTAATGGAACGATCTTTCCTCTAAAATCAATGACTTTTTGATTATGCGCCTGAAGGATATCCTCTTTCTTAATAACAGCGGTTTCGATAATAGATGAAAGCGGGATCGCATATTTTTCATTTCGTAATTCAACTAGCATGACAGAAATAATTGATAGTGTGAGTGGCAGCTGAATAGAGAATAATGATCCTTTACCTTCTTCGGCATCAACAGAAACTGTACCACCGAGAGATTCAATAGTATTCTTTACGACGTCTAAACCTACTCCACGGCCGGAAATATCCGAAATCTTTTCAGCAGTAGAAAAACCTGATGAGAAGATTAACTCGTAAACTTGTTTATCCGTAAGGGTAGCAGCTACTTGGTCTGTCACAACCCCGCGATCTAGTGCCTTTTTAAGTACTCGTTCTCGATTTATTCCCGCTCCATCATCTTCGATTTCAATGAAGACATGATTTCCACTATGATAAGCACTTAATACAACATGTCCCTCTTCACTCTTTCCGTTTTTTACACGTTCCTCCGGCATTTCAATCCCGTGGTCAATCGCATTACGCAGTAAGTGAACAAGCGGATCTCCAATTTCATCAATAACCGTACGATCTAGTTCGGTTTCAGCTCCTACAATTTCTAAATTAATTTTTTTATTTAAATCCTTTGCTAATTGTCTAATCATTCTTGGGAAACGATTAAATACAGTTTCAACAGGAACCATTCTCATATTTAAAATAATGTTTTGTAAATCACCAGAGATCCTTGACATCCTCTCGACTGTTTCATTAAGCTCAGAATTTTTTAATTCCCTTGAAATTTGTTCTAGTCTCCCACGGTCAATAACAAGCTCTTCAAAAAGATTCATCAAGATGTCTAGACGTTCAATATTCACACGAATAGTTTTCGAACTTGTGGCAGTTACCTGTTTCGTTGCTGTTTTCACTTCCCCCACAGCCTGTTCAACTTCGTGTTTTTCTGGCAGTTCATGTTCATTCCCTTCAATAGTTTCTGCAGTAGTCGAAGTCACATGATTAGGAATTGGTTGAGTAAAAACCTTTTCAATCTCTGAAACTTTCATTACTTTATTTTTAAGATCTTCTGAAGATTCCTTTGTAACAAGAGCTACAGTAAATGTACGGTCAAATTTTTCTTCTTCCAAGAGCTCGACTGAAGGAACCGATTTAATAACCTCACCTGCCAGCTCTAAAATTTCAAACACCATAAATACTCTTGCTGCTTTTAACAAACAGTCAGCTCTTAATGTTACGGTTAATTCGTAAGCAGAAAAGCCTTGCTCTTTTGACTGCTGGATAACAGCATTTTCATAATCATCATAAGATTGAATTGATTGTAAAGAATGTTGTGAAGCTAAATCACTAGTAGACTCAGGATTTTCCGCTATCGATTCTCCGTTTTCAATCTGTTTTAACATCTCTACGACTTTTGTAACATCTTTTTTCCCATTTCCACCTTCAGCAATAGAGAAAACCATTTCTTCAAGATCATCTACAGAGGCAAAAACTACATCTAATATTTCAGCTGTTACCTTTAATTTTCCATTTCTAATAGCATCAAGAACATTTTCCATTTGGTGTGTTAAGTTTGCTAAGTCCTCATAACCCATTGTGGCACTCATGCCTTTTAATGTATGGGCAGACCTGAATATTTCATTCACAATTGACAAATCCGTAGGGTTATTCTCTAATTCTAGTAATTTTTCATTACAAGATTGCAAATGCTCTTTACTTTCTTCAATAAACACTTCTAAGTATTGGTTCATTTCCATAAGGTAACACCCCTAAGTTTCGAGTTAAGTATTGGATCAAACAGCTAAGACCACTTTTATTTAATAAGATGATTCTTATTGAATACAATAAAGTCAGGCTGTTATTCGTTAGCGGTTGAAAGAAAATATAAAATAGCATCTGAAATTTCTTCCACATTTACAATTCTATCAACTAGATTTGTCGCAACAGCTGATTTAGGCATTCCATATACAACAGATGTGGCTTCAGATTCAGAAATAGCTTTTACAAATCCGTTTGACTTCATTTTTTTTAATCCTTCTGAACCATCAGATCCCATCCCTGTCATAATAACCGCAATTTTGCGATAATTCTTTAGCTCACTTATAGATTCAAACATCACATCAACTGATGGACGATGACCATTCCTTATGTCAGTTTGGTCTATTTTTATTGTTAGTGTTGCCCCTGACTTAACAATTTTCATATGTGATCCGCCAGGTGCTATATATGCTGTGCCGTTTTTTACAACATCTCCGTTTACAGCTTCTTTTACCTCAATTGAAGAGATTGAGTGAAGACGATTAGCAAGTGACTTTGTAAAGCCTGGCGGCATGTGTTGAACAATAAAAATAGGTGCATTAATATTTGATGGTAATTTTGTTAATACATGTTGTAATGCTCTGGGTCCTCCTGTAGAGGTCCCCATACAAACGATCGATTGAAAAGGACGATTTCTGTCGAACAAAATAGATTTTTCATCAACACATAAGTCTATTTTACTATATTTTTTAGTTTTTGGTAATAATTGATTATTTACTTTCTTTAAATTTGCTGTTTTTGCTAGAATAACCTTATTTTTAAGCTCTTCTTTAACTTTGTATAGGTCTAAAGATATAGATCCGGAAGGCTTTGAAATAAAATCGATAGCACCATATTGCAACGATAAAATAGTATTTTCTGCACCGTCTTTCGTTGTACTTGAAAGCATAATCACAGGTCTTGGACATTTCATCATTATATTTTTAAGAGTTTCTAATCCATCCATAACAGGCATTTCAACATCTAGAGTAACAACATCGGGATTTAGCAGTTCAATTTTTCTTAATGCATCTTCTCCATTTCTAGCTGTTCCTACTACATGAATTTGGTCATGTTCAGATAGAAAATCTGTAATTAACCTTCTCATAAAAGCGGAATCATCGACGACCAAGACACTTGTTTTATCCATAAGTTGTTACCTGCCTTTCATGAAGAAATGTTTTAATTTCGAAATAAAAGGTGTTTCATCTTGAGCTTCATTCATTGGGTGTTTGCTATTCAAATATTTTGTTGAGATCGTTACTAAAGCTTTACTAGCTTGACAACTTGGATGAAAAAGAATAAACGGCTTTTGTTCAACTACCGCTTTCATGATGGTGGAATCATCAGGAATTACTCCAAGTAGCGAAATTCCTCGATTTAAAAACTGATTAATCGTCAGTTCTAATCTTTTATAAGTAGATACACCAACTTTTTTATTAAAAGCTCGATTTACAACGATTGCAAAAGGGGTTGTATTATTATTTACGCAGACATTTTTTATAGCTGCATACGCATCTGTCATAGATGTAGGCTCAGGTGTTGTAATCACGATAATTTCATCCACAGATAATAAAAATCGCAAACTATCTCCTGAAATACCTGCCCCCATATCGAAAACAATAAAGTCATATAATTTAAATAAAATCCCTAGTTGTTGCAAAAATCGTTGAAATTTTTCTTCATTTAAAGAAAAAATCTCCCCTAATCCTGTTCCGCCTGAAATATAATCTAGACCATCGGGACCTGTTGAAATGATTTCTGAGAGCAACATATCATGATTGAAAAAGTCAACAATTGAATAGGTTGAATTTTCACCAATTAATATCTCAATATTGCCCATACCAATATCTAAATCAAATAACAATACTCGTTTATTTTCTTTCCGTAATGCCAACGAAAAGTTAAGAGAAAAATTAGACTTACCTACTCCCCCTTTTCCACTCATAACAGCAACTGTTCTCGCTTCTGTTTTAAGGCTGTTTAAACGTTCTCTAAGACGCTGTGCTTGATCATATCCCATTTTTCATTACCTCAAAATTTGTTCAACTATATGTTCTCTTGTTGCGGCTTTGATATCATCAGGAACATTTTGACCGTGAGTTGTATATGCAATGCCCTTTTTTGTTTTTATCATGACATCGAATAATGATCCACTTGCTGATGTTTCGTCTAATTTTGTGAAAATTAGTTTATGAATTGGAATAACAGCAAATTGTTCATATACTGCAAGCATATCAGCTAGTTTTGCCGTAGCAGCTAAAACTAAAAATGTTTCCATTTCATCATCAAAATCAATAATTTTTTGTAAATCAGCAACATATTTATGTTCTAGAAAATTTCTGCCTGCAGTATCAATGAAAATATAATCGTACATTGAAAGTTTTTGTTTTGCTTGTTTAAAATCATCGATTGTATAACAGACCTCAATTGGTACATCCAAAATCTTCGCATAGGTTTTTAGTTGATCAATTGCTGCAATTCGATAAGTGTCTGTCGTTATAAAAGCAACTTTTTTCTTTTTTTGAAGAACACATTCAGCAGCCAATTTTGCTAGAGTCGTTGTTTTACCTACACCAGTAGGACCGATAACATTAATATATTTCCGTTTATATGAAATACCTTCAAAATCAAGCTCGGCAAGGTAATGGGCAAAAAATTCTTTTTGCTTTATTACTAAGTCTTCATTTGAAACATTACCTTTTTGCGAATACCAAAAGTCTAATAGATCTGTTATTACTTCCCCCCTTAATGCAGAGGAAATCTCCTGTTTTGTCATTTTTTCTAATAAAAGTTTTAAAGGTTGCGGATAAATTTCACTTTTTCCATCTACAGAAATAGCTCTAATCATGCTTTTTAATTCACTGATTTCATCAAAGAGTGGTGTTTGATCGTAATTTATTTGTGAGCCATATGCAACTGGGCGTCCTAAATCATTTTGACTCAAATGTACTTGAGGCTTTGATGTTTCTTTATTTATCGGGTTTACAGCCTTGTTCTCATTTGCAGGAACATCCGGGTCCATAGCAGCAATCACTTCTATTTTCTTTTTAGTAAAAAGTCCCAAAAATCCTCCGGTTTGAATGATTTTTGAGTTTAGTATAACTGCATCATTTCCCATCTCAGTTCTAATTTTTTTCATAGCCTCTTGCATAGATGGTGCGATATACTTTTTTACCTTCATTCTACATTCACCACCCCAATACTCTGTACTTCAACATTTGCTTCCAGCTCATTGTAAGACAAAATAGGAACTTGAGGAAAATATCGATCTGTTAATTGTCTTACATACATTCTCACTGCAGGAGAACATAAAATAATCGGTGTTTGCTGTTGTAGTGATAACATTTCTACTTCCTTCGCGATTGATTCTATCATCATTTGAGATACATCAGGGCTTAATGATAAATAATTACCATGTTCTGTTTGTTGTACACCATCAGCAATTATTTTTTCTACTTTCCCTGATAAAGTGACAACCTTTAAAATCTCATCCTGCTCAGCATATTGAGCGGTTATTTGCTTTGCTAAAGCTTGTCTTACATATTCTCCAAGTAATTCTGTATCTGATGTCATTTTTCCAAAATCAGCTAAAGTCTCGAAAATAATCGGTAAATTTCTTATCGATACTTTTTCACGCAATAACTTTGCGAGTACTTTTTGAATCTCACCTATCCCGAGTGGAGATGGTGTTACTTCCTCAACTAAAATCGGGTAAGATTCTTTTAAATGGTCGATTAATTGTTTGGTTTCTTGTCGTCCTAATAATTCATGAGAATGTTGCTTTATAACCTCAGTAATATGAGTTGATACAACAGATGGTGGATCAACAACTGTGTAGCCATACATTTCAGCGGTATCTTTCATCTCTTCCGCAATCCATTTTGCAGGTAAACCAAATGATGGCTCGATTGTGTCAATTCCCTCAATTGAATCATCTTCAATACCTGGAGCCATTGCTAAATAGTGGTCAAGGAGAATTTCACCCTTAGCCAATTCATTCCCTTTAATTTTTAAGCGATATTCATTAGGCTGCAATTGAATGTTATCTCGTATACGTACAACAGGAATCACAATCCCAAGTTCAATGGCTAACTGTCTTCTAATCATGACAACACGATCTAGAAGGTCCCCACCCTGGTTTGTATCAGCAAGTGGAATTAATCCATATCCAAACTCAAATTCAATTGGATCAATATTAAGTAAATTCACGACACTTTCCGGGCTCTTCATTTCGTCCATTTCAATCTCTTGTTCTATTTCCTCTTCATCTGGTACATTCTGTTCTTTAGACCTTGTAATCATATAACCACCAAGAGCAAGTAATGCTGCAATTGGAAGTGTTAATAGAATTCCAATTGGCGTAAAAATGCCTAATAGAAAAATAGTTGCAGCTGCTACATAAAGCATTTTTGGAAAAGCAAACAGCTGAGAGGTGATATCTGTACCAAGGTTTCCTTCTGATGCAGCTCTTGTTACGACAATTCCTGTAGCAGTTGAAATTAACAACGCTGGAATTTGGCTCACAATTCCATCACCAACTGTAAGCATTGTAAAATGAGAGGCAGCCTCATTTATTGACATTCCAAGCTGCATCATCCCAATAATAATTCCGAATAACATATTGATCAGTACCATAATAATTCCAGCGATTGCATCACCTTTAACGAATTTGCTGGCCCCATCCATGGCTCCATAAAAATCAGCTTCATTAGCGATTTTGTCTCGTCTCTCACGAGCTTGTTGTTCAGAAATCATGCCTGCATTTAAATCAGCATCAATACTCATTTGTTTACCTGGCATCGCATCAAGCGTAAAACGGGCAGCGACTTCTGATACACGCTCTGACCCTTTTGTAATAACAACAAACTGAATAACGATTAAGATAATAAAAACAACAAAACCTACTAAAACATTCCCTCCAGTAACAAACGTTCCGAATGTTTCAACTACTCTCCCTGCATCACCTTCTGCTAAAATCGCTCGGGTTGTCGACACATTCAAACCTAAACGAAATAAAGTCAAAAGAAGAATCAAAGAAGGAAAGATTGAAAATTGCAGCGGCTCATTCATATTCATTGACGTAAGAATAACTAATAGTGCAAGAGAAATATTTATTATAATTAAAAAGCTTAACAACCAGCCCGGGAACGGAATGATCAGCATTGCCACAATTAAAATAACACTAAGTAATACGGATAAGTCTTTTCCGGACATGTTTTTCTCTCCTTAAATCCAATCTATCTATTTTAATAGTAGGTAACAGCCTCTATCGTGAAATGGATCTTGCCTGATATACATAAGCAATAATCTCTGCAACAGCCTGAAAAAACTCATCAGGAATGGCCTGTCCAATATCAACCTGATCATATAGCGCTCTTGCAAGAGGTCGATTTTCTACCATTATGACGTCATTTTCTTTTGCAATTTCCTTTATCTTTTGTGCAACTAGATCTACTCCCATGGCAACAACAAAGGGAGCATCCATTTTTGTTTCATCATATTTTAATGCAATTGCATAGTGAGTTGGATTTGTGATAACAACATCTGCAGTTGGAACGTCCTGCATCATTCTCCTCATCGCCATTTCACGCTGCCTTTGCTTTATTTTCGATTTTATGAGTGGGTCACCTTCAGATTTTTTATATTCATCCTTTATGTCTTGTTTGGACATTCTTAGATTTTTTTCATAGTCATATTTTTGATACAAATAATCTAATAAAGATAATAATAATAGTGCAACAGAAGCAAATAATCCCATTCTAACTGTTAAAGACCCTATAAATAGTAGAGATTGTTCCACTGTCATTTGTGATAACCTCAACACATTATCTAGTTCAAACCAAAGAACTGAAAATGTTACAGCACCAACAAACGATATTTTTAACATCGACTTAAACAATTCAACTATCGCACGCATCGAATAGATTCGTTTAAATCCTTGAATTGGATCAAGTTTATTTAACTTCATCTGAATGGCTTCAGTTGAAAACAAGAAGCCTACTTGTAAATAATTAGCTAACACACCGGAAACCAATGCGACACCCATAATCGGACCTAAAATCAAGGCTGCTTGATAGGCTAGTGTTAAAAAAATGTCATGTACATTTTCATCTGTTATATCAATTAATAAATAATCCTGAAAAACTCCTCTCATCATAAGGAGGATTCGATCTCTCATATATGCGCCAATAAATAATAACGATAAAAAAACTGTAAGGAGAGAAATGGCAGTATTTACATCCGCACTTTTTGCTACCTGACCTTTTTTCCTTGCATCTTGTTTTTTTCGTGGAGTTGCTTTCTCTGTCTTTTCACCAGCAAAAAACTGCAAATCTAATTTAAGTAGATTGATTGCCTCCACCTCCAAACAACTCCATTAAACCACGCATTGTATATGCCATCGTTTCAAATAGCTGTGACATTAACACAAATAGTGCACTCATTGTTAAAATCAGCATAATAAAACTCACTATAATTTTTAACGGTAAACCAACAACAAAAATATTTAACTGCGGTACAGTTCTTGCAACTATTCCCAATGCAAGATCAACTAAAAAAAGCGACCCTACTACAGGGATGGACATTTGAAAAGCTATAATAAACATAGAATTAAACGATGTGATAATAAACTCAATGATGTTCTCATTTCCCATAGGAAGAAAAGGTTGATTAATTGGTACAAATTGATAGCTATAATAAATACCATCCAGTAAAAGATGATGTGCATTTGTTGTAACAAGTAATAATAATGCAAAAGTATAAAGAAATTGCCCTATTAATGGGCTTTGTGCACCTGTTTGAGGATCAATCACATTCGCAATGGCAAACCCCATTTGAAAATCGATAAAGCTCCCGGCAATTTGAATAGCAGAAAGGATAAAAAAAGCTGAAAACCCAATAGCAAGCCCAAACAATACTTCTTTTAGAATAAGCATGAAATATTGCCCATCAACCTCAATAGTCTCAGGATCTATGGATAAGAACATGATCCAAGCTAAAAAGAAGGAAAACCCAATTTTATGTGTATTAGGAATATTTCGATATGAGAAAAAAGGTAATGTGACAAAAAACGCTGTTACCCTCATGAAAATGAGAAGAAACGCGGGATAATTTTCGAGTAGAGTGACCATTTTATCCTACAAACCTATTTAAATTACCAAAAATATCTTGTGCATAGGAAATGAGTGTAGACAACATCCACGGTCCGAAAAAAATCAATCCAACTAACACAGCAACGATCTTAGGAATAAAGGCAAGTGTTTGTTCTTGAATTTGTGTTGTAGCTTGAAAAATACTTACAATCAGCCCAATGACTAATGCTAATAATAACAAAGGCCCACTAATGATCAATACAGTATAAACAGCTTTTTCAGCTAATGAAATGACAAACTCTGAGCTCATTTATTCACACCCATTCTAAAAACTTTGTAACAACGATTTTACAATTAGATACCAACCATCTACTAATACAAATAGAAGGATTTTAAATGGAAGAGAAATCATAACCGGAGGCAACATCATCATTCCCATGGACATCAAAACACTCGCAACAACCATATCAATCACTAGAAAAGGAATAAAAATCATGAATCCAATTTGGAAAGCTGTTTTGATTTCACTTATAGCAAAAGCAGGAACAAGAGCGGTTAATGGTATGTCCCCTAGAGATTTAGGGTTTTCGATACCGGCATAATTCAAAAACAAAGCCAAGTCCTTTTGCCTGGTATTCTTGCTCATAAACTCTTTAAAAGGAATTGCAGCTTTTTCGTAAGCTTCTTCTAATTCTATTTCCTCATTAAAAAGAGGCGTTAACGCCTGTTCGTTTACTTGAGAAAATGTTGGTGCCATGATAAAAAATGTTAAAAACATAGCAATGCCTATTAACACCTGATTCGGAGGCATTGATTGTGTTGCTAGTGAAGTTCGAACGAACGACAATACGATAATGATCCTTGTAAAACAAGTCATCAATATTAAAATACTGGGTGCAATCGATAATACCGTTAATAATAATAGAAGCTTAACAGAAGTACTTACATCTTCTGGGTTACTATTATTAAAAAACTCCATAAACTCATTCATTCTTGTTTAGACCCTTTCTCTTAATATCTTCAAACTGCTTCGTCCGTTCTTCCTTTATTTTTTGTAGTTGTTCATTTAGTTCTGATGAAAAAACAGTTGTATTCGAATTTGTTTTGGATTTCTTCCCATTTGTTTGTTGAACTAGAATCGAAGTTAATTTCTTGAAAAGATCTTTTGAATCAACAACCATTTCTTGCTTTTTCTCAAAGTCTTCTATTATACTGCTGCTTTCCTGTTCATTATCAATCTCTTTTAATAAGGTGATAGATTCCCCAACGCCAACGACTAAAACACGTTTTCCAACTTTAATCATTTGAACTGATTTATTTTGACCTAGGCTTGTTCCACCTAAATTCACAATTGCTTGTCCCTGTTGAAAAACCCGATTTTTCTTCGTGACAAACTTCAATAGAACATAAATAAGAAAAAGGATAAATCCTAGGGCAAACATCATTTTTATAAAATCCCAAGCTGTGACAGACAAGGCACCACCTTGTACATTGAGTTCTTCATCTTGCTTTACGAGATTTTCACTTGATTTGTTTACATCTTCAAGGTCTTGTTGATCTTCTTGTACTTGTTTATTTATGTTTTCATATACACTTTCATTTTCCTCCGCATCTACAGTAACTGTAGCATGCGGAGAAAAAAAGATAAGTGATACTAGCATTAATTTGAGGCAGTTTCTATGAAGCAAAATCTTCCCACCCTTAACTTAATGTTTTTCCAATAGCCTCTAATACACGATCTGCTTGGAACGGTTTCACAATAAAATCTTTTGCACCAGCTTGAATTGCGTCAATAACCATCGCTTGTTGTCCCATTGCAGAGCACATAATCACTTTGGCATTGCTGTTGATTTTTTTTATTTCTTTAAGTGCTGCAATCCCATCCATTTCTGGCATTGTAATGTCCATTGTCACTAAGTCCGGTTGATGTTCTTTGTATTTTTCAACTGCTTGTGCACCATCAGCTGCTTCAGCAACTACTTCATAACCGTTTTTTGTTAAAATATCTTTGATCATCATTCTCATAAATGCTGCATCGTCTACAATCATAATTTTATGTGCCATTATTTCCCCACTCCTAATTTGAAAGTTTATTTTAATTTATTTAATCTTTCAGATTTACTAATAATATCTGTTACACGGACTCCGAAGTTCTCGTCGATTACAACAACTTCCCCTTTTGCAACAATCTTATTATTTACTAATATATCAACATGTTCACCAGCAAGCTTATCTAATTCAATAATGGAACCTGAGGATAATTCCAGGATTTCTTTTACAGAACGTTTTGTTCTGCCTAATTCTACCGTTACCTTTAAAGGAATATCTAACAGCATATCTAAGTTTTGAATTTCTTGTTGTTGATACGAAATTTGCTCAAAAGAAGCAAACTCAACAGGCTTTACATTGACTGATGGCTGCTCTCTATGTTGAATAGGCTGCTTTGAAGCAGTTCCATACATTGGTTGTCCCATATGTTGCTGGTACATAGGGTTTTCATAGTTTGGTTGTTGTTGCTGCATTTGTTGTTCATAGACTTGTTGACCAATAGAGGTGCTTTGTTGGACATTTTGTTGATATGAAGGTGACACCTCTTGTGTTAGTGTTTGTGGTTCTTGGACATCTTCTATCGCTTCCATAGTAGCTGCCTCTTGCTTTGGATTGATTAATTGGTCGATTAAATCCTTTGCAAAATTTAGTGGTAATAATTGCATAATATTTGAATCTATCAATGTTCCAATCTTTAGCCTGAATGATACCTGTACTAATAAATCCTCATTTGGAATTGTATTCACATCATCTGTTTCATTTGCGTCAAGAAGTTCAACAGAAGGAGGTGAAATATCTACTTTTTTATTAAAAATAGTTGACATTGATGTAGCGGCAGAACCCATCATTTGATTCATTGCTTCCTGTACAGCACTAACCTGAATTTCCCCTAACATCTCATCAGGGCTTGTCCCGTCTCCACCAATCATTAAATCAGCTATAATGGCTGCATCACTTTGCTTAATAACAAGTAAGTTACTTCCCGAAAACCCTTCTGTATAGTTCACTTCAATCGCAACATAAGGTTGTTGAAATTGATCACCTAATTTATTTTTGTGAACGACCGACACACTTGGTGTTGTAATTTCAACCTTTTGCTGAAGAAGAGTAGATAAAGCTGTGGCTGAGCTTCCGAATGAAATATTTCCTATTTCACCTATTGCGTCTTCTTCCATTGGGTCAAAGTAATCTTCATTTTTTAATAGTACCTCTTCTTGCGTTACTGCAGGATTTTCATCTTCATCAATACTTGCTCCTTTTAAGAGTGCATCGATTTCATCCTGCGATAACATATCATTACTCACCATCTTCGTCACCTCTCGATAAGTGGTCAATAATTTGAACCGCTAATTTTTTGTTTATTTTTCCAGGTTGTCCAGTAAACTTTGGCTTATCTCCTATTTTAACCACCAATGGTTGGTCGATGGCACAATCTAATTGAATGACATCCCCAGGTTGCAATTGAAGAAAGTCTTGTATTGATAAATCCGATGTCCCAAGCTCAGCTGCAATTGTAAGATCAGCGAGATTAATTTGCCTTTTTAAAGCGTCAATCTCATGTTGTTTAGGCTCTTTCCTATCAGATTGCATCCAATAATGAACAGATAATTTTGGAATAATCGGCTCTAATACAACATGCGGAATACAAAGGTTAATCATTCCGCTTGTTTCTCCAACCTGAATATTCAAGGATATTACAACAACTGTTTCATTCGGGGAAACCATTTGTAAAAACTGTGGATTCACTTCAAAATCCAGCATGGTTGGCTCAATTTCAATTAATGACTCCCATGCCTCCTGATAATTTTCTAATGATTTTTCAAAAATATTTGATATAATTTTCGTTTCAATTTCAGTTAATTTTTCAATTTTGTTAACACTTGCCCCAATCCCCCCCATAATTCGATCCATCATAGCATATGCTATATTTGGATTAACTTCCATGAGGACTCTGCCTTCTAATGGTGCTACTTCAAAAATGTTCAAAACCGTCATTTTCGGAATCGAACGGATAAATTCTTCATACGGCAGTTGATCGACTGATCCAACCGTGATCTGTATATAGGTTCGTAATTGAGCTGAAAAATAAGTTGTTAACAATCTCGCAAAATTTTCATGTATTCTTGTTAAACTCCGAATTTGATCTTTTGAAAATCGTAATGCTCTCTTAAAATCATAAACTTTTACTTTTTTATTAGACTCTTCTTTTTTTAACTCATCTGCATCCATTTCGCCAGTTGAAATGGCCGACAGCAAGGCATCAATTTCACTTTGTGATAAAATATCACCTGCCAAAGTTTTTCACCTCCTATTTGTATTGTTGTTCAATTATTGAAGGATATAGGATGTGGTATAAACCTTATTGACCTTGCCTTCTTGCATTAATTCATTAGTTTTTTGTGTAATTGCATCTTTGAACTTATTCATGCCTTCAGTTCCTTCTAGTTGTGAAGCCTCCATGTTAGCTAGCTCAGAAATGATGATATCCTGCACTTGGAAAGACCGTTTTGTTAATTCTTCTTTTGCTTTTTTGGAATCTGTTTCAATTTTTAATGAAATGCGCACAATATTACCACTGGATAAATTTGTGGTTATTTCGGGTATATCAACAGATGCTTCAACAACCTCTTCAATAGAGGGCTCTTTATGCTCATCTTCATTTCCTATAAACTTAGTAACGATGACAAGTGCTGTAACACCAATTAATGTAATTGACCCAATAATAACAAGCATAATTGTTAAAAGCTTCTTATTCATTCCCCATAACCTCCGTGTCTTTTCTCAGGAGACAAAACATTGATATCTCGATAAAAGGAAGAAATTTTCGTAATAACCTCATGTTCAGGTTCTTTAACAACATATTTATGACCATTTGTTAAGGTAATCGTTGTATCAGGAAATGACTCAATTACTTCTATGAATAATGCATTTAAAGTAAAGGACTTTCCATTCAACCTTGTTAATTGAATCATATATTCAGAGGCTAACAAGAGTACTAAGTGTTAGCCTCTTACCCCCTTATTAACGTTTTAAATTAACTAATTCCTGTAAAATTTCATCAGATGTCGTAATAATTTTTGTGTTTGATTGGAATCCACGTTGAGCAACAATCATTTCAGTAAATTCTTCTGATAAGTCAACGTTTGACATTTCTAGTGCACCAGAAATGATGGAAGCAACGCCATCTGATCCAGCAACTGACAATTCTTCAAGTTGAATGCCATTATTATTTTTATCAATTGAACCAGAGTTAGAAGATTGTCTGAATAAATTGCCGCCTAATTTTTCTAGTCCACCAGCATTTGCGAAAGTTGCTACTCGAATTTGTCCTGCAACATTTAATTCTCCTTTAGCATTTACGAATGTTACAGTTCCATCTGGAGAAATACTAAAGCTCTGAGCTGTTAACGGAATTTGGATCAGCCCGGCTTCACCGCTTAATTTATTTGAGAACTTGGGATCTTGTAACTCTTCTGCAAGTGTTTCAAAATCCATAACAGCTCTTCCAATATTATTTAAGTCCACTGAAAAATTATCGAGATCTGAGATAAGGTTATTCATTAAAGAAAGATCATTATCCGTAACAGGATCCTCTAAATCCGGTACATCTGCAGGATACGCATTTTCAATAGAATCTATTATTGTAGTAATCTGCCTTACGATAGTTCCCAAGGGCTGAGCTGTATTAAATTCATTTATTCCATCTGTGTTAAAAGTAGTTACATTATTATTTCTGAAATTTTCTGCTAATGTATTAAATGCTGTAGCAGAGGTATCGAATTGATTTAGAATAGACTCCAGTGCCTGGTGTGCACTATTCATTGCATTATATAACGTACCGGTTTCTGGTGAACCATTCTTGCTCCAACTGCTTTGTGCATCAATGTATTCTTGATATGCATTCATCAATTCATTTGCTTGTTTAATAACACCTTCAAGTGATTCTGAAATATTAACAAACGGGTCTGTAAAATTTTTAACTGCATTTAAAGCATCCTGGGATTTATCTAAAGCTGCTTGTGAAGGTATTGTTTTTTCGCCTGCCTCACCAACAATAAACATTCCTTCAGCAGTTACAAGATAACCGCGGTCATCTAAATAAAAATTACCTGCTCGTGTATAATTTAAATCCACAGCACTATCAATAGCTCCGATAATTTGATTGTTTTTAATTTGATTTCCTTGATCAATATTAACTCTACCAATGTCTTTAATTGTAGCGACAGGAAAGAACCCATCTCCTGATAATGAAATGTCTAAAGTTCTAGATGTTGTTTGAGTTGAACCAGAAGTATGAATTGTGTCAATAGAACTAATTTTTGAACCCAGCCCTATTTGTTGTGCATTCGTTCCTCCTCGAGTTTGGGTTGCAGCAGCTGCTCCTGTAATTTGCTGATTGATTAAATCAGCAAAAGTTGTACGAGACTTTTTGTACCCATACGTATTAACATTGGCAATATTATTCCCAATAACATCTAATTTTGTTTGAAAGTTTTTCATTCCACTAATTCCTGAATATAATGAACGTAACATCAGTAGTCTCTCCCTTTAAATGATAATTAGTTACGGTTGCTTCTGTCATTCCACAACCAATTGCCTCCAAATTGATCCAGCGGTTCATTCATAATAATTGTTCTACTATGAATCTGCTTTACTTACTTTCATGATGCTATCTACTGCAATAAATTGACCATTTTCAAGTTCCAGCTCAAAGCCTGTGTCATTTTTCTTCACAGATTTGACGATTCCTATTCCTGTTTCTCCATTAGAGTCCTTCCATTCGATTTGCTTACCAATCATTTCTGAATACTTTATGATGGACTCCCCTTGAGTTTGGAGATTAATAAATTTCTCTAACATGCCAGCCATATTTGTTGTTTGCTCTAAAGTTGAAAACTGAGCCATTTGTGCGATAAATTCCTTATCTTCCATAGGATTTAACGGGTCTTGATTTTGTAATTGAGTCATTAAAATCTTCAAAAATTCATCTTTTCCAAGATTTGAACTACCTGTATTGTTTGTTTTTGGCCTGTTTTCTAATAGTAGGCTAGGATCAATTGATGTCACAATATCGACTCCTTACACAGTTGTGTTTAATGCTTCTTTCAATGAATCTATAAAAGATTCTTCTCTATTATTTTCTTCATCATGATGTTGTTGCTGGTGTTCTCTACTATTGTCATCTCTCTTTTCAGAATGATCTTTTAATGTCTTTTGAGGTTGCTCTATTTGAACCTCAAACCGTTCAATTTCTATTTGAACCGAAGGAAGTACCTGCTTTAATTGATGAATACTATGATCTAATAAATCTTTTGCTGATCCAGAAGAAGTAATGAGTCGTGCAACCATTTCACCGTTCTTTTGAATGAGTTTTACCGTAATGACACCTAAATGCTCTGGATTTAGCTTGAGTATAAGTCTATTGGTCCCATTTGGCATTTGTGCAAATTTACTGTTCTTAAAAACATTCAAAAGCTGATTTGTAAACTCCTGACGAGTAGATAAATCTGTTTTGGCAGATCCTTGTGACTCATTCTCACTTGAACTCAAATGATTTAATTGAATACCATATGTCTCTTCCCTTATTTCTTTAACAAACTTTTCAACTTGTATTTGATTATCAACTGGTTGTTTAATGGACTGAAATTGGGTATTAATTGTTTCACGGTTTGAGCCATTATGTATTTTTTCTTTCAATACATTTTTAGAATCATCTATATTATGTTTCAAGCTCTCATTACTTTTTTGATGAAATGGTAATGTTTCGATATGTTGAGATTGCTTGTATTTACTTAACTCGGGCTGTACATTTTCCTCTACCGTTTTCAATGGAAATAACTTTAATGAAAATTCTTTTTCATTTTTTTTATCATTTACCGTCATAAAATACCCATACTCATCGAAATTATTTACTGTATGGAGTTTACGATCAGTGTTTTTTAGCAAGAAATGGTTATCTGTCTTCATAAGAATTGATTGAATCATTTGCAAATCTGATGTATTCAATAAGGTATCATGATGATAGTCAAATACTCCTATGGTCTCTTTTTTCAATTCTTGATCTAGTAACCTATCGTGTAAAATCTGTCCAACTAGCTTTGCTTGATCTTTGGAATCCATATTAGCCATACTTTTTAACATGTTTTCTAAACTGGGTGTTTCGTTATTTTTAAACGAAGGAAATTCCTGTTCTAAGAATGTGTTAATTCCTGATAAAACTTGTTTAAGATCCAATTGTGGTGCGGGATTAAAAAATTCGATTGCTTTAACTACAGATAAAATATTTACAACTGAAGGTTTGTTTTTAATTTTTTCTGCAAGGTCTTTCATTGTTTGATTTTCAGCAAGTACATCTTTTACTTCATTGTTAATCACATTTACGATTGTTGGTATACCTGAATTTTCATTGATAATAGTATTTAAAGCCACGTTTTCCAACGGTTCATCAAAATACTTATCGATACCAAAAGTTTCAGATGCATTAAAATTAAGTGAAATCTGCTCCACAATACTATTTAAATCTTTCATAATCTCATCAGGAGAAATCTTTTCAGAATGAGAAAAATTCATGTGATTATCGGATTGAGTTTGCTGTCCCATACTTGTTCGAGACAATAAGTTTCGAAAACCCAAACTACTACTAGATGTAGATGTAGAGTCGAGACCATTACTTTTGCCGGAACTGCTTAATGTTTTTACATTTTGCAAAAACGGTAAAATCTCCAATAGATTGACCTCCCTCCTATTGTGAGCTTGATGATAATAAGTTTGTATATTTCACAGCATCCTCTACAGCCATTTTAGATAAAATATCCGCAACTCGTTTGTCATCAAGAGAAGACAGAATCAATAAAGCCTTATCCTGTGACAGATTTGGTATAATTTCTGCGGCTTTTTTGCTGCTCATATTATCATAAAGTTTACCAATATCTCTCGACTTGCTTTCTTCTTCAGCTTTTGCCAGTTCTTCTAGTTGCTTTTCTAAGGAAGAAATTTCTTGCGTTAACCTCTGTATTTCTTTTTCTTTAATTCCAACATCATTTTCTAATGCACTAATCATTGTCGCTTGTTCTTCGATGGTTTTCTCCAGCTTCTTATTTTCTTCCAATGTTTCTTGTTCTTTTAGTGCTTGTGCTGTTTCATCTGTATCGTCTTCTTTATTAAACAAATTCTCAACAACCGGAATAGTTGTAAACGTTGATTTTGCTTTTCCTAATACATCAAAGCCTGCAACAGATAGAATAACAACAACTAATGTTAATGTGAAAATAATCGGAATAAAGATAACAAAGAAAAACCATTGAAATTTACCATAGTCCTGCTTTTCAGTTCCCATTTGCATTCACCTAATTTCCACGGTACATATAAGTTTGTATAGAAAGATCATCCATAAATTTATTTTCAATCTTTTTATTTGTCATGACAAATTCGTTATATTGCTTTTCTTTCAACTTTTCATATTTTTTTAATTCCATGTTTTGATACATGAGCTTTGTTTGCTTTTCATTCATTCGATTACGAGTTAAAAGAACTAGGTTTTGATAATGAGAAATGGTCTTTTCGATGTTTGTCACAAATTGCTGATAGTGTCTAATTTCTTGAACAGACATACCATGATTAAGCTTTGATAGAGTATTCTCTTCTAATACTTCTTTTTGTTTTAGTGATTCATAGAGTTTATTAGCAACAGTTTCAAAATCATTCACAGACTGGTTATACTCGGCTAAAGATTGTTCTTTTTCATTTTCTTTAATATCCATAATTTTTTGAAATCGAAAATTAATTGACATTAGAAATCACCTTTTTCAATTAACAAATTAAGCGATTCAATACTCTGTTTAATTGATACTTTATCTTCTACATTTTGTTTTAAGAATGAAAGAATCTTAGGATAATACTTAATGGCTTCATCAATCTCTCGCGAAGATCCTCTTTTATATGCACCAATGTTTATTAAATCTTCAGAGTTTAAATATGTTGATAAAAGATCTCTTAGCTTTGATGCTGAGTTTCGATGATTCGAATCAATAATTTGGTTCATGACACGACTTATACTTTTTAGCACATTAATAGCTGGAAATTGACCTTTATTTGCCAATTGTCGATCTAAGACAATATGACCATCTAATATTCCTCGAACAGTATCAGAAATTGGCTCATTTAAATCATCACCATCAACTAAAACTGTATAAAATGCAGTGATTGTTCCGGCTTCATTCGTACCAGTTCTTTCTAATAGCTTTGGTAAAATAGCAAATACTGATGGTGTATAACCTTTTGTCGTTGGCGGCTCTCCTATAGCGAGTCCAATTTCACGTTGGGCCATAGCAACACGAGTAACCGAGTCCATCATAAACATGACGTTTAATCCTTTATCTCGAAAATATTCAGCGATAGCTGTGGCCGTGTATGCCGCTTTGAGTCTCATCAATGCCGGTTGGTCAGATGTGGCTACAATAACTATTGATCTTTTTAACCCTTCAGGACCTAAATCGCGATCAATAAACTCACGTACTTCTCGACCACGTTCACCAATAAGTGCAATGACATTTAAATCAGCATTTGTATTTCTTGCGATCATCCCCATTAAGGTACTTTTCCCAACGCCACTACCTGCAAATATACCAACACGTTGACCTTTACCAACTGTTAATAGACTATCAATAACTCGTACACCAACTTCCATTTTTTCATGAATTGGGGGCCGCTTCATTGGATTAGGAGGTGATTGATCTGTTGGAACGCTAGTCAATCCCTTTGGAAGAGCCATTTCGTTTAATGGTAAGCCAAAGGAATCAAGTACTTGTCCAATAAGACCTGTTCCAACTTTAACTGTTAAAGGCTCTTCAGTGGCCTCCACAATACTTCCAGGTGATATATTTGTAACTTGCAGATAAGGCATGAGAAGGACATTTTCATCCTTAAATCCAACAACTTCCGCAGGGATTTTTGTTTTAATAGTTGAACCAGCATAAATATAACATAAGTCTCCAATTGAACTTTCAGGCCCTCTTGATTCAATCATGAGCCCTACCACTCTTTTCACTTTTCCATATCGTTTATAAGAATCTAATGTATCAATTGCATGAATCAAATCTGCCGCTCTCAGGTTAGGTCACCTCTTACGCTAATAAATCGATTAAATGTTTTTTCAGTTGTTCTAACTGTGTATCAATGCTAATATCAATTCGTCCAAACGCAGACTCAATAAAACAATCATGCTCATTTAATTCTGTATTAGCATAAATGTTAAAGTCTGTGTCATTTGTCACCAATGTTCTAAGTTCGTCTTTTTGACTTAAAACTAATTCATAAAAGAGAGGATGGACATGAATTTTAATATGTTCATATTCTTTCACTTCGCTTAATCCTTTTTTAACGAGAGGAAGGAAATGATCAGGTGACTCTTTTAATTTAGTAGATATGATTTTCTCAGCAATTTTTATAGAAAGTTCTAAAATAGCATTCTCTGAAGATTGAATTTTTTCGTCATAATCATGCTTTGCTAAGTCAATAATACGATTCGATTCTTCGATAGTAGACTGATATTGTCTTAGTGCTTCCAATCTTCCAAGCTCTAACCCCTCTGCATATCCTTCTTGTCTAGCTTGCTCAATGAATTGATCACGTTCTTGTTCCCAATTATTCTTTTCAAACTCTATTTGCTGTTGAATAATTGAAGAATCTTCCATTGCCTTTTGAATAATTTGTTCCGCCTCTTCTTTTGCCGATTGAATAAGTAGAGAAGACTGCTTTACTAATTCAGGGTCTTTTTCATTCATTTTTTCTTGAAGCAAACTTCTAATTGTTTGAACAGTGATCTTCTTTTTCTCTTCTTGATGATTCGTATATTGCGATTTAATCAGCCTAGACAATAATATCATCTCCCCCGCCACGGGCTATGACAATTTCACCAGCTTCTTCAAGTCTTCTAATCACACCAACAATTCTTGATTGAGCCTCTTCTACATCGCGAAGTCTAACAGGACCCATAAATTCCATTTCTTCTTTAAACGTGTCAACCATCCTTTTAGACATGTTCTTATAAACTACTTCACGAACTTCCTCACTCGCCACTTTAAGTGATAGCATTAAGTCTTCATTTTCGACATCTCTAATCACACGCTGGATTGCCCGATTATCGAGTGTAACAATATCTTCAAACACAAACATTCTTTTCTTAATTTCTTCGGCTAAAACGGGATCTTGAATTTCTAGTGAGTCTAAAATTGTTCTTTCTGTTGTCCTGTCTACTCCATTTAACACCTCGACGACAGCTTCAATTCCACCAGTCTGTGTAAAATCTTGAGTAACAGTAGATGATAACTTTCGTTCAAGAATTTGTTCAACTTCATTTATGATTTCGGGAGCAGTTCGATCCATCACTGCGATTCTTCGTGCAACATCAGCCTGTAGCTCTTGTGGGAGCTCTGATAATATTTGACCTGATTGCGAAGGTTCTAAATATGAAAGAATAAGTGCAATTGTTTGTGGATGCTCGTTTTGAATAAAATTTAAAATTTGAGATGGATCCGCCTTTCTTGCGAAATCAAACGGTTTTACTTGCAATGACGAAGTAAGCCTATGTATGATACTTGTTGCCTTTTCTGTACCAAGAGCTTTTTCCAGCACCTCTTTTGCATAAGCAATACCACCTTGACTTATAAATTCTTGTGCCATTGCAATATCGTGAAACTCTTCTATTATCTCTTCTTTCTTTTCTGCCTCAACTTTACGAACACCAGAAATTTCCAAAGTAAGTCTTTCAATCTCTTCTTCAGATAAATGTTTATAAACAGATGCTGACACCTCTGGCCCTAAAGAGATTAAGAGAATGGCAGCTTTCTGTTTCCCTGTCAATGTGTTATTGTCTTTCCTAGCCAAAACTCAAACCTCCTAGTCCTCAGATATCCATGTACGTAATAGTTTTGCAAAATCCTCCGGATTCTCTTTTGCCATCTTTTCAAGCTGTTTTTTCCGAACGGTCGTTTCTGATTCAACTTCGTTGTTTATATCCGGAACATCAAACACTCTTTCAACAGGCATTTCATCTTCTTCGTATTCTTCTTCATCTTCTTTTTTCTTCCTAATCAAAAGAATAATTAGGGTGACAATCGCAACTAATAAGATTCCTCCAACGATATACATCCATAATGGAACTGCTTGTGCTGTTACTGTTTCTTCTACCTGTTGTTTGCCGTCAAACGGTTGAACAGAAACAACAATTTTAGAGGCGATTTCCTCATCAGTTAGAGGCTCAGCAGTATAATCCTTATTAATCGAAGTTCTCACTACTGTAGAAAGAATTTGCTGAATGTCTTCTTCTCGCTCTGGTGTGAATGAAAGAGGGTTCTCAGGATCTGGCGGTTCAACCATAACCTGAATGCCTAAATCACGAATTTTATAAGGACTTTCAACGATTTGTTTATTTATACGGTTTACTTCATTATTAATTCTTTCCTCAATTCGTTCGTAATCACCATCACCGGTACCTTCTACTGTTGCTTCGTAACCTGGAACATCAGTCTCACCCGTACCATTTACACCACCTGCAGCTGCAGCTCCATTTCCAGTATAGGCTTCGGTAATCCGCTCAACACTTACAGCAATTCCTTCGTCCTCACCTTCAATTACAGGGGATACAAGGTTTTCTTCACGATTTTCTTGTGTAAAATCGATATCAGTTGTTACTGCAACTACTACCTTATCTTGTCCCATCATAGTGCCTAATAATTTTTGGACATCTCTTTGAATGTCTTGCTCGATTTGTGATTTAATTTCTTGCTGGGAAGCATAATTAGTTCCAAGTGTAGTACTTTGACCACCATTCAAATCATAATAATTAAAGTTCTGATCCATAATAACGATATTATCCGTTGAAAGGTTTGGTACGCTTTTTGAAACTAAATGAAAAAGCGCATTAACTTTTTCCTGATCCAATTGAGCCCCTGGCTTTAGATTAAGAACGACGGAAGCAGAAGAACCTTCTGTTTGATCACCTACAAAAACTGATTCTGTTGGAAGGTTAATCATCACATTTGCATTATTTACTCCATCTATTCCTTTCATTAAATTTGCAAGCTCAGTTTGTGTTGCTTTTAATTTAATTACATCAAACTCTTTATCCGTCATCCCAAATCCAGAATCCTTACCGAAATAAGAATAATCTATCATTCCAGAATCAGGAACACCCTCTGCTGCTAACTCAACCATTAACGTGTCGACCATCTCTTTTGGTACCAATATTGATGTACCATTATTAGAGATTTCAGACTTAACACCTTTAGCATCAAGTGTTTCTTTTATTTGTCCTGTTTCAGCTGGAGAAAGATTAGAATAAAGAGGAACTAAATTCGGTCTGGACATAAAGTAAGTGGCGGTCCCAACCACTACAAAAAACAAAATAATACTAGTTATCATGATTATTTTTTGTATCTTACTTTTTTCTTTCCAATACCCGGTTAGTTTATCTTTAACATTCAGTATTTTTTCGTTCATTCCATAAAATCCCCCGGTAACAATACATTTGCTGTTCACTAATTAGAAAGACTTGGACTGTCACCTAATCCTAATGGCGAAAGTCTCCGTTTCTTTATATGATCTTCTTTAAGTCTTTTATCCTTCCTGATCTTTTCTAAATAAATTCTGTAAAATTTCAAAATGCCTATACTTGCATTCTCATCATTTCTTGATAGGCTTCAATTGCTTTATTTCTCACTTCCACTGCTGTTAAAAGTGTGATACTAGATTTTTGGGCAGTAATCATAACATCATGAAGTTCAATATTTTTCCCACTCGCCAATGCTTCTGTCATTTTATCTGATTCTATTTGTGCTTTATTAACATGATCAATTGCTTTCTTTAACACATCTCCAAAGCTTGCCTTGTTTTCTGATTGAGTTATGTTACCAGCCGTAAACTTGGGCTGTACTTGAACGGGTTGATTTGTTAACTGGAAAGGATTCACACTATTAATCATCTCTATCACCTATTTCCCTATTTCTAATGCCTTCATTAGCATTCCTTTAGATGCATTCATAACCGTTACATTTGCTTCATATGACCTTGTACTGCTAATGAGGTCGACCATTTCCTTCAACGGATCAACATTAGGCATTGCTACATAACCTTCATTATTAGCATCCGGGTGTTCTGGATCATATATGAGTTCAAAGGGAGTATCATCCTCAGTAATTTCAGTTACCTTTACCCCACCTGACATTTCCTTTGAGCCCATAGCCTTACTTAAAAAAGAAGAAAACTGACCTCCTTGTGGTTGGGTCACAACCATTTTTCTACGATATGGTTGCCATTCACCGTTCACATATTCTCCTCTTGTTGTATCCATGTTCGCCATATTTGAGGAAATAACATCCATTCTTACTCGTTGAGCTGTTAATGCCGAACCCGATGTATTGATTGAATGAAAAATAGACATTGTTAATTGCCACCTTTTATTACCGTTTTTAATGAATTAAATTTCCCGCTTAACCTTTCAATTAATGCATTATATTGAATTTGATTTTTTGCCATTTCGGTCATTTCTTGATCTATATCAACATTATTTCCGTTATGGTTGTAGTTTGTATTATTCTTCGTTACGATTCGATAACTAGAAGAATTTGAACCACCAAACTCTAAATGCTTACTGTTTGTCTTTTTTGCTTGAAGCTTTTGCATTTCATTTGTTAATGCAGTATTAAACCGAACATCTTGAGCTTTATAATTCGGGGTATCAACATTTGCAATATTATTAGAGATAACTCTTTGTTTTGCTGTTGATTGAGAAATAGCTTTTTCTAAACTTGTGATTGTATTTGAAAAAAAATTCATAATATCCCCCCACAAAATGAAACGTAGTTGCGAATCGTATAATGTCGAAATGTGTTAATTCCATCTCTAATTGTATGAAATAATAGTCTTAAAGTCTATTAAGACTTTGTAAAAAAAAGTCGGATTTTCTCCCTAATTTATAAACAGGACTATTTTACTATGCTGGTTTTACCGTATTCTAGCGTAAATTAGTATAAAGATGAGGCTTACCACTTTTGACAATAAGCAAAGCAACACACAAATCGACAAATCTCTACATATTCCTATCTTCCCATTTTATAAATGCCATTTGGTTCAAC